>NZ_JAPNXR010000001.1:0-531802 GCF_030397615.1 Vibrio sp. 14N.309.X.WAT.E.F5 | reverse complement strand
TTTCGGTGGTCTACCTTCGTCTACTCAGCATTTGGTTCGTCACCTTGCTGAAAAACATAAAGTGTTATGGGTAAACTCCATTGGTTTAAGACAGCCAAAATTGTGTGTCAAAGATATCCAAAGAGCGTCCAACAAACTGTTTGGCAAAACTAAAGCAGTGACTCAGAACATGCTTGATTCAAATGAGGTGGACAACATAACCATCGTTAACCTCAGAACCATTCCTGCGCCCTCGTCTGCTATTGCACGTCAGTTGGCTCAATGGATGATGTTAAAACAACTAAAGCCGATTATTGCAGAGCTTGATTTGCACGCTCCAATTCTATGGACATCATTGCCGACGGCTGTTGACCTGTGCGGACACCTCAATGAATCCGCTGTTGTGTATTATTGTGGCGATGATTTTAGCGCTTTGGCTGGTGTTGACCATCAAACTGTTGCTGCACATGAATCCGAATTAATTGAAAAATCTGACCTCATTTTTGCAGCCAGCGAAAACTTGATGACGAAGTTCCCTAAAGACAAAGCTCAACTGCTGCCTCACGGAGTCGATGTCAGTTTATTTTCGACCCCAGTACCAAGAGCACATGACCTACCAAGTGAACACCGCCCTATCGCTGGTTTTTATGGAAGCCTATCAAAGTGGTTAGATTATTCGTTACTCGAACATGTTGCTCAAGCTATGCCTGAATGGGATTTCGTCTTCATTGGTCCAAACGAGTTAGATACCCTGTCGTTGCCTGAACTTGATAACGTGCATTACCTTGGGCCTCGTCCTCATCATACCCTGCCAAGCTACTCACAACATTGGGATGTGAGCTTACTTCCTTTTGTTGATAATGAACAAATCCGCGCATGCAGCCCTTTAAAACTCATGGAATACCTTGCAGCCGGAACGCCAATCATCGCAACACCGTTTCCGGCGCTTCTTCCTTACAAAGAGCATGTATCAACCGTAGAGAGCGCGGAACAAATGGTGGAGGCTCTAAACCGAGCTCGTAACCAACAAAATACCCCTGTCTCTGTTGTCTCAAAGGACAGTTGGCAAAACCGCGGTAACTTCGTACATTGGATGTTGGAGCTATTATGAATAATCTAAAATTGCGCCTGTTGGTTTTATTGAATGCAGCGTGGCGTCAACGCTACGTGATTTTGGTGCCTATTCTCATTCTGCCTTTCGTTGGTTTCGGAGTAAGTAAGTTGGCGCCAACAAAATACGATGCTCATACCAGCATGTTGATTCAGGAAACGGCTAAGATGAACCCGTTTCTTGAAGATATTGCGGTATCCACCATGCTCAAAGACCGTATGAGTGCACTTCGCACCTTGCTCCACAGTCGACATGTCCTTTACTCAGTAGCACAAGAGCTTGAACTGACGACTCCAGATATGTCGAATGTAGAGAAACAAGAAATCATTACCGACCTATCACAACGTTTGTCAGTCACACAATTAGGAAAAGATTTTCTAAAGATAAGCCTAAGCTCGGATACGCCTATAGGTATGGAAGACACACTTCGTTCTGTCAGTGAACACTTTATCGAGCAGTTATTGGCACCAGAACGTTCTTCGATTCAAGACTCCAGTAGTTTCCTTAAAATCCACATCGATGAACGAAGTGCCGAGCTTAGAAAAGCGGAAGAAGCACTTGCGCTGTACGTGAATGAAAATGTGCATTCGACACCTGAAGTTCAGAGCCAAAGTTTAAACCGATTAGCGTCGTTAAAACAAACACTTGCAGAGAAAGAAGCAGAGCTATCAGGTGTAGAAAAAAGCTTGGGTTCAATTGACCAACAACTCTCAAAAACGAACCCAGTTATCGGACGTTTAGAAGATCAGATCATCGATATTCGTAGTGCGCTTACCCTGCTACAAGCAAAATACACAAACCAGCACAGTGCAGTGCAAGCCAAAGTTCGTGAACTAGAAAGACTTGAGAATGAACGAAAAGCGCTGTTGGAACAAAAACAACCTGGCATGAACAGCGATCAATTGTGGGACATCGCGAGTAGCACGACATTAAACAAGCTTTCCGACATTCAACCTTTGTTAGTGACACAGCTCCATAGCTTGCAATTGGTTCGAGCTCGTTATGAGTCTTTAACCGAAGAAACCAAAAGCCTTCGTACAATGATTTTTGAATTGGAAAACAAAGCGAATAACTTTGGTGAGAACGCAAAAGAGATGTATCGCTTGCAACGTGATGTGAATATTAAACGTCAGCTTTACGATGAACTCACCGAACGTTACGAGATGGCGCAATTAACCGGATCATTAGGTGTTTTTGAACAAAACAAACGTGTGAAGATTATCGATTTACCCTTTACACCCAGCATCAAGTCTAACATGCCGGCATTCGTCTTCATTCTTGCAGGTCTAGTTGCCGGCATCGGCTTAGGAACCGGTTTGGCGATATTGTTCGAACTGTTTGATTCTTCAATCAAACGAAAAGATGAAATTGAAGATATCTTGGGGGTGCCCGTTATTACTGTTATTCCTAGAATGAGTTAGCCACAAAGCACTCACGCCATAACCAGAATTAGCTAAGCACACATGAAGACGCCAGCCTCTCGCTGGCGTTTTTAATTGTGTTGGTTTTGGTAGCCAGTTTTCACTTTGACCATTAACTCTCCGATTTTCTTATCATTCTTTCAGCCACAGATTCTGTTTTGATTCCTATTTTGAGAATTGCCTTACCCTCAACTTCAATCATATGTAACTAATTGAAAATTATCAAATAATTAACTGGCACGGCACGTGCACTGGTAACAACAGAACGAAACAGAAAGCTAGGTTGCAACATTAGAGCGTTACTGAAGGGAGCAATATTATGGGAAAGCAAAACACAAAGAATGGCAAAAAGATAATACATGTTGTTCAGCACCTTGCTCCTGGCGGTTTGGAGACGTTAACTCTGGATCTTCTGCGCCTTGCTAAGCCAGCTGATCAAGTGTTGATCGTCAGTCTTGAAGGTACCAAAGACGAATCCATCAAGAACTGGCCGAAGCTTCAGCCTTACCACAATCAAATTGTGTTTTTAGACAAAGAGCCCGGTGTTCAATTCAACATCATCATAAAACTCATCAAAGCATTTAGAGGAATTCGCCCTGATGTCGTTCACACACATCACATCGGTCCTCTACTCTATGCGGGTTACGCTGCTCGTGTATCAGGTGTTCCAACGCGTATTCATACTGAGCATGACGCTTGGCACCTTCAAGATGACAAGCGCCGACGCTTACAGGCATTAGCGCTTAAGGCCGCTCAACCAACATTGGTCGCTGACGCAACTCGTGTTTACAAACAACTCCGTTCTGCTTTCTCATACGAGAACATCATTACCATTAAGAACGGCGTTGATTGCAACAAATTCAAGCCGATGTCGAAGATAGACGCGAGAACAGCGTTAAATCTACCACAAGATAAGCACATCATTGGTTGTGCAGGCCGATTGGAACACGTTAAAGGCCAAGACCAACTCATCAAAGCTCTCGCACTGCTGCCCCAAAATATGGTTGTCGTATTTGCAGGTGGCGGTTCCAAACAAAAAAAATTAGCGCAACTGACCAACAGACTAAACCTTGATGATCGCGTTATCTTTCTTGGCTTAGTTGAAGACATGACTACTTTTTACGGCGCTCTGGATACTTTCTGCTTACCTTCACGTCATGAAGGGTTACCGCTTTCAACTCTTGAGGCACAAGCATGTAACGTCCCTACCGTTGCGATGAATGTAGGGGCCGTTGATGAAACCTTATGCCCAGTCAGTGGAACGCTTGTGAATAAAGGGAGTATTACGGGATTAGCTAGCGCGCTACTAGACAACCAACACGAACGATTCTTATCGCCTCGTACTTATGTGTTAGATAACTTTGACATAGTAAAAATGGTTGAATCTTACGACGATATTTCAAAGGGAGTATGCGCATGATGGATCTTTTGCTCGCGAGCCTATGTTTATTTTCTGGGGTCTTGATTGTTTATCATCACGCGGCGTATCCAATTCTGTTGCGTTGGTATGCAAGACATCATCCAGCGCGTACTGTGAGCGAAAGCTCTCGTTGTTACAAAGATGAACAACAGGATTGCACACTTCCAACGGTCACTGTTCTTGTTCCTGCGTTTAACGAAGAACAATGGATAGCAGATAAGATTCGTAACTTAGCGGCGTTAGATTATCCAAGAACGAAACTGCGTGTCGTGATTGCTTGCGATGGCTGTACCGACGACACAGTAAATATCGCCCAAATGACCATCCAAGAAGCAATGTGTAGCGACATTCACTTTGAGATACACGACCATGTTCAAAACAGAGGTAAAGTGGCGGTACTCAATGAAGAAGTGACTAATATTACCAGCAATATTACAGCGCTCAGTGACGTGTCTGCCCTGATTTCATTAGATGCACTGTTGATTGCTGCTGCTCACTTTGAAAGTGACGCGGTTGGTGTGGTAAACGCAACCTATCAATTATGTCCAACAGGTAATGTAGGTGAAGATGCATATTGGCAGTATCAAACATCAGTGAAAGAGTGCGAAGCGTCATTTGGTTCAAGTTTAGGTTCGCACGGTGCTTTTTATCTGTTCAGAACGGCATTGTTTACACCACTACCACTTAATACTATTAACGACGATTTCATTTTACCAATGCAGATAGTCAAACAAGGCTACATCGCAGAATACGAAACACAGATGGTTGCACTGGAGCTGGAAGAGTCAAATCTTAAGACTGACTTCAATAGACGGCTGCGAATCTCAGCAGGCAACATGCAACAAGCCATACGTTTGTTTGGCCTGTTCAGCCCTAAATTCAAAGGCATCGCTTTTGCGTTCTTTTCAGGAAAAGGGCTACGACTGTTAACCCCATATCTAATGATTGTGTGCTTAATATGCTCAATATTACTCAACGAATATCTATTGTTTGAAGTACTTCTTTGGGCACAAGTGTTTGTTTACAGCATTGGTGTACTTGGTTGCATCTTGCCTAGCAGACTCATCAACAAACCTGTTTCTTTAATTTCCTATTTAATCGTTGGTCATTATGCCAACTTCATTGGTGGCGTACGTTACCTATTAGGACTTGAAAACTCCCCTTGGACTAGAGCTAATCGTTAAGGACTGACTATGATGAATATTGACCAACTATCAAACCAAAACCTATACCAAAGCAAGATTTCTCGCGCGAAACGAACTTTTGATTTTGTTAGCTCTTTACTCGCGTTAGTCGTCTTATCTCCGGTATTCCCTTTTATCGCACTGGCCATTGCATTGACTTCTCGCGGTCCTATCTTCTATCGCCAACTGCGCGTGGGAAAATCGACACCAGAAAAAATGGAGATTTTTGAAATCATGAAGTTTCGTAGTATGTATCAAGATGCAGAAACTCGATCTGGTGCGGTTTGGGCTACACAGAATGACCCTCGTATAACACCTGTGGGTCGTTTTTTGAGAAAGACACGACTTGATGAACTACCCCAGTTGTTCAATGTGCTTAAAGGTGAAATGTCGTTGATTGGTCCGCGCCCTGAACGCCCAACCTTCTACAACAAGTTAGAGAATGAAATCCCATACTTTGCAGACCGTACTTATGGCGTCATGCCTGGTATTACGGGGCTTGCTCAGGTCAATCAAGGCTATGACACTTGCATTGATGATGTTCGCCGCAAAGTCGGTTTTGACCATAGTTACGCACTGAGTCTATGTTCTGTAAAATCTTGGATTGCTGCTGACCTGAGCATTATCACGAAGACGATTGTTGTGATGGTCGATGGCCGAGGGCGTTAAAAAGTAGACTTTACTAACAACTAACTGCTAACTGCTGTCAGTATCAGTTTGTACTAGTCCCTCTCTTTTTGATTCAAGTCCTATTAAAACCAATGAGTAGCTGATTACTCATTGGTTTTTTCGATTTTATATACTATTTGGTATACGATACCGAACAGATATTCCAGCCCTGTATTCAAAGCGTATCTCCTATGAAAATCGAAGATCTCAAGCTATTCACTACTGTTGTTGAACTCGGAAGCTTTACCGCTGCCGCCAACGCACTGGACGTGCCTCGAGCGAACGTGAGTAGACGTATTAACGATCTAGAGAAAGCACTCAACATGCAGCTTTTCTTTCGTACAACACGCAGTTTATCGGTGACTAAGTCGGGCGAACTCTATTACAACGAGTTGTTGAAAGCACTGAGCGCGCTTGAAAAGGCCAATCACATGGCGTCTAACTTATTGGAAGTACCACATGGTCGCGTGAAGATAGGTTTGCTCCCTGAAACCGGTGATATTGTTCAAGCCACCCTATTTAAGTTCCAAGATCTCTACCCAGAGGTTGAGCTTGATATTCGCAGTATCAGTAATGGATTTATCGACATGTATCGTCAAGGGTTAGATCTTGCTATGCATGGAGGACGACTAAGAGATTCGAATGTCGTCGCTCGTAAGGTAATGGATTTACAGCGTATTTTTGTTGCTAGCCCTGAATACCTCGCTAAGTCAGGCAAACCCACAAAGCTTGAAGAACTGTCTAAATTTCCGTTTGTGTGTTTCCGCTGGCCAAGTGGTGATATAGATAAAGAGTGGGAAATATCGAATCAAGTTGTGAAAGTTGAACCGTCTATCGTCAGTGACAGTATTGGCTTTGTGAAAGGTGCCTCTACCCGTCACCGAGGCATTGCCTTATTACCCCAATTGATGGTTCGACAAGAGCTCAAAGAAGGCTCACTGGTCAACCTGTTCCCGACTGAGACTTTGGAAAAAGAAGAAGCGTGGTTGCTGTATCCACAGCGAAAAGCATTGAGTCATGCCAGCCAGTTATTGATTGATTTCTTATTACAAGAATTACCAAAACTCTAATTATTGTCTCAAATAATGTGACAGTGTTATACCGTTAGCACTGATTATCTCTGCGCGTCATCTCGATAGAATTGCCCCATCAATATTTCGGAGCAATTCATGATGTCTATCTATCGCTACTCTCTACTCGCCGCCACTCTTTTGCCTCTTATCGGTTGCAATCAGTCTGTTGTCACGGAGCCATCTGTTTCTCTGGAACCGTCAGCAGCTTCGATCAAAACAACGGAAGCGCGCCCAATTCAAGTCATCCAACTTGAATCGAAATCTCAACAAGCCAGCAAAACCTTTACGGGTAAGCTCCAATCGGTTGAAACAGCAGGCGTGGCTTTTCGCGTTCCCGGTACCATTCAAGAATTGTTAGTAAAAACTGGCGACAGCGTTAAGAAAGGCCAAGCGATAGCTCAGCTAGATCCGCACGATTACCAAGTTGCGTTAGAGGAGCTACAAGCTCGTGCGTTAGAAGCAAAATCGGCTCATAAATTAGCAAAAGCAGAATTAGCTCGAGTAAGACAAGCGATTGCTGACAACGCGATTGCCAACGTCAATTTAGACCGTGCGATCAGCGGTTACGAACGCAGCGAAGCCGCCGTTAAAGTGGTTGAGCAAAACATTCGTCGAGCCAAAGACTCGGTTCGCTACACTCGCCTGCTTGCGCCATTCGATGGCGTGGTTGCATCTTCAAATTTCGATCAATACGAACAAGTACTTCCGGGAATCTCGGTTTTCACCATTCACAAGCCAGAAAAGCTTGAAGTCACCATTGATGTACCTGAAAACTTAATTCATCAATTCAAAGCCGATCAACAAGCAACCATTAGTTGGTATAACGCAAAAAACTCTATCACAGGCCAAGCAACTGAGATCTCAACACTCCCTCACCCAATCAAACAAACTTACTCAGTCACTTATCGCTTAGATGACTTAACAAAGAACGACACCCTTCGTTTACTGCCTGGTAAAGCCGTCACCCTCACTACTCAACTGGGTGAAAAAAGCAACAATTTTTGCCTACCTTACTCTTCCATCGTTAACCAATCAGGCAACGAACAAGTGTTCACCATCAAGGACTCGCAAGCAATATCAGTTTCCGTACATGTTGCGTCACTCGCTGAAAATACAGCGTGTGTCGAATCAGAACTCAACGATGGTGACTATGTCGTTGTGAACGGCGCTCAATACGTTCAAGAAGGCCAACATTTTTCATCAATCCAAGTTAAAAATTTGTAGGTGAGTACCATGAACTTAGCTGACTTTGCCATAAAACAACGAACCTTCGTCTTGTTCTTCACCGCATTGAGCGTGATTGCCGGACTCTACTCTTACTTCGACCTCGGTAAACTTGAAGACCCAAGCTTCACCATTAAAACGGCCGTCGTGGTAACACTCTACCCAGGCGCATCAGCCGAAGAAGTAGAACAACAAGTCACGGACACAGTTGAAACCAAGCTCCAAGAAATGGCAAACCTAAACCGACTGCGCTCGCTTTCTCGTCCGGGTATGTCGATGGTGTTTGTTGACTTAAAAGAATCGCTGAACTCAAAAGAACTGCCACAAGAGTGGGACTTACTTCGTCGTAAAGTATCAGACATGAAAATGCTGTTACCAAGCACGGCACAGATCAGCATCGTACAAGATGAGTTCTCTGAAGTGTACGGCATGCTTTTCTCTGTGTATGGCGCAGATGCTTCACCCTCAGAACTTCGCAGCTACGCGGAAGAGTTACAACGTCGCATTAAGACCGTAGACGGCATTAAGAAAGTCGAGTTGCACGGCGTTCAGCCTCGCGTGGTTCATATCGATATTCCAGACGAACGCTTGGCTCAATATGGTTTATCCATGGCTCAGGTTTGGAGCCAACTGAACACACAGAACACCACATTTGATGCGGGTAAATTCTCTGCCGGTGGCGAGCGTATTCGTGTTCAACAGTCGAGCCAATTCACTTCGCTCGCTGATATTAAAAATCTGATGATCAAAGGTGGCGTGAGTGAGTTAGGAACGGGCCTGCTACGACTTGGTGATATTGCTGAAGTGACCATGGGTTATCAAGAACCGATGATGACGGAAAACCGCTACAACGGTGTCCCAGCAGTAACTCTCGCAATGAGTCCGGTCTCTGGCGTGAATGTGGTATCTCTGGGCGATGACATCAACCGCATCGTTAACGAGTTCCAAGCATCGCTGCCATTGGGTGTTGAAGTTGCAACCGTAGCTAACCAACCTGAAGAGGTTCAAAAATCCATAGATAACTTTGTTAGTAACCTACTTGAAAGTGTCGCGATTGTATTTGTCGTGCTGTCGATTTTCATGGGCTTAAAGAGTGCAACGATCGTGGGTTCAAGCTTATTGCTGACCATTCTACTAACGCTGATCTACATGAACATTACTGCGATTGATTTGCACCGTGTGTCTCTGGGTACATTTATCCTCGCACTTGGTATGTTGGTTGATAATGCAATTGTGATTACCGACATGATGATCGTAAAGATCAACAAAGGTATCGACCGTACTATTGCGGCTATCGATTCAGTGAAAGAGACAGCAACCCCACTGTTTGGCGCTACCGTTATCGCAATCATGGGGGCCAGCCCGGTTATCTTCTCTCAGACAGATGCCGCTGAATTTGCGAGTTCGGTATTCTTAATCATCGCTTCTTCACTGCTGCTGTCTTGGTTCGTGGCAATGACGTTCACCGCCCTGATGTGTTGGATGTTCATCAAACCAACCAAACAGAAAACAGACACCAAAGTCAGCTTATACCGCAAGAGCGTTAATTGGACAGTCGATAACCCATTAAAAGCGCTGAGTGGCTTAATTCCACTTATCTTAGTGACGGCTTTTGCTATCCCAAATGTCGCGATTAATTTCATTCCTCAAGCAGACAGACCGATCTTGTTCCTTGATTACTGGCTACCAAATGGTGCCAAGGTTGAACAAACGTCGGAAGACATGAAACGTATCGAAGCATGGTTACTTGAACAACCTGAAGTGGAAAGTATCTCGACTTATGTCGGTGCAGGTGCGCCCCGCTTCTCTGTAACGATTGAGCCAGAACCGTTCGACCCAGCTTATGGGCAGATCCTAATCAACGCGACTGATTTCCCATCATTGAGCCCACTAATTGCTCGTGGTGACAAATGGTTAACTCAAGAATTTCCTAACGCCGACCCGCGCTTTAGAAGCTTGAAACTGGCGACCTCAGACAAGTTCAGCGTCGAAGTACGCTTCTCAGGCCCAGATGTAGACGTTTTACATGGCTTATCAAACCAAGCGAAAGCCATTTTCCAAGCACATCCAGATACTAAGTACGTGCGTGATGACTGGCGTCAAAAGAGCAAAGTGCTAGAGCCGATCATCAACCAAGATAAGGTTCGCCTTGCAGGTATTAACCGTGCTGATATTGCCTTTGCTATGAAACGTGCGTCTGAAGGTATGCCTTTGGGTCGCATGAACCTAAACGATGAATTAGTCACCATTCAATTACGTGGTACTGAAAACTCAATCGAATCACTAGAAACATTACCCGTTCGCTCGTTACTTGGCTTACACAGCGTGCCACTGGGTCAAGTTGTCGATGGATTTGAACTGACTAGCGAAGAGACCATGATTTGGCGTCGCGACCGCGTGAAAACCATAACAGCACAAGCCGGTGTTGGTCGTTACACCACGCCAGCGGCGGTAAGAAACTCAGTAATTGATGATATTGAAGCTATCGCACTTCCACCGGGTTACAGCCTTGAATGGGGGGGTGAATACTACGACGAACACAAAGCCGTCAGCGATATTCTTAAGCAACTGCCAAAAGCGATCTTGTTAATGGTCATCATCTTGGTGGCGATGTTTAACGGTTTCAAACAACCCGTCATCATCTTCACTACCCTGCCGTTGGCAGCAACAGGTGCCACATTCAGTTTGTTGTTATTGGATAAACCTTTCGGCTTTATGGCGTTGATTGGTGCGGTAACTCTCACGGGTATGATCATCAAAAACGGCATTGTATTAATGGACCAAATTGAGCTTGAACGTAAAGGTGGTCGCTCACTGTCGGACGCAATCAAAGAAGCGACAGTAAACCGCACTATGGCGATCTCAATGGGTGCACTAACCACCGCACTCGGCATGATCCCACTACTTACTGATCTACTGTTCGACCAAATGGCCGCAACTATCATAGGTGGCTTGGCAGCAGCGACCGTGTTGTCTCTCTTCGTGATGCCTGCGTTGTATAAACTCTTCTATCGTTCAGAAGAGAATGGCATAACGGTAAACGAAGCAATCCAAGACGCAATTGTTGTCCTTGATGCAACGCCGAATGGCAGCGCACAGACTCAACAATCAAACATCACTCAATAAGGAGCAATAACATGTATCTATTACCTAGATTTAAAGTGGCTCCTATTGCCCTAGCTTTGTTACTGACAGGCTGTGCGGTTGGCCCTGATTACGAAGAGCCGCAAACCACTATGGCAGAAACCTTCTTGTACAGCCAAGAGAGTCAAAGCCAAAGCGAAAGCGAAACAAACCAATCAAATACTCACTGGTGGACACAGTTCAATGATCCAACGCTTAACCAGTTGGTGGCCGATGTTCAAAGTCAGAACATCCCACTCAAACTCGCAGCTGAACGAATCAACATGGCTAACTCATACAAGAGTGTCGTTGAATCTTTCAAAGTGCCAACAGTCAATGTCGGCGGAGGTTACTACAACTATCAATTGAGTGAGAACGACTCCCTACTCGGCCCTGTATTTGGCGCGTCTGATGCCGTTCAATCGGCAACCGGCATGTCATTACTTGATGCACAACACGATGGCGGTTTCTTAGGCGCGAGTATCGCATGGGAAATGGACTTATTTGGGCGTATCGACAGACAATCTAACGCGGCAACGATTAGAGTAGAACAAGCCGAGATATTCCAATCAGGCTTGAACACACTGATTACTGCAGACGTGATTCACAACTACCTGCAATATCGAGGCGCGCAAGAACGCAAAGCGATTGCGATGGATAACATCCAAGACCAACAACGTACACTTGAGTTGGTGACCAAAGTGGTTCGCAGCGGTTATGGTTCTGAGTTGGATCTTGCTCAAGCCAAAGCGATGCTCGCAGCCACAGAGTCGATTGTTCCACAGTTAGAAATTGCAGAACAAGTTCACAAGCAGCGTATGGCAGTGTTGTTGGGAGAATCGCTAGCGAACATCAACCAACGTTTAGCGGGCGAATTTACCTTGCCACGCATGAACGATGTTATCCCAACGGGCTTACCTTCTGACTTGTTAGAACAACGCCCAGACATCCGTATCGCAGAGCGTGAAATGGCGGCCATTAACGAAGAGCTTGGCGCAAGCATCGCCAATCGTTATCCAAAGTTCTTCTTAACGGGCACACCAGGTGTCACGGCTGGAAGTTTTGATGACTTGTTCAGTAGCGACTCATTTGGTTGGGCAGCGTCTGCGGGTATCAGTTGGAATGTGTTTGATGGTGGCCGAGGTGAAGCCATGGTTGAGATGAACGAGGCAAGATTTCGCTCTGCTGCACTCAACTACCAACATTCGGTAGACAGCGCATTCGCAGAAGTCGATTCAAGCTTGTTTGCTTACGGTCGTAGCCAAGAAAACCAAAAGCGCATTGATGAAGCAACAGACGCGGTCGATAACGCCGTGAGCAAAGCCAAATCGTTGTACAAAGCCGGTCTAGTGGATTACTTATCGGTGCTCGATGCACAACGACAACAGAAGATGATGCAAGACCGCCAAGTCGCAGCCAAACTGCAAACCGCTAATACCACGATTGCGGTGTACAAGGCCCTAGGGGGTGATTGGAAAGTCGCAAACGAGACACAAAGCGTTGAAGTAGCCTCTTTGAACTAGACCTATACGTTACTTATCAAAACGATAAGCACAATAAAAAATACCGCTGAATCAATCAGCGGTATTTTTGTAATCGTATAAAACGTTATTACTTAACTTGATAACGCTTCGCCCATTCTTGCGCGGCATCACCCATCGTCAATCCAGTGGCATTCTTCATCCAAAGCATGAAATCACGATCGAACTTAAACTGGTCACCAAATTGGGATTTGAAATAGCGACGAACATTCTGAGTCGTTTTGTAGCTATCCGTGATTAACGTATTCTCGTCAATCTGATTTTTGTGCCAATCAACCTTTTCCATGCTCTCTCATCTTCCTTAAAACGCACAATCGAACCACGCCAACACTATTTACTGTTTTCCTTGCCTTGTAGATGCTCTGCGTACTTCCTAGAAATCCATTGATGAATATGGAACCCTGTTTTACGAACCAGATACCAATCTATTGCAGCAAGAATGACTAAACCAATTATAGTTCCCATAATAATTCCTCCATGAACAGTTTATTAGTAAGTCAACTCCAAGATAGCACTTGTACTTGCTGCCACCTAGCCTTATAACCAGCCGTCATTTTGTTGTAGTTCGCTTCGGTCATTGCTTGTTTATTTGGCTTGATCAACATGTTGAATGCGTCATCTAACCCATAAGGCGCGAACAGTGTGATGTTTTCTGAATTATCGAGAGTAAACCCAATGGCAAACGCAGAAAGCCAAGATTCAATACCTTGCTCAACACGCTCATATGGTTGAATGGAACAACCGAACTTCTCAGCATAGCGCTCATGTATGGTTGCTTGGTTTTTCACATCCACGTCTACGCAATGGCTCAATCGTGCACTAATACGACTTTTGAATTCATCTTCGGTGAAAAGATTAGAGTTGTCGAAATAGACAATATCAAAGTCTTTAACCTTATCGAGAAGCGGTTTGCGTTCGATGCTATTCCAGATGACTTGAGTAATTGCACCGCCTGCGATATAGAAGTTTGGCAAGCCTACTTCACGACACACTTTAGCGGTTTCGATTAACTCAGGAACTTGGTGAATTAGGGATTCAAGTTTTTGTTTGTTCATATTAACTTAATGATGCTGCGTTAAGTCGTGAGCAACGAACGCCGCACAGCGAGTTCGAATAGAAATGGCGCAGACAGCGAATCAACTTGAAACATCAGCTAAGCTTTTTGTTTCGCAGAGGTTATTGCTTGAGCTATTTTAGCCCTATGATTCATTTCCCACTCAGCTAGTTTTAATGAAGCTTCTTCACGTGCTTTCTTTGAAGCCATGACAAATACTTCATCTTTTCTTGATTTAGGAATAACGACAATACCCTCTACATCAGCAACGATGAAATCTCCCGTAGAGACGTTTGCTCCCCCACAAGTGATTGAAACACCTAATTCAGAGTAGACCTCTTTTTTTCCCGGTACCGGATGGACGCCTTTCGCAAAAACTGGAAACTCCATATCTGAAATTTCACTCAAGTCCCGAATTACACCATCAATAATAAAGCCTTTTATTCCTCGACTCTTAGCGACTGCGCATACATTGCCGCCAGCTACCGCATATTTGCTATCAACGCCATCGACAACAATGATAGACCCCTCGGGTGCTTCGTATATTGCAGCATGAAGCATTAGGTTATCGCCCGAAGTTAACTGAACCGTAAATGCTTCACCAAAAATTCTCGGCATACCCTGCCAAAGAGGACCAATATTGAAATCAATAAAGTGGCCGTTACTCAATATGTTTCCGTAATCGGTGGTCGCTAATTCAGAAAAATCTTGCTTCATATTTACACTCCATGTTTAAACTAAGTCTGGTGCCGGATTGAGGTGTGAGGCACTCAACACGATGCTTCGGCATATGCCTAATCACAAAAAATGCATAGTAAAAAATGCCACGCATATCGAATCTATTTTATGTTGTTTATTATGCTTGTGGCTCAGAAACCAAGGCACTTTCATTTGCCCTAACGTACATCAAATGCTTATCGTAAAAGTCACTTTTTACACAACCATGTTGTAACGCTTTTTTATAGATTGAAGCCACAAATATATCGGCGACACTAAAGCTGTTACCCACTGCCAATCCTGATTCACGGCAAATTGACGTACTTAGCTTTTCTAGGCACCTCATAATCCAATCCCCACGAAGTTCGCGCTTTGACATTTCATCTAACTCTGGACGCATGAACTTTAATACGGTTCTGTTTTGGGGAGAGTGGATGCTGGTATTTACGTATTCACAAACTCTTCGGATATGAGTTTTTTCATCAAGATTTTTGCCAAATAAGGTTGGCTTAGGAAAGCGTTCTTCCAGATACTCGATAATCGCCATTGATTCAGAAAACACAGAACCATCGACAGAAAGTGATGGAACATAACCAAAAGGGTTTATATCTAAGTACGTTGTCACTAGTTCGCTAGAGCCCACCTCTATTCTATCGAAATGTATCCCCTTGAAGTTGAGCACCCACTCCACTCTTTCAGAGCTGTTCGAGCCTTTTGCGCTATAAAACAAAACTTCCATACATCCTCCCGACTATCAAACCAATACTAACCACGATAAAAAATCAAATTACCAAGCGAGGAAAATAACACTATATTCAAAGCGACTTACGTTCGACTTTTAGCATTAGGAAAGTCTAAGAAAGTAAGAATAATCGCGTGTGTGCGAAAGGTAGTTGTGAGCCTCAACACTATGCTAAAAGATGGTACAATCTGGGTTCGAAGCACAACCAAGAACTGGTCATTGATGTTATGTGCTAGTTTCTGTACCGAACAATACCATCCCAGTTTTCGCGATCTGAAAAATCATTAATCCCTATAGATGACTTATTACCTGATTCTTGAATAACCTCTTCTAGAAGCTGCGTCGACCACTTAAACGTCTCCAGAGCTTCACCTAGGCTATTGTGATGAAAAACTGATATATGAACTAACAAACCGGTAGCACTAATACTGTCTAGTACTCTATTAGACACAGCATTAATTGTTTTCATTGCGCAACTAATTGAAAACAATACTAATGAGTGATTTAGTTCAAAAGCTTCGCAACTGTACAAGCCGTCTTCGTACATTTTTGCGACATCCACCATAGATTTAACGGCGAGATCTAAGTTACTTTCACAGCTTAAAATTACAAAATAAGGGTCATCGTAATCATCAATACCTTCTATGTATGAACTCAGCTCTTTACTAATTTCCAAGCTATTAAAAATTTTACTACTTAACATGTTTGACCTTTATTTTGATAAATTATCGCTAGCCCCTAACGTCCAATTAAGCAGCTAACAACGTTATTAATATACTCAGAATCACTCAAGCTAAAGCCATTAAAAATGCTACGTGTTGGCTTTCTGCTTAAATTGTTTGTTATAGTTTCACTTGTTTGAAGTACTGTTTATATTTTGTATTTTCCAAATAACCTAATTCTTCATACAGTAATTGTGCTACAACGTTATCAAGCGATGTTTCTAGTTCAATACCTTTCGCATTAGTGTTTCTGGCATACATTTCTGCAAATTCCATTAGGGCTCGTCCAAGTCCTAATCCCCTTGCTTCGGTAGATACATAAAGATCATTTAACGCCCAGTATTTTTTTAACGAAATTGAACTGAATCCTTGGTATAACGTTACAAAACCAAGTACTTGCTCTTTAGCTATTGCTAGGAGAAAAACACCACTTCCATCATTTAACCTAGAAGCTATCCAATCTGAAGATTCACTTTCACTAGCTGTACTATCTAGGCTCACCGACAACTGACGGTAAGCATGAAAAAGCATAGATAATTGCTCTAGATCTTCAACTTTTGCTTCACGAAATTCCATTTTTACCTCTTAAGTTACAACGCCTTGTTTAAAGTGTAAGGCACGGAATGCCAAAGCTACCGTAACCACCTTAAACACTAAAGCCAACGCATAGTAAAATGCCACGTGTTACGAATTATTATTGAACAGTTTGTTCGTTTAATAGTTGTGCTCTTGCGTACGGTGATAAAAGTCAGAAGATAAGTTCACTCGTTTAAAAAGATCGCTAGACATAACAAGCTCTAGTAAAGCTTGCATCGCGACTTCATACTCGCTCAGTTTTTGGTCATCATCACTCAATTCATAATGCTCGTCATATGCCGCTTCATCATAACCAGACATGCCATAAAGTGCGACAGCATAACGGTTGCTCCAATCTCCGATATTTTTCCTTACTCGTTCACGGGTCTCATCGGACCTATAGGTGTCCTCTAACTTGTTACTCGCGCGCTCAGCGTTAATCAACCTCAACAACTCAACTTTATGCGTACCGGTCAACTCAGAATCATTTGCCTTAACTTTCTCTTGAATTTGTGTGTCTATAATTCCATCCAAATCTGACCAAGTATCTAACTTATCCTCTTCGTATTCTTCAAGCGCTTCCCAACTGTCTAAGGGTTTGTTTGCTTGATCCCACCAGTCAATGTACTCATTGATAGTTTTGTTGAAACCTGCTTCTGTATGAATGTAAACAACGCCTTCAGAAATAACTACCGCATAAATACTTTCACTTTCATAGTTATCAATTAATACTTTTAGCTTAGGCTCAAGTTCCTGAAAAATTAAATCCGAGTTTAAACGCCTTCTCATAAAGTTTCCCTATTCAACTAACGCCCAATTAAGTAACTGACAACACTACCAATACACGCAAATTTACCAACGAAATAACTGAAGCTAAACCGAGCTAAAAATGCCAAGCGTTGGCAGTCTGCTTAAATTGCTTGTTATAAATTTTTGTATGGGTTCATCCATGACTTAGGAAATTTGGAGAACAACGTATAACTAATTGCTTCACGTAAACTAAACTTACCTAAGAGGCACATTACTAAAGAAAAAACGCTCGCGACACATACAACACCTGCATACACCGACAGTATTAACACTAAGAGTTGTGAACCTAAAAATTGATAAACACTATACTCTGAACCATTTAATTGACTTAAAGGTAAATTAAGATCAACGCCAAACCAACCTGCTAACAACATGCTTAATTTAGTACATATGAAGATGCCCAGAGTTACACCCAAAAAGCCAACATAAGACGTGATTTTTTGATATTTCATCGGTAATCGATACTGTGCTTTGATCGCTTTAATAACCATTACACCACCCTTATTTATAACAACTATTAGACTGAAAAATTCTGCATTTAAACACCGAATTATTCTATCTAGTTTCATATGAGCGGAACTCTACCACAATTAATTTTATAATTTCAGTGACTTAAAGCACAGATAAGCACGTCGAATGATAAGATAAAGAACATTTGCACGCCGTATGGTTATGGCAGAATTGTCCTGAACTGTATAGAACCACTGTTCATCTACACTTATCCCAAACACAAAAAAGCCTACCATCTATGCGAACATAAATGGCAGGCTTTATACGTTAATTAGGCTTGTGAGTCGCTAGATTACGCGGCTTCGAATGCTAGGGCTTTCTTTTCTACCTGACGGAAGATAAGCGTTAATACGCCATTTACGGCTAGGTAAAATGCACCAGCAATGCCGAACACGGTTAGCGTGTCGTAGGTTTGGCCATTAATACGCTGAGCGTAGCCCATCAAATCCATGATAGTGATGGTGCTTGCCAGTGATGTGCCTTTGAATACCAGAATCACTTCGTTCGAGTAAGCAGGAACCGCGCGACGCAGTGCGTATGGCAGTAACACTTTAAGCGTTGCGATTTTGTCCATGCCTAGTGCACGACATGCTTCCCACTGCCCTGCTGGAATCGCGTTGAATGCACCTCTGAACAGTAGCGTACTGTACGCTGCTGTGTTCAAAGCTAATGCTAACATCGCGCAGAACCAAGGTTGGCTTAACCATGTCCATAGGAAGCTTTCACGAATCCAATCGAATTGACCTGGGCCGTAATACACCAAGAAGATCTGCACCAATAATGGTGTACCCGTGAACAACGTAATAAGACCACGAGTGAACCAATGTATTACTGGTAACCTTAGAATCAGCGTTACTGTCATCAACAGTGACAAGATACAACCAACAAGCAGTGAAGCGCCTGTCAGTTGAAGGCTGGTCGCTAAGCCTTCAAGCATTTGAGAGAGGTATTGTTGATTCATGCCATTGCCCCTTTGTTACCCAAACCTTGAATAGAGAACTTACCATCAATCACTTTTACTGCTCTTTGCGTAATCAATGTGATGATTAGATAAATAGCTGCTGCCGTTGCGTACCAAGTAAATGCTTCGTGCGTAGCTGCTGATGTCAGTTGCGCTTGCTTCAATAGATCAGTTACGCCAATCAGCGAAACAAGTGCGGTGTCTTTTAATAGAACCAACCATTGGTTCGTTAAACCTGGTAGTGCGTGTCTTACTGCTTGTGGCAATACAACTCTGAAGAACGCGCGAGATTGAGGGATACCCAAAGCACTCGCCGCTTCTCTCTGCCCTTTACTTACTGCTTTCAATGCACCACGAATAGTTTGTGAAGCGTAAGAAGCGAAGATAAGTGACAACGCAACAACACCAGATAAGAACGGGCTAACTTCAATAAAGTCACCAGTGATCATGAAGAGCACTTGTGTTGAACCAAAGTAGATAAACAAAACCACCAAGATTTCTGGTAGACCACGTACGATTGTCACGAACGCGGTTGTCGGCCATTTGATAGCAATACGACGAGACATTTCACCGCCAGCAAACAATACCGCTAAAACTAATCCAACCAATAGACTTACGAACGCAAGCTGAACTGTCATCCAGCTTGCTTCGACGAGCCCTAAAGAGTAACCCGTTAACTGCATATTACTTACCGAAGTACTTGTTGAAGATCTTGTCGTATTCGCCGTTCGCTTTAACCGCTGCAAGTGCTGTGTTCAGCTGTGCAACGAGCTCTGGGTTGCTTTTGTTTACTGCGATACCGAAACCGTTACCGAAGTATTCTTGGTTCGTTACTTGCTCGCCAACGTAAGTTAGGTTGTCTTGCTTCTTAAACCATTCCGCTACTACCGCTGTGTCACCAAATACTGAATCAATACGGCCGTTTTTCATGTCGATGAATGCATCTTGGTAGCTTGAATAAGGAACAGCGGTTACGCCAGTCATTTGCTCAAGTAGGAAGCTTTGGTGAGTAGAACCGTTTTGAACACCGATACGCTTGCCTTCAAGGGCTGCTTGGTCTGCTACTTTACCTTCGATAGAGATGAATGCTGCAGAGTTGTCGTAATAAGCATCAGAGAAGTTCACTTGTTGAAGACGTGCTTCAGTGATATCCATTGCCGAGATAGCCGCATCGTAACGTTTGAATTTAAGAGCTGGGATCAGGCTATCGAATGCTTGATTGTGGAAAGTACATGTCGCTTTCATCTCTTCACAAAGTGCGTTTGCTAGGTCTACGTCAAAACCTTGGATTTGGTTGTTCTCGTCCATGTATTCGAACGGTGCGTAAGTTGCTTCCATTGCGAATTTGATTTCTTCTTGAGCCGCTGCATTGAAAGAAGCAAGGCCGATAAGTGAAGCTAGTAGAATCTTTTTCATTTTGTTACTCCGAATACATTGTGATAGTGGCCTGTGGCCATTCTTATAATTTGATTGTTTTAATCGATGTTGTGTTTAGCTAAATCTAGTGAGCTAGCTTGGATTTAATGAGTGACTTACTTAGTGGGTTAAGTACTCGGCAAACTCTGGAGTCTGCGGATTAATGAATGCGTCGTTGGTGCCGTGTTCAACGATGTAACCTTTCTCAAGGTAAAGAACATGGCTTGCAATCTTCTTGGCGAAATCAACTTCGTGAGTCACAACAACCTGAGTGATCCCTGTGCCGCTTAGCTCTTTAATGATGCTAACAACTTGGTTGGTGATCTCTGGGTCGAGTGCTGCCGTTGGTTCGTCAAACAACAATACATCTGGCTTCATCATAAGAGCACGAGCAATCGCAACACGTTGTTGCTGACCGCCAGACAGTTGCAATGGCCAAGCTTCTGCCTTGTCCGCAAGCTGTAAAGTGGTTAATACCGCTTGTGCTTGTTTGATGGCTTCTTGCTTATCTAAGCCTGCAACTTTGGTTGGCGCTTCAATCAAGTTTTCCATTACCGTCATGTGCGGCCACAAGTTGTATTGTTGGAAAACCATGCCGACTTTACGACGAAGTTTAAGCCCCTGCTTCTCTTGGATCTGACTAGCAAAGTCGAATTGCTCGTTAGCAATGTCTAATTCGCCGTTGTCCGCAATTTCTAGCAGGTTCAAAACACGCAGTAGTGAACTCTTACCAGCGCCGCTTGGGCCAAGCAGTACCAAGGTTTCGCCACTCTCACAGTTAAAACTGATGTCGTGAAGAACTTGGATATCGCCATATGATTTGTTGATGCTCTTTACTTGAATACTCATGCCGGATTACTGCATTAATTGTCATTTGTTGGTTATTCTATTCAAACTGAACTTTTATGCAAGATAAATGTATAAAAAACTAATTTGTTGAATTTTTGTAACAGATATTACATAAAAAATAGTCTCAATGACTGGTCTTACATCTATAAATTACAAGTTATTGATAAAATTAGTTTAGAGATAAAAGGCAAACGTTTTACTGCTAATTTATAAATAACCGTTGGGTTGTAAATCTATGAACACACTTCCCTATTGATTTAGAATTACTTGCATAAAAATGAGGGTTATAAAGACAGTTTTGAAACCATCTTGGCACACACCAAATGCTTAATTTTCCCTTTAAACAGTTTCTGTTGATTCACTCAGTGCTAAGAAAATTTTGGAAATTGACTTTCCTAGGAAGCGTCACGCGGCAATAAATGCTTTAATGGCATCGATTCTCAATAACAAGTTTTCAGCAGCGAACAACACGTATTACAAGCAATAAGCCATCTATTCTCAAAGCGACAACACATTAAGGCAGTCATATGCAAAACGATGTCTCTTCTACGCTCGACTCTACTCAGCGAACGACTCAGCGCTCTACTCAAAAAGCGCCAGAACCCAAACCTGAGAAGAAAAGCCTCAGTATTCTATTCGAGCTCAGCAAATTTATTCAGCCGTATAAAGGTCGTGTGATTGCAGCGTTGATCGCGTTGATCTTCACGGCGAGCTTAACCCTTTCGGTCGGACACGGTATTCGTCTTCTTATCGACCAAGGCTTCAGCCAACAATCGTTGTCAGACTTAGGCAGCGCGATTCAATTCATTATGGTGGTGGTCGTGTTGATCTCGATTGGCACCTTCTTCCGCTTCTATTTAGTTTCTTCTGTTGGTGAGCGAGTAAGTGCGGATATACGCCTGTCGGTTTTCAATCACGTGGTGACGCTTCACCCGAGTTACTTTGAAACCAATGGCAGTGGCGACATCATGTCGCGCATCACAACCGACACAACTCTGCTTCAAAGCATCATTGGTTCGTCGTTTTCTATGGCGATGCGCAGCGCGCTGATGTGTATTGGCGCAATCATCATGCTGTTCGCGACCAATATTAAGCTAACGCTGATTGTATTAGCGTCAGTGCCGTTTATCTTGATTCCAATCCTTGTCTACGGGCGTCGTGTGAGAGCCCTATCCCGTCAAAGCCAAGATTCGATGTCTGATGTGGGCTCTTATGCTGCCGAAGCGATTGAGCACATTAAGACGGTGCAAAGCTACAGTCGAGAAGCGCAAGAGAAAGCGTCATTCGCAATTGAAGTCGAAAAGGCTTATGAGATTGGTCGCCAACGCGTTAAACAGCGTGCGATTCTTATCTCTGGTGTGATTGTTATCGTGTTCAGTGCGATTGCAGGCATGCTTTGGGTTGGCGGCAGTGATGTTATCAACGGCACGATGTCGGCGGGTGATCTGGCTGCATTTGTCTTCTATGCGATCATGGTCGCTTCATCGCTAGGTACGATTTCTGAAGTGATGGGTGAATTGCAACGTGCGGCAGGTGCGACAGAGCGATTGATTGAAATACTACAAGTTGAAAGCCACATTGTTGCGCCTGTAGAAAACCCAACACCACTCGATAACGTGACACCAGAAGTCGCTTTTGATGATGTGACTTTCTGTTACCCATCAAGACCCGATCAGCCCGCAACAAGCAGCCTCACGCTAACGGCCCATGAAGGTAAAGTGTTGGCATTGGTTGGCCCGTCTGGCGCAGGTAAAACCACCCTATTCGAACTGCTACAACGTTTCTACGACCCACAAGTGGGCAAAGTGACGTTAGGTGGTGTTGAACTGAATCAGTTTGATCCGAACGAGCTAAGAAAGCAGATGGCGTTGGTTCCTCAGCAACCCGCTCTGTTCAGTAACGATGTGTTCCATAACATCCGATACGGAAACCCAGAAGCAACGGACGAACAAGTTATCGAAGCGGCGAAAAAAGCGCACGCGCACGAGTTCATTCAGAACCTACCTGAAGGTTATCACAGTTTTCTTGGTGAACGCGGTGTAAGGCTTTCAGGCGGTCAGCGTCAGCGTATTGCAATCGCACGTGCCATCCTAAAAGATCCGAATATTCTACTGTTGGACGAGGCAACCAGTGCGCTAGACAGTGAAAGTGAGCATCACGTTCAACAAGCTTTAGAAGAGTTAATGCGTGGCAGAACGACCATCATTATCGCCCATCGATTATCAACAATTAAACACGCCGACCAGATTGCAGTGCTCGATAAAGGACAGCTAGTAGACATCGGCGACCACCAGTCGCTCATCAACAGCTGCGAATTGTACCAACGCCTAGTTGAACTGCAATTCAAACACCTTAATGTGTAAACATTGAGTGGATGTGCAACTAAGTCACTGACATTGTGTGGTTTCAAGCTTCAAAAACTTAAATCACACGTGTTGCAGTTTTGTTAATTTAACGGTAGGGTTTTTATTTCAATAGCAACTTATCCCGATGAAGGATAAGTAGATAACGTTAATTACCCAGATAACATTAACTACACAGATAACAATAAGAGAGTTCGCATGGAAGCATTATTATCTGACTACCCGGTAGTAACAGAAATCCCAGTCGCTTGGGGAGAAATGGACGCGCTTAATCACGTTAACAACGCCGTATATTTTCGTTATTTCGAAACTGCTCGCTTAGATTTTTTCAAGCACGTTGAGCTGATGGAAGAGATGGCGATTACCAAAGTTGGCCCTGTTCTTGGTGACACTTACTGTAAGTATTTCCGTCCAGTCACGTATCCAGACACGCTGATGATTGGTTCTCGTGTCACCGACATTCAAGACGACCGCTTCACCATGGAATACGCGATCGTCAGTAAGACTCAACAGAAGCTGACGACAATCGGTACTGCGACCATCGTTATGTTCGATTTTGCGTCAAACCAAAAAGCGCTGCTTTCACTGCGTTTAACCAGTGAAATCGAGAAGATGAACACGTTAAAGAGCCCATGCTTCAAACAGGAAGCTGTGACGGAATAACGTATTCGCTGAATCAGAATCCTCAGATACAAAAAGGCCACTCGATTGAGTGGCCTTTTGTTTATTACTTCACCGTGCTTACAAGCGGTTAAGCCTTATAGACCTTAGCCCCTATAAACCTTGAACCCTATAGACCTTGAACGTATTGAGCGTTAGTACGAACTTCGACTAGCTGCTCTAGGTTCTGTTGTGAACCATCAACACCGTCAATCAAACCTTGGAAGTGTTTGATAAGCTCTACTTTGTCTTGTACTTCTTTCGAACCTGCACCGATGTTGGTTAGATCGATGAAGAACTCATCGAACAGACCCGAGAAATCCGTTACAGCGTCATGGTTTAAGAACTGCTCGTGATTGTAAATGCTTGGGTAGCCGCCCTTCTGTTTATCAACCGCGAAAGAGATGCCTTTCACGTTGGTAATCGTGGTCGCTTTCTCACACTTCAACATACAACCCGCTTCGATGCTTGGCTTGTTACAACCGACGGTTCTTTGGAAGAAACACTGGCGGCTAGTCATCATCAAGATTGGGTGGTAGATGCTGTAGAACAGTTTGAAGTTCTCTGGGCGACGGATATGACGAATCTGACCTTTGTTGATCTCGTTCGAAATGAAAGCACCGGCACAGTTAAGCTCTTCTTGCAGAGTCACTAACGCATGAGAGTTGGTCGTGTTCATGAACGGGCCTGCAACCCACTCGATACCCATTTCGTAAGCTTTGTAAGCAATACCCGTGTTGTTGGTTACGATGCGAGCTGGCTTGATCTCTTCCAGAATACGAACCGCTTCGTCGTAGTCTTTACCGATCAATACTGCAGGGAACCAAGGAATCAAGCGTGGGTTTGCAGCCAAGATATCGATGTACTTGTTGCAACGCTTCTTGAAGCTTTCAGGCAGTTTGAAGTAAACATCCGCTTCAGTCACATCACACAGATGCAAGTCTTCCACATCCGCGATGAGCATCGACATGGTTGGCTTGTCGTTCACCTTAGGGTGTTGCGGTAGTGCTGGCACGTCAACATGCTTAATCACATCTACAGAACCATTAAGAACGAAGTCGATTTCATCTTTAAGATTAGACACTTCTTTCAAAGGAATAATCAGGCCAGCATCAAGGTTATCGTAGTTGTAGCTCTCTAATGTATGAACTGCACTCTTAACAGCTTTGAAACGCTTCTCAAGTAACTCTTGATCGATCGCCTTCTCACCTGCCGCTATCAGTAGCGATTTAGATTGAACCGTAAAGTTCTCTTTTGATGTGTTTACTGTCACCGTGAATGGTTGACCCAGTTTCGCGCTAAACGACAATGACACCGGTGTTTTACGAATATCAAGGAACTCGATCTTGTCGCGCATTTCGCTACCTAGCGCATTCTTAGCTTCGTAAAGATCGCTGGTCACTTCTTGAATTTGCACAACAGAGATTTCATTGTTCTCTTTCGTCGCTTTATCTACAGCGTAATTCATGCTGTTGTCGCGAGGGTTATCGATGAACATGTCTTTCGTTAGGTTGCCCTTAAGGAAAGAGTTGGTGAAATCACGGTTGAATACTTTGTGTAGGTTCGAATCGTCTTCGATCAACAAACCACTTTCTACAAAGCTATCAATCTGTTTGCGCCACGTGTCTACCACAGTGTATACGTAGTGTGCGCCTTTAATACGGCCTTCTACTTTCAACGAGTCAACTTTTGCGTCAACCAGTTCAGGTAGGTCGTAGTAAGCAGAGTTATCTTTCAGGTTCAGTGGAAACTTGTTTCCTGCATCGGTGATTTCGTATTCATCACGACATGCTTGGCTACAACGGCCACGGTTACCTGAGTTACCCACACTTACTGAGCTTGAGTAACATTGGCCAGAGAATGCGATACACAAAGCGCCATGTACAAACACTTCGGTTAGAACATCGTGATCGTGTGCCACTTCCGTCAGCATTTTGATTTCTGGCAGGTTCAATTCACGAGACAAGTTAACGCGCGTCGCGCCAATCTTAGACAAGAACTTAATCTGGCCTTCGTTGTGCGTAGTCAGCTGAGTCGATGCGTGAACATCTAATGATGGGAAATGCTTTTTCACCAAATCGAATAAACCAAGATCTTGGACAATGATGCCGTCTAGTTTGGTGTTCACTAGTTGGTTTAACAGTTTAGTGATGCTCTTAATTTCATGCTCCAGCAGCACAACGTTAAGAGTTAGAAACACTTCACAGCCATATTCATGAGCAAGGCGAATCACACCATTCAACTCATCTAACGACAGGTTAGAGGCTCTGTTACGAGCGTTGAAGGTGTCTAAACCGCAATAAACCGCATTAGCACCTGCTACGATAGCTGCTTTAATCGCCTCTACATCGCCACCTGGGGCTAATAACTCAATCTTTCTGCTCATTTTTGAAGTCGCTCACTTACTTATAATTTTTAAGCCGCGTATTCTACCTACATCACGATCTCTTTACCACCTAACAACACTTTTCAAACTAAATGACCTCAATAATGCCAAACGAATCCGATTTACCTATCCTTTATTCTTTAAGACGCTGTCCTTACGCTATGCGTGGAAGAATGGGCATTGCCTTATCAAAACAGCAAGTGTTGCTCCGTGAGATTGTCACCAAAGATAAGCCTAGCGAACTATTGGCTAGTTCACCAAAAGGCACTGTTCCAGTATTGGTATTGCCAGATGGTCAAATCATCGAGCAGAGCTTAGATGTGATGAACTGGGCGCTTCAACAAAACGATCCTCAAAATCTTCTGCGTTCAAGTAACCCAACACTTAGCCAACAAGTCCACCAGCTCATTAAAGTTAACGATGATGAGTTTATTGGTCACTTAGAAAAGTATCGTGCGTCTGTTCGTTACCGAAACATCGATACGGAACAACGTCGACAAGCCTGTGAAGGATTCATCAGTAAGTTAGAAGCGTTACTCACCGATCAGCCCTACTTTTTTGGAGAAACCCCAAGCTTAGCCGATTTTGCCGTGATGCCTTTTGTTAGCCAGTTCGTAAGAGTCGAGAAGAAGTGGTTTGTGCAATCTGAATATCAGAACGTAGGACGTTGGTTAAGAGCGCACCTCGAGAGTAAGCTCTACACCCAAGTCATGAAGCAATACCCTTTGTGGAATGAAACTAAACAAGATTGTCTTTTTGGATAGGATTAAGTCGCTATGAATTACTGGAGATATCCCTAGATTTCTGAAGATGACTGTAAACAGTTCTAAATAACCATAGCCAGCTCTCTATTGTTATGAAAATCGTGACACTGAATTACAAGTGGTGCTATTGATGGCATATTAGATATCAACGAAAATCGCCTTTCACTCAATCACAACGTTAGTTTGAAATGCGCTATGCCCAAAAACCAAGTAAACACGTTCAACACACCTAGTCCCGATTTTAAAGGGTTCGCGAAAACTTCACTGTTAGTGGCCTTCTCGCTTGCCCTTTCAGGCTGTAGCGCGAAAAACAAAGCAACCAACACAAGCCCATCTGCTGCGCAGCAGAATCAAGCCTACACGGCGAAAAGCTTCATTAAACCCAATAGCAAAGTCACGTTGATCCTCTCTTTCTCTGGCGGCGGCACACGTGCAGCTGCGCTCTCATATGGTGTGTTGCAAGCATTGCGCGACACCAACATCGAAGTTAATGGTGAAACGGTCAATCTGTTAGAAGAAGTTGATATGATCAGTTCGGTATCCGGTGGCAGCTTTACCGCCGCGTATTATGGTTTGTATGGTGACCAGATATTCGAAGATTACGAAGCAACGTTCCTTTATCACGAAGTCTCGAAAGATCTGTTCTCCATCCTTTTATCTCCAACTTATTGGTTCTCGTACGCCACCAGAACAGACAAAGCCACCGACTATTACAAAGCCAACATCTTCGGTGAAAGTACATTTGCCGACATGCACCGAGAAGATGCACCCTACATTGTTATTAACGCGACCGACATTTCAACGGGTTCACGTTTTTCATTCACACAAGAGTATTTTGACCTCATTTGTTCAGACTTGAACAGCTATTCTGTATCTGGTTCGGTGACGGCTTCTTCTGCTGTGCCTTTCGTTTTCACACCTGTGGTACTAGAAAACAAAAATGACTGTGACAAATCAGAGCATTTACAGCCCTCGTTTGAAGCCACAAGTTACCGCAACCGAAATCTGATCAAGTCGTTAAAGTCTTATAGCAATAAGCATGATGTGAGTTATCTCCACCTTGTCGATGGCGGGATCACTGACAACCTCGGTTTACTGTCGGTATATGAGATGTCTGAATACTTGCGTTACAACGACAACGAAGAGCTGAAAAACTTGTACGACAACCAGCACGCGCGCCCTATTGTCATCATTTCGGTTGATGCATCGACGACGCCAGAATCTGGCATTGGAGAATCAATTAAAGCGCCTTCCATCAAACAAACGGTGGATGTCATCACCGATATCCAGCTGCATCGCTATAACGACACAACAAAAGATTTGATCGTTGACGAGTTGCAGTCTTGGTCGGAGTTGGCCTCTCAGCAAGGTCGTAAGGTGTCTCCTTACTTCATTGAAATCAGCTTAAATAAATCAGACAACAGCGCCAAGCGATATTTGCTCAATCAAATTCCGACGGACTTTATGATAGACAAAGAAAACGTCGACCTATTGATTGAAGAAGGTAACAAACAACTTGTTGCCGATCCGGAATTTCAAAACTTCTTATCATTTGAATATAACAAATGATGCTAATCTAGTTGCTTATTAAAGCGCAATCTGGCAATCAAAAATCACGTCATAATTTCACCTTTACAAGGATCACTATGGAATTTGAAAACAACATCTTACATCTCGGGTCATTCTTTGCAGTGACCATGGGGATCGTGGTTCTATTTATCGGTCGGAGGCTCAATCAAGTCATCGGTTTTTTAAAAGAGTTCAGTATCCCTGAACCTGTATCAGGCGGAATTTTAGCGTCGCTCCTGTTCGCGGTTTTATACGCGACGACCTCAATCGAAGTGCAGTTTGATCTGTTTGCTCGCGATGTATTATTGGTCTACTTCTTTACCACCATTGGTATTAACTCAAGTTTGAAAGACCTGTTCAAAGGCGGAAAGCCCTTGGTCATTTTGCTAGCAATCACTATCTTCTTCATGATCATGCAGAACATTGTCGGTATTTCTGTTGCATCAATGTTCGGTTTAGAGCCTGTCTTTGGTCTACTCAGTGGAAGTATTTCGCTGATTGGCGGACATGGTACCGCGATTGCTTGGGCACCCAAGGTTGCAGAAGAGTTCGGCCTAGAAAGCGCGATGGAAATAGGTATCGCCAGTGCAACATTCGGGCTGATTTTAGCCAGCCTGATGGGTGGCCCTATTGCGAAGTTTCTCATTAAGCGTCACAACCTCAAACCTGCCGACGGGCAATCAGGATCAATCGATTCAAATGCAAAAAAACAACAACAAGCTCTTACATCATTTCAATTTTTAGACGCCGTGTTAGCGATCCATATTTGTGTCATTGTCGGCGCGTTGCTTAATGAATTGATCAGTCAGACAGGATTACAGCTTCCACTGTTCGTATCGTGTTTGTTTGCGGGTATCGTGATCACCAACGTAATGCCAGACTCCTACCCTAGAATCTCGGGCGCAAAATGGCCGACACGCTCACCCGCTATCGACTTAATTGCTGAAATCTCCCTGGGTACATTTTTGGCAATGTCACTAATGAGCATGCAACTTTGGACGCTCATTGACTTGGCGGGTCCTATCTTCGCGATATTGGCAATGCAGCTGCTACTGGCCGTGATAATCAATATCTTCATCGTGTTCCCTTCAATGGGTAAGACCTATGACGCGGCCGTTGTATGTGCGGGGTTTGGAGGAATTTCATTAGGTTCAACACCGACAGCCATGGCAAACATGTCGGCAGTAAGCCAGAAGTATGGGCATTCAGCGCAAGCCTTCATCATCGTGCCATTGGTATGCGCGTTCTTCATTGATTTAGCGAACGCCCTGATTATTCCTTACTTCATGAGAATGATGTAGCTAACCTTTGTTAATACGATATTCCATAATTTGTTAAAGGGTGTACCGCAATTTATTTAGGCGGTGTACCCCAATAAAAAGAGCCGCTCAATACAGAGCGACTCTTTTACTAATGACTCAATTTGACTATCACTAATGACAACCCAAAGCTTATTGAATCGCTATCGAAATCTCGACTTCAGTTTCGCCTTTGTAAAATTCAAAGTCTGTCGTGTAAGTTCGAACATGTGGGCAATCCGCTGCGTTGAAATACGCCCACACTTCGCCCCATAAATCGATGACCGCTTGTGGTAATTCACCTTCAGCAGAAAACGTTAAGTATTTGCCTGCTTGTATTTCGGTTTCTACAAACGCGTCTAAATTGTTATCGGTAAGTGCGTTAGTACATGCAATAACATCAAACTCACCAGTAAAATCCGATTGGTAATTGGTGTAGACGCCATAAACCTTTGAATCTGCTGTCAGCTTAGGAAAAGCTTGATCGAAAAAACCTTGCCATAATTGACCTATCTTTGCTTTTGCTGGATCAATCTCATCGGTATTAGTGGTTCTTACTGAAAACCCATACGCCTTTACGGCTTCAATCGTTTCTACTTTCATACGTATTATTCCTATGCCAATCGACGCTTTAACTATGTGAAATTTTAACTAATCTTGTATCTCTTTATGGCCACACTTTTCACAGACAAGATGACGAGAAAACTCATCCATTGACGCGATAAATGGGCCAAGGAACCAACCTTTTATCATGCCTGCCCAAAACTCGCTTCGCTTTTGGTTAGGTTTGTCTGCAAACGCACTCGTCTTTCTGACCAACACAACAACATGTTGTGTGTCTTCTCTGCACGCGGTGCAATAGCATTGTTCTATGGTGTTATTCATTTGAAAGCCTATGACGTTTTGAATGAAATCTGCTGAAAATGAGGATTGTCGACACAGACTTCTAGTGTGGAAAGGTCAGTGAGTACGACAAGTTGTTCTACACCTTGAATACTGACCTTCATGCACTCTTCACGGCTATCATTGCGTTGAGTATCTAATCCGACACATTCAATCTGCTCGCCAGACTTCAGCGTTAATTTGATTGGGTATCGGTGCATACACACAATCTCAATATAATCGTAATCGTTGCAACTAATCATAATACCCCTCCAATTCATCCACCACGCTAATGCGACACGCCATACTATGCAATATGCATATAATCAATCATTTACCCAAATCACATTGATGTTAGTCCGCAACTAAACCTATTTCTAAATTTACTTATAAAGCTAATTCTAATTCTAATTCTAAACTTAGCTTAATCTCGCTTTATCCATTCACGTTTCTTCTACTCACGCCTGCTTATTCTTTCATTGTTAAATAATAATCGAGAATAAAAAAATGAAACACATGAACTATTTACACTTGTTGGCTTTCTTCGGGTTAGTCACCTCAATGATGACGTTTAATGTTAATGCGACCACTGAAGTCGATGCGAGTCAATTCGCCAATGGCAAAGCCAAATATCGACAGCTTTGTCAGGTGTGCCATGGGGACAAAGGACACGGTGATGGCCCCACTGCAGCTTCATTGCCACACAAGCCCGCCAATATCGCTAATAAACTGAGCGGCTTTTTTACCAGCCCAAGCTCTTTGGCGGATGACATTTTAGAGGGCGATGTAGAACAAGGTATGCCAGCGTGGAAAGGTACAATTACCAAGCAAGATGCTCTGAATATTCTGACGTACGTAGAAACTATCCAATAGTAAACGCTGTGCCATTCGCCTTTTGAACAGATATATCGGTTAATACTCCTCGTTCTATTGCGCTCTCTATTTGGTTGATTACACTCAATTTAATGGATATTGAATAATACGGAATGTTATGACCTTTAAACCTTTAACACTAAGTAGCCTGATACTTGTTTCTACGGCGACACACGCCGTCAGCTTTATCGATGAAATTGATGGCCAACTCGATATGGGAGAATACCTCGCAGAAAATGCCTATGGTTTTCTTCCTGTCCCAATTCTCATTACAGAGCCTGCGGTAGGATACGGTGGCGGCTTCACCGGTATCTTCATGCACGAATCTGAATCGCAAAAAAACACGCGTAAAGAACTCGCCGAAAAATCCATCGACGGTGGCGCGCAACTTCTCACCCCTGCAATCACTGCGATTGGCGGCTTTGCGACAGAAAATGGCACTTGGATGGCGTTTGTTGGTCACAAACGCAGTTGGAATGAAGACTCGATACGCTACCTTGGTGGATTAGGTTATGGCGATATCAACATGACCTTTTATAGACAAAGCTCTCCGAACGCCTTGTCTCCACTCGATCCAAACGAAGGTGTTGAGCTAGGACTCAAAGGCATGGGCGGGATACAGAAGCTCCAATTTAGAGTACCCGACTCGCAATGGTTACTGGGGTTTTCTCAACAGTTCTTCGCACCAACACTCTCACTGAATAATCATCCCAAAGCGCAAGAAATCTTAAACAACATTGGCAACACGTCACCGACCTCTTCCGGTTTGGGTCTAATCGCTGAATACGACAGCAAGAACAGCTTCTTGAATCCGACGCAAGGCTACAACTATGTCGCGGAATATCTTTGGTTTGGTGATGCGATTGGCAGTGACTACACCTACCAAACGTTTAATTTGGAAGGGTTGAATTATTGGGAGTTAAACAAGGAGTGGAACTTAGCATTGCGAGGACAATACAAATCATTGTCGACCAATGAACGCGTGCTTTCCCCTCAATATTACCCAGACATTGAACTCAGAGGTATCGCCCGCAATCGCTATCAAGGTGAACACACTGTCGCGGCAGAAGTTCAAATAAGCAAACAATGGACACCACGTTGGTCAACCGCGGTGTTTACGGGAATTGGCTATGCGGGTGACAGTGATAAAGACATGTTTGATCAAAGTTCTCACGCTGCTTATGGCGTCGGTTTCCGATACCTTATCGCAAGACGCTATGGTTTGATTTCAGGGATTGATATTGCTTTCAGTGAAGAAGATACCGCGCTCTACTTCCAAGTCGGTGCTGGTATCTAATTTATTACGCTGTGCTTACCCAATAAACCAAAGCGATAACGATGAGACAAAGCGCTCCGGTAACAATAATTACTTGAGTGCTTTCCAGTACTGATAAAGGCCATCGATATCTGAAGAGCACATCAACGACATTGCGCCTTTGATCTGTTCTTCGCTCCATTCCCACCATTTCATTTCTAGCAACTGAGCGATTTCAGTTTCATTGAAACGATAACGGATGTGACGCGCAGGGTTTGAGCCGACAATCGAGTATGGTGCAACGTCTTTAGTCACAACAGCTCGACTTGCGATGATTGCTCCGTCACCGACCTTAACACCACTCATGATCATGGCTTCTGTGCCAATCCACACATCGTTACCAATCACGGTATCACCAGAGCGTTCGAAGCCGTCTATCGCATCTTCAAACTTCTCGTCATCTTGATAGAAGAACGGGAAAGTGCTCACCCACTGATTTTGATGTCCTTGATTGCCCGCCATCATGAAAACTGCACCAGAACCAATCGAGCAATAACTGCCGATGATTAACTTGTCGATCTCTGTTCTATCAGGTAGTAGATAACGCGCACAATCATCAAAACTGTGGTTATGGTAATAGCCGGAATAGTAGCTGTACTCGCCTACGATGATGTTTGGGTTGGTCACTTGTTCTTTGAGTGACTTTCCGACAAACGGACTTTCAAAATAATTTTTCATGTTTGTACTCTTAGTTTCGTTCTTTTAGTTAGGTACTTTTGTTGCGTGTTTATGATTTTAACTGGTTTATCTTAGTGTAAAGGCCAACGTGCCCTATCGACCGCCCGCAATATCAATAAATGAGCCGGTTACATACGAAGCTTCGTCTGATAACAACCATGCAATAGAGTTAGCCACCTCTTCTGGTGTGCCACCTCGTTGTAATGGTAGCTGCGAAGCTAGTCTGTCTACGCGATCAGGTTCTCCGCCGTCTGCGTGCATCTCAGTGTAGATACAACCAGGCCTTACGCCATTCACTCGGATATTGCGTGAAGCCAATTCAAGCGATAAGCCTTTGGTGAGTGAATCCATCGCACCTTTCGATGCTGCGTAATCCACATACTCAAACGGTGCGCCTGTGCGAGAAGCGGCAGACGATACATTCACAATTGAACCCGCACCGTCCGCTTGTTTAATAAAGGCTTTACTGCATAGAAAACAGCTTGATACATTGGATTTCATCACCTTTTCGAAGCGATCCAATTCAATATCTACTAATGGTGACTGGGTAAACAATATCCCAGCATTATTGACCAAGTGAGTCACTGGACCTAGCTTGTTACGAGCAATCTCGAATAAGGATTTCACGTCCGATTCAACAGACACATCCGCCCGAACACTGATAGCGGTTCCACCTTGTTCACGAATATCATTGACTAGCTCTTCCGCTCGCGATTCATTGTGTATGAAGTTAACGCATACGGCATAGCCTTTACTGGCCAACAATTTAGATGTCGCAGCGCCAATGCCTCGGCTTCCGCCTGTTACAATCACTACCTTATTCAATGAAACCTCCTAATGCCATTTGTTTGTTATAACCTGATTTTTCGATACAACCTGAACCCACTGCGATCGCCACACCGGCGCTTCGAATGGGTCTGGCCAAAACTCAGTTTGCTTTTGAATCAAGCCATCAACCACCGTGTGAAAGGTGATCACCCGATCTTTCAATACACTGTCAGTCACTGACACATCGGTTACTACTGTATCACCCTCACAGACAATCGAATTGAGCGTGAACTCCCAAACACCATTCGCTGGGTATTCAGAGTTGATTGCCGTAAAGTTATCGCGCCCTAATGTGAGTTCAGATGACTGAGGCCAATAGCCTTCAAAATCTGCGGCTAGCCATTCGCTTGCCTTGGCAAAATCATTACTGCGCATTGCATCCCAAAAACCTAATACCACTTGTTTTGGTGTCATTATTCTTCCTTAAAATCGTTCAGTTATAACGAATTTTTTACATAGCTATTTAGGTACGTAAAGAGATCGCTTTAAGCGTACTTAAACTATATACCTCTACGTATACTTACCGATGATCGTTAAAAGATCATCGACATGGTTGGCAATATAATCGGGCTTGGTTTGCCAATTTTCAGGTTCAGATCGGCTATAACCGGCGGCCACGGCAATCACTTTTGCGTTCTTACCCAATGCTGCTTCAATATTGCGAGCAAAATGTGTATCCGCTTCATGGTCACCGATGTACATCAAACAAAGCTCGTTAGACTGATCGGCGCCAAATATGTTCTCAACACATTTCACGCCACCAAACGGGTGTGGCTTTTGGTGGCCGTTCGAGACATCGTCATAGCCCACTACCGATTTAAATAAATCGCCAATGCCATAACTGTCGAGCACACCACGAATATTCAATTGAGAGTTTTGAGAACAAATCCCATGAGGAAGGTGAGCAAACTGACTTACCACAGTGTTCATCCCGTCAAACAAGGCGACAGCAGTTTGGTTTTTCTCTTGATGCTCTGCCCACATTCCACCGGCGATCAACATTTCGTCATGTGATAGGCCGTAATAATCGACATATAAAGCTTGCCAGTTTTTAGCACCGTGGTTGGCTTCGTGGTAAAGCGTTTCGCTCAGCAGATATTTAGGTAAATTCTCACCTGATAAGTGTGGCGCGACCACAGAGATAATATCTTTGGTAATTGCGATATTCTTTGGAACTGAATTCACTAAGGTTCCATCGTAATCCCACAGGATGGCATCTAACTTCATGGGGTATCTCGTTGTTTAAATTGACGATTTCAATTTATCACTTGAGGCCCTGTTAAGGGAAATCTTATTGTCTTGAGTTTCAAAATTAGTCTAATTAGAACAAAGCAATAAAACAAATAATTGCTGGCAAACAAAAACCAACAATCTTTACTCACATCACTGCTTTATCAATTGGAATATATGCGTATAATCCCCCGCTCTATAACGCTACCTAGCATAGGAATAGCGTCATCCCAAATTTTGTGAGTACCCAATGTCGAAACTATTTTTCAAAGGCCGTATCGAAACAAGACAGAACCACGTTCTTGCTGGCTACAATGTAAACCGCGATGTTAAAGTGGGTACTGAAGAGTCACCAGTTGCTGTAATGGTTCAAACTGAAGCTCGTAAAGCAGAAGTTGAAGCAATCGCGGCCGAGCATTCAATCTTTGTTACTGTATCTGTTGATGCAACTAAAGAAGAAAACACGCTTGAGTTCGACACGTTGCTAAACAAGCCAAAAACAATGACGTTCGAAAAGACACCTAACCGTAACGACCCATGTTCTTGCGGTAGCGGTAAGAAATACAAGAAGTGCTGCGCATAAGCACTTCTAACTCTCAATCAGTAACCGCATACGATTGAGACAATCGAGATAAAAACGGGCAGGTCACTACGATCTGCCCGTTTTTTGTATCTCGAGCTATTTCTTAAGCAAGGCGTTCACTTTAATAACGTTTTGGCTTTTTGATAACAGACCTCTCAGATACCTTACTGATCGCCAGCCTTAGTCAAGATTGTCTGGCGTACGTAAGTACGTACCACACTTTGTACACTTATAATCACCCGTTGTGTTATTGGAGACTAGTGACGACAGAATCTGTTGGATCAAACCTGGTTTCTTTGCTTTTTGAGGTGCTTTTTGCACTTGGTTGCTGAACATAGTGTATTTATGCAGTGTCAGCACTTTGCAGTTACAACAAAACGCTCTCGTCTGCTCACTTCCATACATAATATCTATAAACCTTATCGATAACAGAAACTTAACCAATGCAAATATGCCACAAGTTGAATTCAATCTAAATCGTTTTATAGAATTATCCGTCAATCAAACAACCGAAACTAATAAGAGAAGCCGCTCATAAACCTACTTTTGTTGGTGAACAAATTTTTTCGGCTCACATAGCTTTACGTTGCACTCACTCTTTCATGTTTGTTAGATACTTCGATAACGTGATGCGGCAATGAGCGTAATAGGCTTCCTCTCCAAAGGGAGAAGCGAGTAATTCAGTTTCACCATGATTGGTGTAGGAATCGAACTCATCACTCTGTTGTTGCAAGCTGGCATATAAACCGTCGACGACAGTGAGTTGATGTTTGCAATCTCCGCTCTCTCCCTGCTTGAACGCTAAATACACCTGCTGAAATAGCTTTGCGGCTATCGCACAGTGCATTTCTTCATGACGATACAGTTTTCCCATATAAGATTTAAATTCGTCCACCACCTCTCGGTTAGCTTCCGAACGTTGGATTTGGGGCAAGGTATACGTGATGTTAACGTCCAGTTTAGATAGCTCGCAGGTTTCACGGTTATGAGAGGTTTGATATTGCCAATTAGTAAGACCATCGAAACCTCTATCTTTTAAGTGTTGAGGCTTATTCTCATGAAAGGAGCGATTAATTTCAGCAACGGTACCTCCGTTCACGCTATAAGGTTGGTACTCAACGCTAAGAGAATAACCTAAGGGCAACGTTTCGCTCATTGCTATATGGCTAAAAAAAATATGGTGGCTAAACATTATAAAGTGACCAAACACAATTGATACGTTCGTTCCCAAAGCCTTTGATATTCGACTATTCATAGTCCCTCAATAGTTCTAAAAGCAAGACTAGAGTGATCATCAGCAATCGCTCAATCACCGCATATAAGGAACGACCTATGTCTGGACTACCTCACGTGTCGATTAACGCCAAGTCATTACTTAGTTCGTTCCCAGTATTAAAAATAGGTCGGTATTGAGTTTTCACAAACGACTTTTTCATTCGAGCATCACTTACGAACAACGCTTATCTAATTTGTCCTTTCATTATGTGCTGCGGACCGGCTTCACCACCTAAGTACTTTTCATTGGTATCCACGAATCCACCCTTTTTGTAACAACTGACGGCCCCTGGGTTTTTGCAATTAACGGTCAGGTAAATCGAGTCGTATTCGGCGTAGTTAGATTTCAAATAAGGAAATAGCGCCTTCACACTACCCGTCCCGATGCCTTTGCCCTGCTGATTTTTGTCGACAGCGAATGCTCTTAATCCTAAGCCACGTTCAGAACAAAAATCGTACCCAGCAGCATACGCAGTATCTAACTTAAAAAAGCCAACAACATCCTCGTTGTGTTTGATGACGTGTAAGTGAATCGTGTCACTACCACTCAATAAAAACGCTTCTGCGGTTCCTGCGAACTTGATCTGTTCATCAGCCAATTGAATGTTTTTGACTCTCTCAACATCCAACGGTTTGAGTCGTTCAACGGTTATCATAAATGCTCCAAACTGTCTGGTTACGTTGCGCTTAGTCATTACGTAAGTTCCGTAATTAAGTCGCCATGGCCGATTACCTAATATTTTGACTTATTGTCTAAGAGAAGCCGGATTAATACTGTGGTTCATGCACTATTTCAGAAAACCTTTCTCTGCGGCACTTTCTAACTGAACTTCAAGTGCATCCCACAACTTATTACTGCCTTTGGATATGCGTTCACCATTGAAAGTGAGGACTTTATCTTTAGAGATATTGTGCTTCTTCCAGCTATGACCACCACCGTGGATGTTATGTAATAAGGGAGGCACTCTATCAATCGCTTTTGCGAACATCGACTCTGGAGACTTGCCTTCTTCAAACTCTAACCACAACTGTAAATACTCATCGCGTAGATCATGAGGTAACGATTGGAATAAGCGCTCAACACAATGACGTTCTTTTAACTTATTTTCTTCCGTTTCACTGGCGTAAATAATCGTGTCTCCGGCATCGATCTCACCTAGGTCATGAATCAATAGCATTTTAACAACACGCGTAATATCAATCGTCTCGTTCGCGTAGTCTTTCAACATCAAGGCACTTAAGCACACATGCCAACTATGCTCGGCTGAATTTTCGTAGCGATCCAGCCCTACTGGTTTCGTTTGACGGTGAACTGATTTTAGCTTTTCAATTTCAACCATAAACTGAAGGACATTATTGATTTCTTCCATGAAGCATTCTCCTAAATCGAGTGTAAGTTAGATGGGTTTGAGCATCAGTTATGAAGATCTTTTGTGCACAACGTCATCGTCATTTCGGAGATCGATTGACCATCGATACGATAGCAATCGGACATTTCACCTATTATTGAAAAGCCGTATTTTAAATATAAATTTTTCGCTGGGAGGTTATCTGAAAGCACGTTGAGGTCAAGCCAATCAATGCCTTGAGTATCTCGACAAAACTGAACGACCGATTCAATTAACTTACCCCCTAATCCTTGTTTTCTGACGCTATGATCAACGCCCATACCTAAACAAACGCGGTGGAAACCATACTCCCCACCATTGTGGCGTAAATCAATGTGGCCAAATATATGACCAAACGAGTCTTTAACGACCCAAAGCTTTCGCCAGCCTGATTCACCGATTGAAACTTCGAAGCCGTTTCTAAACTTAGCTTTGAGAGAATCAGAAACACGACAGTCATGCTTAGCAATAGGTTGGAAAAGTGGAGAGTCGTCGCCAGCATTATCTAAAAGCTGCACGTCTAAATACTGATAGAAGTTTTCCAGATCTGATATTTCTGCTTGTACTATTTCCACTTATCTTCCTTGTTTTTATATGATTACCGCATCAAATAATAGAGCCTATTAGAGGCCAAACATCGCAACCTTTGAGTGCCATGCCTTAAGTGTCAGATTGTGCATATTTCGAGAAGTGTTGATTAGTGGCTTGTGGCGTAATTTATAGGGCGTATATAAAGAACGTCCTATAAATTGACCTATGTGCTTATCTCTTTGCCATCGGATGGTCAGGGTTTAACTGAAGTAAATCCCAAAGGTTTCCATACAAATCTTCGAATACAGCAACAGTACCGTAGTCTTGTTCTTGTGGATCTCGGACAAAGTTAATCCCTATTGATTTCATGTGCTCGTAATCACGCCAGAAATCATCGGTATTCAAGAAAATAAATACACGTCCACCCGCTTGGTTACCAATAAAATCATGTTGTTCTGGCTTAGACGCCTTTGCGAGCAATAAGGTAACGCCGTGAGAATTCGGCGGAGCAACCACAACCCAACGTTTGTCCTGTTCTGCCTGATAGGTGTCTTCAATAAGTTCAAAATTCAGCTTGTTTACATAGAAATCGATGGCTTCATCGTAATCTTTGACGACCAATGCAATGTGGACAATATTTTGCTTCATGTTCTTACCTATTGTGTAAACTTTTTAGTTTTTAGAATCCGTTCATTATACGCAAGGTTTGAACTTTTTTGTCATTCCTTGGCATGAAGGAGACACTAGTTTATAGCCTAATTTTTCATAGAATTCAGGTTCATCAGCGATCATCAGCGATCATCAACTAAGCTATTCTCTTTCAAGAAATTTGGCCATTTTATTTAACGTAATTAAAGCCTTATCTAGCTCATCTCTGTCGATTCCTTCGGCGCCTTGATTTGCCCACACAACTTGTTTCTTATCGAGTAGATTGTAGGTTTGCTTACCCTTGTCCGTGAGTTCCACGAGTTTCGCTTTCTTATGATTCGGATTATCTAACCATGCCACCAGCTCGTCTTTAACCATGACGTCAACAACACGCTGAGTGGCTTGTCTACTTTGGCCCATGATACGGCTAATTTGTGACACTGTGACTAAGTCAGTTGATTTTTCAATCGCTCCCATCACCTTCCATCGTGCACTACTCAGTCCAAACTCTTCCGTTATTTTATCGCCTTCATTGTTCAATAAACCACTTACCTTAAAGATCTCTAAAGCAATCTTAGTAAAGACTTCTCCATTCGTATCCACAATGCCTCACTTTGACAATATGCTGTCATTAATTTAAACTCAACGATATTGACAACATATTACCAAAATAACAAATGGAAGAGAACAATATGAAACCAATAATCCACCGACTTGCTGCAATAGTTGCTACGTTATGTGTTGCAACATTCTTTTCTTCAACCTTGATTGTGGAACTGACTGGAACCACAGAGTCGATACAGCTGGTTAAGTCGCTGATAGTATTTCCGGGTTTATTTATTCTGGTACCAGCGATTGCAGTTACGGGCGTAACAGGTGCTGCAATGGCTAAGCACCGAAAAGGAAAAATTGTTGAACGTAAGAGTAAACGGATGCCAATCATTGCGTTTAACGGAATCTTTATTTTGATCCCAGCAGCCTACTTTTTGAATCAATGGGCGAGTTCTGGAGAGATGGATGCAGTATTTTATGGCGTTCAAGCGTTAGAACTTATCGCTGGAGCCACTAACCTAACACTGATGTCTTTGAATATTATGGATGGTCGAAAATTCCGTCCTAAAAAGACGAAATCTTAACTACCCTTGGGTAGAGTTGTTTAGGTGAAGCACTCATGGGCCTTTCACCTAATAAGGAACCTACCCGATTCGCTGGTCATCACTTTAACCAATTCGCATATTCAGGTTTGGTGTCTTTCATATCCAAATACAGCCAGACCATTCTATCGACAAACCAAGCCTTGAATACCGCAATCCAAAGGTTACCAAAGACGACTAAGGTTAAGTCTAAGTTCCACAGGCCATATACAAATACGGGCAAGCCTAGCCCAGTTAAGGACTGAAGAACCAGAATCGGTTTTACATGATGAAGAGGAATAGGCTCAACCTTACGATTCAGATAGATACGCTCGCCAAACGTACCCATTGAAGCCCAGTTGTTCGTTGTCTCAGGAGCTTGGAATAACCTCGGATTAATCCATACCCAAAGGAAAGAGGCCAATATTGCCAGTACAGAATAGATACCGATCCAATCTCTAGACCAAAAAGCGAGAGAAATCAGTGGGAGAAGAGTAAATCGAGTATAAACACTCCATGGATTAGAGTGCTTATGCCAAGTGGATTCATCCATCGACATGAGCTTTTCTAATTGTTTAATGATATCCAAATGACTTCCCTTGAATTGTTAACGTATCGGCCGTGAACAATTAGCCACGAACAGCAAACAACGCTGCATATGAACTCAAGCATTACACGACCACTTAAACGATAAAAACGATTCGAGCGTATTTTGTGATATCAGGTAGTGAACTCGTGTCACCCTATAGGCTTAACACCTTCTCGGAGTCGTTCATTCATTGATTCTTAATGAACATTTATTTTTAACGACCACTCATTCTTAACGACCATTAGTTTTAACGAATAGCCATATTGGCAGCCATAGCTAATAGTAATACTGCGAAGATTTTTTTGATCGTTGGAACGGGTAAGTAATTGGTCGCTTTTGCCCCTAAAGGTGCTGTGAACCACGAAGTACAAACAATACCTAATAGCGCAGGTAGATAGACAAACCCAGCAAAACCATCCTTTAAAGCAAAGTGAGCCGTACCTGAACTGATGTAACCTATCGAACCAAACAACGCGATGACAATACCGCAGGCAGACGCACAGCCTATGGCCTTTTTCATATCGAGTGAGAAGAACGTCAGTAAAGGCACTAATAACGCACCACCACCGATACCAATCATGGCTGACAACCCGCCAGTGATCGTCGTAAAAAAGGTTAACAATGCTTTATTGGGTAGCTTACGCTCTTTAGAAGCCTCGCTTTTACTGCTTAGGAACATCTTAATTGCGATGAGCACAACACTGACGGTAAAGACCAAGCGCACCACTTGTTCTGGCAATAGTGCCGCCATAAAACCACTAACCAGTGCGCCAAGCGCAACACCTGTCATTATCCATGGCGCAAGATTCCATGGCACGTTACCATTTTTATGATGGGCAATTGCAGACGATGTTGATGTGAATAATATCGATGCTAATGACGTCGCAATTGCAACGATCACGACCTGATCTGTTGGTAAAGATCCGAAGTGCAGTAAAATACTACTGAGTACCGGGACAATAATAAGCCCCCCACCGATCCCTAATAACCCAGCCAAAAAACCTACACCACTGCCAAGTATTGCACAGTATAAAATCAACAACAGCCATTCACTCATTCCGCTTATTTCCTTATATATTTAGGGGCTACTTTACGACATAAATTCAGTTACGCTCGCATTCAGCCAGTTAATATAACTGACGGTCGCTTTATTTTTCAAACGAATACATCATGAATAATCCTCATGTTGAATGTGAAAGAAAACCATTATTAACCATCCACTGAAGCACGTATAAATAATCCCATAGCAAAAACATTATTGAATTTAATTCTTAAATCAGCTCACGGCCTCAAACCAAAACCTGTGCAAATCGCTGACTAAGAAATCAAAATATTGGGATACCAACACTATGAATAAAGACTTTAACTTTACAATTAAAAGCATTTGTCTCGATGAAAATTATCGTCCTTCAGACAGTACTCGTATCACAACCAATTTTGCTAACTTAGCGAGAGGCGATAGCCGCCAAGAGAATCTACGTAACGCATTAAAGATGATTGATAACAGTTTCAACGCTTTAGCACATTGGGATAACCCAAACGGTGATCGCTACTCTGTTGAGCTTGAAATCATTTCGGTTGATATGGATATTGAAGGCAGTGACCAAGCCTTTCCTTCAATCGAAATTTTGAAAACGAATATCGTTGACCAGACCACCAACAAACGTATTGAAGGCATTGTTGGAAACAACTTTTCCTCTTACGTTCGCGATTATGATTTTAGTGTATTACTACTGGATCATAATAAAGGCCAGCCGAAATTTAGTATCCCAGAGAATTTTGGTGACCTACACGGAAAACTCTTTAAATACTTTGTTAACTCGGATGTTTATAAGCAGAACTTTAATAAACAGCCAGTGATATGCCTGAGTGTTTCAGACAATAAAACCTATCATAGAACTGAAAATCAACACCCAGTTTTAGGCGTTGAATATCAGCCAAACGAGTCTTCTCTCACTGAGCAATATTTCAAGAAGATGGGATTACAAGTTCGCTACTTTATGCCGCCAAATAGCGCAGCACCGTTAGCTTTCTATTTCTTTGGCGACTTACTTAATGATTACACCAATTTTGAATTGATCAGCACCATCAGCACAATGGGAACTTTTCAGAAGATTTACCGCCCAGAGATTTATAATGCGAACGCAGTTGCTGGTAAATGCTACCAGCCAAATCTTAAGAGCTTAGATCATTCGTTGACTCAAATTGTTTATGACCGAGAAGAGCGCAGTCAGTTAGCTATTGAACAGGGTAAATTCGCTGAAGAACACTTCATTAAACCGCACCAAGCGACGCTTGAGAATTGGTCTGCGAACTACGCATTGTAATTAACCCAGAATATAGCGGCACTTATTATGAAAACACTATTACCGACTTCAACAGCAGGCAGCTTACCTAAGCCCTCTTGGTTAGCTCAACCTGAAACACTTTGGTCACCTTGGAAATTGGAAGGTGAAGAACTGATTGCTGGTAAACACGATGCGTTGCGTATCTCGTTGCAAGAACAGCAACAAGCCGGAATCAATATTGTTAGTGACGGCGAACAAACACGCCAACACTTCGTCACAACGTTCATTGAGCACCTTAACGGCGTTGATTTTGAGAAGCGTAAGACCGTTAAGATTCGTAATCGCTATGACGCAAGCGTCCCTACGGTTGTAGGCCCTGTTTCTCGCCAAAAGCCTGTTTTTGTCGAAGATGCTAAGTTCTTACGTCAACAAACTGATCAGCCGATTAAATGGGCATTGCCTGGTCCTATGACCATGATCGACACGCTTTACGATGATCACTATGAGAGTCGCGAACAATTGGCTTGGGAGTTTGCCAAAATTCTCAACCAAGAAGCGAAAGACTTAGAGGCGGCTGGCGTTGATATTATCCAATTTGATGAGCCTTCGTTTAACGTGTTTTTTGATGAAGTGAATGATTGGGGAATCGCGTGTTTAGAAAGAGCCATTGAAGGCCTTAAATGCGAAACTGCCGTTCATATTTGCTATGGCTACGGCATCAAGGCCAATACAGATTGGAAAAAGACATTAGGAACTGAGTGGAGACAATACGAAGAAGTATTTCCGAAACTGCAAAAATCTAATATCGATATTATCTCGTTAGAATGTCACAACTCTCGTGTGCCTATTGAGCTATTGGAACTAGTTCGCGGCAAAAAAGTCATGGTTGGCGCTATTGACGTAGCAACCAACGATATCGAAACACCAGAAGAAGTTGCAGATACTCTTCGAAAAGCTCTAGAGTTTGTAGATGCCGAAAACCTGTACCCATGCACTAACTGCGGAATGGCTCCCCTGCCACGCTCTATCGCAACGGCCAAGCTGAACGCATTACATGCAGGAGCAGAGATCATCCGAAAAGAAATCGCCGATAAATAGAACACTCATCGGAAGCTTTATCGAGATTTGAAGCATCAACTTGTTTGACTAAAAGCGCACCGCAGAAATCGGTGTGCTTTTTTGTGCTTAACTGTTGATACCGTTAGTTAATCATAAGCATTGAATCGCTAACTATTTCACTCAAGCTCACAGCTTGTTAAAGCTGTATGTATAGCCTCAGCATGTCTTTATGTTGAATGCCGTTTTCAAAGATGGGCTCTGGATAATTGAGAAGAAAGTAATCTTTAGCCACTGAATCGACTCGAAAGCCAAGGCGTTGATAGTAAGTTAGTTGATAACCAAAAGTACCGGTACCAAGTTCGACTCTTTCTATCCCTTTGGTCGGTAAAACGGACAAAACAAACCTAAGTAATTCAGACCCAATGCCACGCCCCTGATTGTCGGGATAAACCGAGACATTATAGATTTCAGCTACAGTATGCTTTTGAGGTTTAACAACACACACGCCCAAGGTTTTTCCATTCTCTGATGCGCTAAAGCACCACGAACTTGGCAGATACGATGAAATGCTCTCTTTTGACGGGTCAGCTTCGAGAAGTAGATCCATCGGGATCTCGTGACTTCCAACTTCATTTAATTCCATATTTCTCACCAAGAACGAACAGCAAACCGAATTCTATCAAAAGTGATACTCACTACGTTAATTCATATGAGAAAGCATGCCCTATGGACAACTGGTTACGAACTAGAGTGAAGCTTAGTTCAATTGAGGCATGTTACTGACAGCCTAACCTCGCGTAGCAAGCCACGCATAGGCTGTTGGTGATGAAACTATTGATGCTTACTTGGCTACTGTAGCCTCTGACAGCTTACTCAACACACCTGAGATCTTTTTAATGACTTCATCACAACCTTGGATCTGATGACGCTCCATTAGGTACGTAGGATTATTATAAGTGAGCCAAACTTTCTTATTATCGTCTTCACTCACCATGACCTTCTGCGGTAAATCGATAGCAACATCTTGAGCGCACTGCATTAAAGGCGTTCCAACTTTTGGGTTACCAAAAATGATAACTTCGGTTGGTCGTAGTTCTAGGTTCACACTGGCCGCATTTTTTTGATGGTCAACTCTTGCAAACAAAGTAAGCCCTTTGCTTTTCGCTATATCTTCGAAACGATCAGCAGTTTCTTTTACCGAGTAATTACTTTCATACTTAACTAGACCATCAGACGCCGCGACAGAAAAGGAAGCGGAAAGTGCGATAATGCCTAGTGATATTATTCTTTTCATTCTATACCTCTACGAGTTAACTCATTCAAAACACAGTTGCCTAACGCCGAATTACAGGGCGAAACATCACTCTTATAACGCCTTTTTAGGTACTTAGTCTACGCAGACCTTTGTAATATGCGTCATCAGAAAGCCTAACCTTTCAACTGGTTGGTACTTATGATTGTAGTGTGCGACACATTATCTATATTTCTTCATTGAATTTTGGACAATGAGTTTTGTCCGAGTGTATGAAAAGTGTAATACCCAATAAACAAGAATAAACAGCCCGATATCAATGAGAAAGAGCGTTAAATCGAACGGATCAGAAAAGATATTGTAGCTATACCCTAGCTGACTCATAACATGCCGGCTAAATAAGATAGTGATCAAAATAATGACCAAGTTCATGAACATCCTTATCGGTCTAAGACCTGCTTATTTATAAAAAAATCTTGAGACCAACACCCTGTTAATAAGGCGTCGCGCATGAGTTTTCAGTGTTCCTATATGGCAATATTCTGAACCCCAATTGGGTGAGCGAAGCCTCCGACCCTAACCTTGATAATCTCACTATCGCCAACATCGTCTAATTCAACGGCTGCCGTAATTTGGGAAACACAACCCATTGCCCTACCTTGCTCGAAAGTAAAACTGTGTCCATGAATGCCATTTAAGTGCTTAGCTAAATAGCAAGCCAACGCACCACTGGCGCTCCCTGTTGCTGATTCCTCAGGGATCCCAAATAAAGGCGCGAAATTTCTGCAACTTGCAGTTAATTCGGTGTGTTTCTCACACAGTTCAAAAGCATGCAGGCCAATGACATCATGTACCTTACAGAATTCACTCAGAGAATTTTCATCGACTTGAATTTTGTCGAGATAGCCATTGGGGACGGGAACAATAATATCTGGCAACCCAGTTGAAATAACCTCGATTGGCAATTGGGTATATCCTAATATTTGTGGGGGGATTCCAATCAATTCAGATATCGTTTCATAGCTAAACACATCTCGATATTCAGGTAATGCTTGCTCCATTGCTATCTGTCCATTCGACTCAACAGTGACAGCCAATATGCCAGCTTTAGTCCTTTGAACGTATTGCCCTGGAGTGATAAGTCCTTCACGGTACATTGTTGAAAACGCGGCTAATGTTGCGTGTCCGCAGAAATCGACCTCACTCGTTGTGATGAAAAAAGACAATTCAAAGTCGACTTCATCATCTTGAGAAACAAACGCTGTTTCAGAAAAGCCAACCGCTTGTGCTATCGCTAACTTGTCTTCGTTAGACAGAAGATCTGCCTGCAAAACTACACCCGCAGGATTCCCTCCCTTACCGTTCTTAGTAAAGGAATTCACCAAAAAAGCTTCAACGTTCTTCAACTTCAGTACCTCCATGCAACATCATAGTAAACGCGGATAAATGCTCACTCCCACTCCAGACGATCTTGTCACATTTTGATGTTACTCGGTGTGCTTTTTCTGTAATAACTTTCACTCAACTAACGTGTAAATCTACAGACCTGATTAACACGAACTCATGGAAAGTGAGCGACGAGTTTGATTCACTATAGATGCTAACTCTTAGAAGAAAACCTGACTTTCTGAGGTGTTTTTCGGTCTTTTGTGCAGATAACCACAGTGTTGGCCAATTTATCATGCCATCCCTGTTTACGCTTATCCCAAGCAACCCAAAATATCCCAAGCCCAAATGGGATAGTCGCTAGGATATATCCAAGGTATCTCACTATATATTGTTGAAGAGAGGGCTTATCGCCAGTGGTGGCGTCTACAATTTTTGCGGATATCGCCATTTTGCCAGGTGTTGCTTGTCGATAAATCCAAAAAACCAAAATAGCGACGACTGGAAAGATCCAACCAAACACAAGATCAGTGAAGCCTTTTACTAATGCCTCGTTATCAAAATATACCCAGCCGTAAACCGAAATCAATATAGGGTATGTGATGACACCGATTATGACCGTATCAATTAAACTCGCACCAACTCGAGGCCAAAAGCCAGAATATTCGTACAAATCACCTATTGTCGAGGGGACATCATCTTTCATGCTATTTACTTATATAATTAACGTAAATACATGATACTTAATGCAATCGACTTCTCAATTGATACTCAACAAGACACTTAATGTTTGTGATTGCCGTACCAATTTATAAATCACGACAATAGAAAATCGTTCAAAATGGCATCAATCAAGAAAACATATCACACGGTAAAACACCGAGTGTTATGAATCTAGTTATAAGCTTGGGAAAAGAAGTAAATACGGAGAGAGTTAGACCACAACCTTGCTGTAGCTATTTCGATCCATATCGACGACCTCAATCGTAATCGAGACATCAACCAGAGACAAAGACTCTAATTGCGTCATCACAGTGTTTGACAAGGTCGCCTTATTCTCATCACTGCGGCCAGACAATATACGTAGTGTGACGTGGATGAAATCAGCTTTCGTCGTACCGGTTTGGTAGTTCTGATAGGCGATGCTTCTCACCTTGATATCTCGGCCGTCAGCCTCAAACAAACCCGAATTTAGCGCACCTAGAAAGACTTTGTTGTTTAACTCATCCGACTTAATAGACGAAGAGTGTTCAATAATACAATGAGGCAAAACTTACTCCTTAAAAATTAGACGTTACTGTTACTTGAGCTATTAAACGAGTACATACGAACTTCGTCACGAGGAAACCAACCCAATTTCTCATAGAATTGCTGAGCGTTGATATTATCGTTGTATACGAATAAGTGCGTCTTGGGAATACCTAACGTAGCAAGAGAGTTAACCGCTTCGGATACAAGTTTACAACCTAGCCTCTGTCCTCTGCATTCAGTAGAGACAGCCAAATGTTGTAAATAACCTCGCCGACCATCAGTACCCACTAAGACAGCACCAACAACTTCTTTGTCGGACTCAGCGACAAAGCTCAAACCAGGGTTACGCTCTAGGTAACTCGCAATGCTTTCTTTTGAATCCGCATCACGAATGCTCATGCCTTCAGTTTTACACCATAACGCGATGACTGAATCATAATCTGCAGTTACCATTTCTCGAACCTTGACCACATTGCTCTCCTTGCTTCTGTAAGTTTCAATTGAATAAGTCGAAAGTCAGTTAGTTCTCGATTATTGACTTAGTAAGAAATGACAGAGATGAATCTACAGGATAATTATCCAACACCATTAGGCATTGATAGCCATCATTGTTGAGGAGGACAAGGTTTACCATTCAACTGAAAACCTTCGACTAGCTCTTTGATTCCAGACTCTAAATACTTGGTCATTTTTATATTCTATGCTGAAAAATCAGCGGAATAATACACCCACACAAACACATGTATATCCATACAGTTACAATCTGTGAGCTAAGACTTACTTGTAGAGGCTAAACTTCTTTGTAAATTCGCGTAGAGTTTCCGTGTCACCAAACAAGCATACACCTAAGTATTCTAAGTCTGCTTCTTTGGTTTGCTTAGTTCTTTGTTGTTGTTCGACAGAGCCACCTTCGATCATCGTACTCGTGAAATCGGTAAATTTGATACCACGGCTAATGGTCTCTTCACGCACTTTTCGAAGCTTATTTGAATTGTCGGCTTTGAGAACAATGAAAGGATAGTGAGACAAGTTAGGGTGAACGCCATCCTCCATATCTTGATAATCAACGTAACAGGTTTCACCCTCTTTCAATTGATCAGATAAGCCAACACTCAAATGACCTAATACATTCAGCGTTCTTCCTAAATCCATCTTTTTACTTAAGACAGCAATGAATCGTTTCTGAGTTTCATCTGGCAAAGTGCTCACAGCATCCCCTTGTTTTTTCTCAATCACATTAGTTGTATAACGTAATCCTGAGAGGTGAACAATGCAAGTGCCCTAGCTCATCGCAGGTTTAACCTTCCTATTGAGAAATACACTTCAATCTAATGTGCTTTGTCATTACCCCCGCTAAGAGTCACTTTTAACCCAAACCACATTTTCATCTGAAGCAGGAACCTCAAACCAAGACCAGAACAACTCCAACATTTCTGGCGTCATTTCATACGACTTTCCATTCAACTCTGAATTACGATGAAATGCGCTCTCCTTACAGGTTTCAAAAGGAACATCCAAATAATGCACTTCACTTTTAACACCTGCATTTGATGCCCATTCAGTAAAAGCATTTCGATCGGCTTTGCGCCAAAAACCGAAGTCAAAAATAGCAGGCACATCAAGAGAGAAAAGTTGTGTTGCCGAGTCTTTGAATAACCCCTGTAGAGTCGCTAAACGGTGGTCAAAGGTTTCACGATCCATATGCTCGCCATAGAGAGGAATCATCCATTCATCTATGGAGAAACGAAAGGCGTTATGCTCTTCTGCAAGTCGTTTAGAGTACGTAGTTTTACCCGAACCAATAAAGCCACAAACGAAATAGATTTTAGTCATAGTTCCTCGTTAACAAACAACGTCATTAAGATGTAAATCTGACAATACCAAAGGAACCTACAACGCACTGTTATACAGCGCTATTCTTGCGCTTCTAATTCAGTAAAATTGGTTTTAAACGTGAATGCATAAGGTGTGTCACCCACTTCTCTGAGGTGATCTAGTCGCTCGATAGCTTCATCAAGGCTTGGGATGTGATCATCTTCAACCCACCAAAGAACATAAGTGTCCTCAGCTAAACGATGAAACCATTCGTTTTTTCTTCGCATGAAGTCGCGATGATGAGTTCTAAACATGAAATTCTTTAACGAATCTACTGAATCCCACACAGACATATTGACGATCATATTCGGATCATCAAACGCTTTGATATTGGTCGCATCACCAGATTCATCTTTGAGACGCCAGACAAATCCCTCACTGCTTTCGGCTATGCCATTAACCAGATCCAAATTATCAACAAAATCTTTAATTTCCGGTGCATCTAAAGCGTACTTCGCCAGAGCAATATTTAACTGAGCTAATTTCACAATGCTTCTTCCTTGAATGATTATGGTAAAAATGGAGAAGACTTCGATGAGCAATAACCAACGTCAATCGCTAACCAAAGTCTCAAGCTGAATCTTTACACCGTAACATGAAAGCTATCCTGAAGTTATTTCATTACTTTCGTTACATGTACTTTTCAATATATTCACGAACAAACTCGGTGGGTTTAAACAATGGGCTAATTGGAAGTTTGAGATTCAGCTTTTCGATGTCTAGAGATGCAGAACCATTTACATCCTCAAACTCCGCCCAGGTACATTCATTAATCTTTAGTACGACTTTTGAATCCAGTAGAATCTGTGCCAACGCCGCAGGGCTGTAACCCTTAGTTTCTGCAATAAAATGCTGCGTTTCTAAGGATCGATCTCGCGCCAACGTTAAATAGAATCTGGCAACGTCATAGACATGGATGTATTGGTTGTAACCTAAAGACGGTACAGGGACTTGAACGGTTCGGTTGAAGTAGGAGTCGATAATTCGTTTAAGCTGACAGTTATCACCGCCGTATACCAAGCTAGGACAATAAACGATATTCCACTCCATTCGGATGACGTAATTTATTGTTTCTACGTCTAACTTAACGGCTTCTAGAGGTTTAAAGTTAAATTCTTTTAGATCGTCATGGGATGCATGACCAAAGAGCCAAACACCGGATGTATGTATCTTGGTCGCATTTTTAGCTGCAAATCTATCGAGTTGTGTCAGTAACTCGTGCTCTATGTCTGCGATTTCATCAGGCGAAAATTCAGACCAGTGCGGACGCGCGCAATTTATAATGACATCGAAGTAACCTTCGAAATCGGAGCGTACCTCTTTGAAGTTTCCTGATTGGGGTATAACGCTTTTATTCCTGTCGTAGGTAAAAACTTCAAGGCCATTTTCTACAAACAACTTTGTTACGTGGCGACCAATGTATCCATTGGCTCCTGATATCAATACTCTCATTCTTTTCCTGAACTTATTCTTATTGCGATGCTCGATTAATATTGAGTCAATGTGTAAAAGCACCAAGTGTCATGACTCTATTTGTAACGATTGCTAGTGTCTGAAGCTCGAAGCTAAAAGTACTTAGGTATGGCCCCTTTAAACTCTGAGTCACTCGCGATATACATACAATCAGAACCCTCAATGCTGACAAACCCAAGTCGATGATAAAACTGCTGGCCGATATCGCTATGCAAGTATAAAGCTTTACAATGCTTACTCGCGAATAACTCCCTTTTTACTAAGTGGATTAACTTAGAAGCATAACCTTTGTGCCTTAGTTGGAGATGCGTCGCGATAGAGCCAAGACCGAAACACCCCTTTTGAAGACCAAACGTACCGCTGTAAACAATGAGAGCAGAGACAACTTGTTCCTTTTCGACAAGCACATACCATGTTCCCTTTGAATATTTACCGTTGCTACGACAACAAGACAAATACTCATCTGAAGAAAGGCCATCACCCCACACATCGAATCCCATTAGATAAACGATATCGAGCTCATCAGGTTCAGCTGCTCTTAAGTACATGATAATTAATTTCCTAATTTGGCCAATACATAGAATGTGTCTCAAGCAATATGTACTTGTCTTACAAAGAAGTACGTATGGGATATTCCGTTTTAGAGCTCTGTACGTTAACCCGCTCTAGCACCATTGGGCATTTCGTTTTCTGGGCAAGCTAAACATGGTTGCAGTTTATCTTCGTAGCCAATGTCGAAAAGCATCCCTTGAGACAACTCACCTGCCATTTTTCTTTCTGGCAGGTTCACAACAAACAGCGCCTGTTTGCCTTCAATCTCTTTCGGGTTTTCACGTTCTTGTTTAATGCCAGCCAAGATTGAACGCGTGTGGTCGCCAAAATCTACGGTTAGCTTCATTAACTTGTCAGATTTAGCGACTTCGCTCACTTCCGTGATTTGGCCAACTCGGATATCAAGCTTTGCAAAATCGTCGAATGTAATTTCGTCTTTGATTGGTGCTGGTTTCATAGGTATATCCTAAATTTATGATGAGCGTTTAACGCTCTATGATGAAAGTTACGCTGCTATCACTTCTGCCGAACAAGTAATCTTTATTTTAGGTTGCAGCATCAAGCAAACATGGCAATGTTTTGAAACAGCTTCTTGAGCCGCAGTAAGAATATCTGACTCAGAAATCCCACGGCTTTGTACTGAAAAATGGAGATTGGCAGATTTATACAAGCGAGGTTCTTCGTCCGTTAAGGTGTGTGTGACGTTATTTTCTAGCCCTGAGATTTCGAAACCTTTCTCTTGAAGGATCAAAACCACATCCGTTGCACTGCATGCGCCGAGTGCAGACAAAAGTACCTCGGTTGGACACGGTGCTTGGTTGCTGGTGGCGTCGATATCAAAATTGAAACCACCCTCTGTGGTCACTTTAAATTGACACTCACCACCCCATTTAACATTGAGACTCATAGTGACTTACCTTTGAACATGTGAGTTTTTTGATGTCTTCTGTTCTATTGCGGGAATTATTAACCTCAGCAGACTGAATTGTCTCTGAAATAGATGCTGGCAGCAAGGCAGAACTCTACAACCGCTTTTGAGAATAGCGGTCAGCGACACTAACCTATGGGTTTGCACGTACCCAACCATGTACTTTCATAGTCATAATCAGTTATGACATCCGCTGAATCCGCATAAAATGTATATGTACAAGTATCACTGAATAATTTATAGATCACTTCTTTTTCACCACCATCACTCACAAGAAACTCATTCGGCTCTCCCCAATGCTCTATGAGTGCGTCAACATCCCTTCCTGGCCAATCCTTCCCTAAATAAGCGCCAGTAATAAATAGAGAACATCCACTAAGAAGTAGAGTGATTAAAACAGCTATCATTTTTTTCATTAGAAACCAAGCCTTGCATACAACGACCTTATGATTGTACCCACAAAACAAATTGGTTAAACCACCTAACACTAAAATTACCAAGTATTAAGCTTCATCCGAAATGCCTCGTTATCGATTTCGGTTTGTAGCCAACGCTTTTCTAATCACACCGAATAACCGAGTATACGGTGAGATTGCCCAACCTAAACCATGACACCAAAAACACGAAACCCAACGTTGGCCTATTGAGCTAAACGTTGGGTTTCTAATTCATATTTCTTGTTAAAGACTTTAGCTATGATCTCTAAGCTAACCTATGCTCTCCAAGCTAACCTAAGAGCTCTAACATGAACTTGTTTGGGTGTGGCCAAACTTCATGTTCAGGTCGATCAAACTGCAGGAATTCAATAAGGTCTCGGCCTTCGAGAATAAACGCCACTTTAACTCCCGGTGCCGGGCTTGTTGGCGCTAAAACGATGTTTCTGCCATTGATGGCATCTTCCAAGTTTTCTACAACATACCCGATATGTGGCTGCGTCTTAATGACTTCTGGCAATGAACTGCCTTCATCGAAGTTCATCCACTCCATGGCATAAGGCGTTTCAAAGTATCCTGTTGCATGCATTTTCAAGTCAGCATTATGGCTATCTTCAGGTAAATAGTTTGTGGTTGGAATGCCTACGTGGTGAAACGTCATTTTTTGGTATTTTGGGATAGCTTTCATGTTTGTATTATTGGTATCACTAAAAAAACCAAAGGTTACTAGCAAGCCGTTGAAAACTCTATAGGACTCATCTCAATGAATATTATTGATGCTACCCAAGTACAAAATGCTAAGCATTATGCTTCTCGACCACTCGCTATATTCTGACTTTATCACTCTAAACTTTTCAAACCTGAGGTATCGACACCTTTCAGCGCTTCTTTTGCCACATCGTCAGAGTTCGTCGCTTCCGATTTAGGGGAATAACTACCTGCGACACCTTTACCAAATGACGTTGCTTCGTCTTGTAATCTTTTCCCCTCATACTCGCCGGCGATCCAACCTTGCTTATAATCAGTATCGGACTCGAACCGCTTTTGGTCTTTTATGAAGGTTTCAAAGTTATTACCCGCTTCTTGCATGCCACTATGTCTGCCATCATGAAAACCTTGCACATAAGCCATGTTATGCCCGCTCTCAATTAAAGCACTGTCACTTGTTCCACAGCCCGTAGAAATAATCGTAAACAATAGTAGTAATAGAGACCTTGTCATACCTGAACCCTCACTCTTCGCCTATTAGCCTATTAGCTTAACAATAGTCCAAGTTCCCACAAGGAGGCATAACGCATCCAAATGCGGTGAAGGTTTGTGTGCCCACTTTAGTCGTTCAATTTTAAGCGAGAGACAAAGTTATCGAGTTCACTAACACTTTTGATTACATGTACTGTTTTCTCATCCGACTTAGCGAGTAACTTACACATCAGCTCATCATTCCAGAACGCTGGGCATAACTTCAGAATGTTGTAACTCGCTAGTGTTCCCTTCAATACCGAGCTTCCTTCAGGCCAACCTTCTGGTTTTACGAATACCCCTTTAAGAAAACGTTTCGTTACGAACCAATAGCTAACCGCATAAGGTAGGTCGATGTAGATCAACGTGTCGGCGGCATCTAAACGCTGATTGAACGTACCGATTGGCCCAAGCCCATCGATAATCCAAGTTTCTGAGCTTATGATTTTGTCGTGAACGTCTTGGAATATTTCTCGGTCGACCAACTCGCCATTTGGCTTGTAGGCAATTGAATCTAGTTGATGAAGTGGTAACCCCGTGGCCGCTGCCAACGCTTTACTTATCGTAGATTTCCCGCTGCCCGGTTTACCAAAAACCGCTATTTTCTTCATATTAATACCTCTAAGAGCCTGTTTCCCCGAAAGATAGATACAAAAAAACCACCTCACGGGTGGGTTTGATTATTCTAGAGCGCATCAAAAAACCCACCATTCCTATGGAATGATGATAATTCGTTTTTGAACTTGCTTTAGATTAGTTTTCATACAACCACTCTCATATATTGAAAGTGAGTTGTCAATTGAATTGATTAGAATCGTGTATTCATTAAGGGGAATTACAGCGCCAAACATGTGCTACATCAATAGTTGACTAATTTACTCTGGTATTATTATTTCACGATCACAGACTAATCGAGACCAATGAGATGACATTTTCAATCAAGAAGATCTTCAAAAACAAAGATGCAGAAACCACTGAAGAAACGAAACTAGCTGCAGAAGAAACGACTCAAGAAAACAATGAACTAAAGAAGAAAATTAAACATGACACCCCAAGCGGCTGTTGCGGATCTTGTTCATAGTTCCTATGTAGAACGAACCTTAGAAACCCGTCTAAGGTTTGTTTGTCTGCAAAACGTTATAACACATTAAGCGAAGCACCCTTCCTAAGTTCTTACCATCGTAAACAGCAACAATGAACCAAACTCATTGGTAATATAAATTTTTATAGTGATGTTGTTAAAGAGACATAAGCGCTTGCTGCGTATCTTTGTCTAGGTTTTCTAAAGCATAGCGAAAAGCAGTTCTAGGCATTTTGTCATGGTTATTTTTCAAATACTCCACGACCAATTCTGGCTCTTTCTTGGAAAACACTTTCAATAACCAGCCATAACCTTTTTGAACCAAGTGATGTTCGTTTTCTAACAAATGATCCGCAACTAGAGTCGGTTTCAAATCCTTGTAGACGTTCTTATTGACTGGGTATATCAGAACAACAGCAGCAGCTCTTTGTACCGCAAAGTGATCGTGTTCAACCCAACTTAGCACCTTCTCAAACAACTCATTATGTTGCTTGATTAATTCCCCAAAAGCGTGGGTACAAAAATCGTCACAGTCGTTCCAATCAGTCACATACTCAAATAGCCAATGCTCAAAAGTATCGAACGTTTCCAGCGTATATTGCTTCTTTACTCGAAACGCCCAATCATAGGCGATGACCCCAAATGCCCAATCCCTATGTTCAAGGAGTTCTTCACTCGCTTTAAGTACATCTGAGATATCTTTACTCTCTAAGGTTCTATAGACCTTCGCCGATATACTGCGAATTTGGCTGGTGCGAACACTTTGCTCAGGATAACCAACCCCACGTAGCTCTCTTGCAATTAAGTCGAATACACTCATAAATTTTTTGTCATACGTTTAAGACGAACGCTGCCAATTTCTTTAACTTTTCAATACTCTGCGGCTCTTCGTATACTTCAGAGAAAAGTTTAAAAGCAGCCTCATCATTCTCTTCCAGCCATGAAAAGCTCTGTTTTGGTCCGAAATACCAAAGCCTGCGTAATGAGAAATACGTTTGTAACAGGTCAGTTTGAAGCCAACCTTTTCGAAAATTGCCCTCAAGCCCACCTTTGCATGCCTGTTTTAAAATCTTCTGTCTTAGTTCGATAAGATTGGTTTTGTCTAAATCAGTTAGAGACGCAGGGCCCTTTTGATGCTCTTTCTCGACCTTCGTGACTAGTTTTTTGCCAAGCCCTTGTTTGTCTATAATGCAGCACGCTTGGTGTAACTTTATAAAGTCACCAACGCTATTCATCGCATCCGTCGGATATATCCAAGCATCAATGAACACACCATCACGGTCGCTCGTATCTTCAAAAGTTTGCAAGCCATCAACAAAACATGCGAGATCGACATCACTTTCAGCCGTCGCATCCCCTCTCGCTCTTGAGCCATAAACTATTACAGTATGAGGGTCATACTTTTTAACCATTTCATTTACAGCTAGCTCTGTCGCTTTATCCATAACATAACACCTTATTAGTCGAATGTTACCCAACGAAAATACGGACGCTGGCCATCCATACGCTCTATTTGTGCACCTAAGTTATTGTAGAACTCATGGGCTTTTATATTGTATGGGCTTGCTGTCCACGAGATGTGAGAGGCTAACGACTTTTCAGCTTCCGTTTTCAAAACCTACATAAGTTCAGCACCATACCCCTTTGATCTATGTTCCCCAACAACCAAAAGGTCATCAAGCCAAATAGACGGTTCCCCGCTAAAAGAGGAGTAACGATAATGAAACAACGCGAAACCTAAGACATGCTCATTGAGTTCTAATAGCAAAGCATGTGCAAATGGATAGTCACCAAATAACGTGCGTTCGATTTTCTCTGTAGTCGTCGATATTTCGCCTTCAAACCCTTTCATGCTTCGATCAAATTCAGCTTTTTGCTCAATAAGTTCGAACAACTTACTCGAGTCTTGTTTAGATGCTTTCCTTACGTTCATAGTAATACCAATCATGTTCCAAGAAGCGGTAAATGTTTTCGCTGGTGATAAGTTAATGCAAGCTCTAAGCACTGTTTAATTTCAGGCTCTGGCAATGGGTCGGACAAGCGTAATTCGATCGCCCTATTCCCTTGAAACCGCAATACATCACCATGCAACTCTCGAAAGGTATCTACCAACTTTGTTTGGCAGTGAAAATACAGATAATAGTTATTCGGTGATTTCAATTTCCAGTCGATTCGAAGGGGGCTACCTGCCTTTACGCTGTAGCTGGGTTCTCCCCACTTCAACGACTCTTCGACTACGCCCAACTCCAAATCGGATGATAATTTGAAGATAAGTTCTCGCAACTCTTCAAGCCGAATTCGAGCATTTACTGGATACTCTTCGAAACGATCTTTGACTGCCTTGTCCATTGAAACTTCCTATTCTCGAATACCAACGTCTAACAGTTGATTATGGGTTAGCTCTATAGCTAAAGCTCCAGAAGATAATACACCAACACAAATGCATGTATATACACACAGTTAGTGTGTGTGGCGGGAATTAAACGAAATGCGGCATTAAGTGGAGAGCACAGCCCTCACAGATAGGCTTTAGACACTAAAACGAACGCACAGTGTAGATGACACGCGTTAAGAATCAGCCTCAAGTTTTTTGTTGTGCTTTTTTTCATATCTATCGATAGCAAATACAAACTGTGCAATACAAATACACAGATAAACCAAAGTTATTCCACCAAACGATCTACCACTAAGCCACTTCGTAGAACCATAAATAGAATAGCCATTTTTTATAATATTACTTACCTCTATAGGCTCTCTATCGCTTAATACGTTTTTTGGATCAAATAGAACTTCAACTTTTCGATTATAATATATTTCCCCCTCTTCAAATCCTGATGACAGGTTAGTATCAACTCTAAATCTGGTCGGCATATCATCTAAAGTAAAAATAGATTCGCATATACGGCGTCGATATTTTTTTTCGCAATAGGCTGATTCGATATTGATAACACTGACATTAAGTGTGAATGAGGACAAATCACTATCCAATAAAGACATCCCATAAAAACACAAGTAGAGTAATGCGAATAGTACGACTTCCTTCATAACCCACCTAATTAAGCATTATACCAAGTTAAGCTAAAACTAACGCACACTGCACTCTACTACAGCGAGAATACGACGCGCTAGTCATCGCTCTGGACGCATGTCATGTTGAAGTTACCCACTGATTTTCTTAGACATATTGAAACCAGTAATCTCGAAACCAACGTCTTTGTATAATTTAAGCGCTCGTTCATTATGGTACGCGACCCTAAGCTTAATTTGACTGATACCAATCGTTTGTAGTTGAGCTTCCAACGCTGAAATAGATTGAGTTCCGAAACCAAAACCTCGATATTCGCTTGAAACAAAAAAGTCATAAATAAAAGTAGATTTATCACTTATGTTTATTGAGTGCCAAAGATAACCCACCAGCTTAAGCTCACCATTGATTTGTGCATCAATACATAATAATGAATGCTCATTTCCCTCTAGCCCGTTAGGGAAGCAACGATGCAAATCCTTCTTGGCTAATTCGATTGAGACATCTAAAGAATGTCCATAATTTTTAGCTATTTCCTGACTGTAATCGTCAATGAAATACTGACAATAAGCCGGATATTCCTCTTGGCGCATTTCTCTGAGTACTACCATTTTTATCCTTTATTTATATAGAACTAGTCCGCAACATAACGCGTGCTAACTATTGCACCCTATACTTTGCCAAAGACTTGGTGACGTCTAAATTCTGATACCAGTTATTGAAAACCAACTCGAAATCTTCAAGCACAACACGACCAAAATCGTGATTCTTATACCGCTGACATAAGGCTAAAAGTTGCTTTGCATCATTGAGTGGGGCTTTGAACCGAATAATTGAGCTATGCGTTGTAACTAGCTTATAACGGCTATCGAAAGTTACTCTTACCCCTGCTTCAGTTAGCTGCGTTCTAAGCTCATTTCTAAGTCGCTCTAAAGTATCAGATGTTGGAAAGCCTTGAATTACAATGCAGTTAGGTGAAGCACTAACACCGTGATACCTAATTTCTATTTTGCCTGCATTTTTGAGAGCCGAACGAAAAACATCGATATAAGGATTAACATCAATTTCGGTTACGGCAAACTCTGGTAAGCATGAAATCACTGACAAAACGGTTAGGTGCAGCTCATTTGATGGGTGATAGTATTGCTTTGGTTCGAGTTCTCGTACCTCTTTCTGAAAACGAATTATTTCATTGATGGTAGAGCTATTCCCTTGATTTAAATACGCCAAGGCAGTGATGCCTCTTCGAGTATCATTTTCAAGCTCCGACAGGTATGGATCGAGTTCATATTCATTGCGCTTTAATGCCAATTCAAACCTTTGCCACATGTCATCATAAATACTCTGAATCATCATTTCCTCTGAGCGTATAACGCTAAACTAACCACTTGAAACTATGTCATATACTTTTACGAAGTGAAAATGCCAAGTATTGAGCGTCAATTTCAACACCTTGTTAAACGGATTTAACCGCGCCTACTTTCGCCCAACTTCGTGCTTTTCATTACGAGGTAACTCAACATCTAAGTCATCCCAGTTAGCCTTTGATGTAACAAAGTTATGAGAAATAGGACGTTCCGATATTTCTGTATCCAATATACCTAAGCGAAGGCGAAGCCTTTTTGGGGATTGTGAATTTGAACTATAGATTGGACTTCCACAAGTTTTACAAAAGTACTTCCGCTTGCCTTCACTGCTTTCGTAAAAGGTAAGTGTATTATTTTTGTCTGTTAACTTGATATCTTCAGCATTAATGAAACCATTAGTGGCATAAGCACTTCCGCTTGCCTTACGACACAAAGAGCAATGACAGTGAATGATATCAGTGACACCCCCATCCAATTCGAACTGAATTGAACCACACAAACAACTTCCTTTGTACATCTAAATTCCTTAGCTAATTCCACTTAAGTCGCTTTAAGTGCTGAGCGACGCTACCACCTAACTCATTGCATCATAAACACAAAACCCAACCTTGAATTGAAGTGTCGAGCGTAGAAAATCACTCTTAAGTTTTCATTCTATCGATGACCTCAGTATTGGATAATGGAACTCCGATTCCACTATTAACCATGTATCCAAATGATTCATCATGACAACCTTGATCGTATGAATCAATACACTCTTTAGCCAATAATAAATGGTAGTCACGTTGGTAAGCATCGATAGCAGTGACTCTCACACATGCATGAGTATTTACACCTGCAATCACAATTTCACTAGGTGACATTTCATTTAAGATCGCATCAAGATCTGTTCCAAAGAAAGCACTATAACGCTTTTTGATAATCTCATGTTCATCTGGATATCGAACTAACTCACTTAGTAGCTCGCAACCACGAGTACCTTGGATAGTCCATTTTTGACTCGATTGTCGTAACGCCAAATACGTATCTGACAAATCGTCTTTGAAGACTTGACGCACCCAAATAATCTTCTGATTTTCTCTACGAAATGCTTGTACCAACTCGTTCAACGAGTGAGTAAGTTCAGTTCTTTTCTCACCAAGCCTGCCCTGCTGAAAAAAGTCCTCCTGCATATCAATAACTAATAGTAATTTGGTCACAATAACCTCTATGGAAAGATAACGTCACGTTAAAAAATCAGCAACCCAACACTACTGCATACCACCTTAACCACTAAAAGCAACGCATAGTAAAAATGCCACGCGTGCCGAATCACTCTTGAACAATTTGTTATACCGATCCTACCAACTGCCACATAACTGATTCTCGCAAGGGGTTCCATCATTATCGCCATCGACTTTCACATTCGGACAATTTGATAGATAAAATTTTGCTTCATCACAAGACGCCATTTCGCTACAGTAAGTCTTGCCTTGGCAACTGAACCCCATATTTTCATATGCAGGATTCAACTTAGGCTCTATATAAAACAGATATAAGGCTACGCCGGTTAAACCGACGATAACTGCTAATAATACAACTGAAAAAGGATTGCTTTTCTGTGATTTGACACCGACTAACTGAGCACTTTCCGCACTTAACTTAGGTTGATTACTTGCCAGTTGAAACTCTACTTGGTCCCCTATTCGAGGGCGTCGGTATCCTTTTTTGAACTTGGATACATGAACAAAAATGTCACCATCCAGTTCATTGGAGTTTATGAACCCAAAACCGCGCTCATCAACCCAGCGAACAATTTGTCCTTTCATATCCTCTCCCGTTTTTTACATAGCGGTATAACGCCCTGCTAAGGTTTGAGCAACGCAACGCAATGCCGATGCCACTGTGCCATAAACACTGAAACTAAGTTGAGACTGAGGTCGCCAAGCGTTAGGAGTCTTTGTTAAGCAACTTGTTAGTACAAAGTAGAACGAGGAGTTTAACCCCAGCCGTGAGGCATACTTTCATTGTTGCTGTATTCTGAACCACAAACAGTACACTTAAAGTAACAGATGTTTGATTTTGAACTGTTTTGATTGAGTAAGACGCTAAACAAAAAATGAAGAGTTTTATACTTTGGATTATTCTTTTCGGCTTTTTGGGCTTTAATCTCTGAGCTACTTAATCTTCGATGTGTTGTTTTTTGATTACACTTACTGCCGTGTAGCTCAGTTCTATTATCAGACATATAAACCTTCCTTGTATGAAAACTCAATCTGTATGCTAACGCCAAGCTAACCCGCACGAAACCTTGGTATATACTTCCGCGGAGCGAAATTGCCAAGTGTTAAGTGTTAAGTGTTAAGTGTTGGGTTTAGCGCCTTGTTAACTATTTTTTGATGAGTTTATTATAGAGTTCTATTTCTTTCTGAGTTTCAGCTCTTTTATTAGTGATATATTCTCGAGATATAGCTATAAGGTCAGCTTTGCGATATTTTTCAATAACTACATGGTCTTTAGGGTTCCAAGTACTTTTGATAAAGTTACATGTCCGGCAGCTCAATGCATAGTTTCTCAGTTCGTCAGCGCCACCTTTTGATGAAGGTATAATATGATCTGTCTGCCATTCTTTATAACTATCAACAGACTCAAACATGTCCTTGTCGCAGTACGCACATTTGAAACCAAACTCTACACCTAACTCCGCTTCTATAGGCCCCCAATGGCCAGTTTCCATTAATACTTTAAATTCTTTAGTATCTTTATACATAGCTTTTCCTGATAGCTAACGCCAAATTAAGCTGTAAGTGAACGTGTGCCATGTTTGAGCGAAGCGAGTTCGGCACACGTTTACGAGTCAGATTTAAATACTTTGTTATATTTTTGATTCGTATATCATTTTTGCTTGTGTTGCTTTGTCTAATCGACGGTGAACTAGAGAAACCATTGAAAGTATATCTAGTGCGTCAATTTCTTCTATTGACCACGTAATTTTTGGTGCGTGTGCTGTTGTATTGCGAAAAGTACCAAATAAACCTCTTAGTAAGTTCATAAAGCCTTTTTGCTCACTCTTTTCACTTTCGGTAACTAAGGAATTGAGTGCTAAATGAGGAATGTGCTTAAAAGAAAACGCTTCATCAACTAATACGGAGCCATCAGATGTTAAACCCGTTTTATTTCTAATTTTATCAGCTACACTTTTTGTAGCTTCAAATACAGCGTGGAAATAGTTATCTACAACTAACTCCTCTTTGCAATATTTTAGAACGTCGGGATGAACATTACGAGAAACAAGGTGGTCTTTGAGTTTATACGCTCTAGCTGCCGCTTCACTGATGGTGTTCGACTTAGTAACTGTTCCTATTATTCCATTTTCACCGATATTAAAACCAGCAAAGCTAAGAATTTTATTTAACTGATATCGAGTGTCATTGAACCACTCAAGGTTATTGTAATGGCGAGCAGGGCTAATTGCATTCTGAATGAATGCCAGTACGTTGTTAGAGCAACCATCTATGATTTGCTTGTTGGCTAAAGCTGAATTGAGCCTTTTCCATTTGGTGTTTACAGAATCAATATCTTCGATTCCTGATTCATAGAGTAGCTTTCCAATTTCAGTTCCAGTAAAACCAGTTTCCGTATTACCAAGTAACTTACAAACTGATTCGATAATACTTAAATCTAGACTTTTAATAGCAGCCATAAGCTTCCTTAAAAAATATAACGCCCAATTAAGGTGTGAGCCACGCTACCACGACACTATAATTGAACGCCGTAAACACTGAACTAGACCCAAACCAAAAATGCCAAGCGTGGGGAATCACTCTTAAATTGTTTGTTATGTGAATTGTTTCCCATTGATAAAAGAATTTCCACCGTGCATTTCACCAGAGCCATCTTCGACCGTAACAAATGAAGTATGTTTCTTTAAAGTACCAACCAGCGCTTCAAGCTCAAGAGGGTCTTCGGGTTGCTTTGCAAATACAGAAGTTAAATTGTATGCGCCTGTGTCTTTAGTTGTGCTAATAATGTACTCAAAATCGCCTAAATCACTTAATAAAGTAGTTAAATTCAGAATTTTTCCACCACGGGATAGATTAGCATCATACGCCAAAGCCCATACTGTTTTATTGTAAGGAAAGTCATCTTGCTCTTCGTCATCGTTTCTTTCATATTCGACCAAGTAACTTCCCTTAGGAAAGGACTCAATACGTTGCTCCATTGCTTGGGCAACTAATTTAGGAGACGAAGTGTTCGTAATAATACTCGATGCACTGTTCACTAAACTGATTGATAACAAAGTCACACCAGCAGCTTTCTTCAACCACTTTTTAAGTTTAGAACGACTAAATTTTTGCTTCATACTTCCTCATTCACATAACAGCTTTATTAGACAGAATAATTCTGTATTTAAATGCAGACTAATTCTGTCTAGTTTCTACTGCACATACTTCATATGCAATCTAGCCATTATACAACAATGACTTATATCACAGCTAGCATCGGCTTTAGAGAATATGCAGAATCTTTCTGTATAGCATGACCAAACGCCAAGCCAGCGAAATTATGGGTGACAGGGATTAGTTAAGCTCGTCTGGAATGCGGCGATCTTTGTGGTAATACTCTCGGTCACGTTCATTAATTTCACGTACCACTTTGCACGGGTTTCCGACAGCAACGACATTCGCTGGGATGTCTTTGGTGACTATGCTGCCCGCTCCGATAACCGAGTTTTCACCAATGGTGACTCCTGGAAGTACTACTGTGTGCGCGCCAAGCCATACGTTCTTACAGATGCGAACGGGAACATTGAACTGCGCGGCTTTGAGCCTAAGTTCCGGGCTAATGGGATGTGTGCCTGTCGCGATGGTTACGTTAGGTGCAATCATCACGTTATCGCCGATGAATATGTCTGTGTCGTCGACCAGAGTTAGGTTGAAGTTCACATATACGTTATTGCCTAGGTGCGTGTGACGGCCCCAGTTGGCGTGCAATGGTGGCTCGATGTAACAACCCTCGCCGACTTCTGCGAACAGTTGCTTCATGATTTGCTGGCGCTTCTCACCTTCACTCGGGCGAGTGTGGTTGAAATCGTAAAGCACTTCTAAGCATTGTGTTTGCTCGGCGACCAGATCAACGTCATCACAGTAATAAACGTCTTGGTTGTGCATTTTTGCCTTTATATCCATGTTTTAACCTATTTGATAATTACCGAGAGCGGTATAAATAAAGCGACATATGGATAATTTGAAGCGTTTCACTGGTCTTAAAACAAGTTTACGGGCTAACGTGGCCTGATGTTCTCGGCAACACGCCATAGCACGCCACTAGGGTCAGTGATACAAAACTCAAGCATTCCCCAAGGCTGTTCTACAACCTCGGTAACGGTTACTTCAAATTCCGTCATTACATTAGAGTTTTGCACGTGCTGATACCAACTTTTTACGTCTTCCACCAGCAAGTGCATCATGTAATTGTGACAGTGCGCAGGTTCGTAAAAATCTTGTAAAAGGAATGCATAATCGCCGTGACGAAAATAGGCGATATCATGGAATTCAGACATGATTTCAAAGCCGAGAGTTTGATAAAAACGCTTAGACAAATCGAAGTCTTTCGCTGGCACAAACGACTTTATTTCAGCGACTTTCAGGTTTTCCATGATAAACAATTCCTTCTGTTTTAAAGCCCAGATTTATCGCTAGGCTTTATGCTTTAATTGGTTTTAGGTTACTGGCTAAAAGAACTAACTTCATCTTTGGTGAGATAGCGCCAATGGCCTTCTTCGACATCTAAACGTACTTCGCCTATTTGCTCTCGGTGAAGCCCTACCACTCTATTTCCAACAGCAGCAAACATTCGTTTAACCTGATGAAACTTACCCTCTGTGATGGTCAGTAACACTTCTTTCGGGCTTACCACTTCTAATTCTGCTGGGCGCGTTGGGGCTTTCTCGCCTTGCAACTGAACACCCGCCTTGAATTTATCAGCGACCTCGTCTTTTATATCTCGTGACAATGTCACGCGGTAGACCTTTTTACACGACTTAGTCGGCAGTGTGATATTGAAAGACCAACGGCCATCATCGGTGATCAACACTAAACCAGTGGTATCGGCGTCTAACCGCCCTGCGATGTGCAGTTCAGACGCTTTCTCTAACTCTAGGTAATTGAAAAGCGATGGGTACACTTCATCGATATTGGAACAGATGGTGCCCGCAGGCTTGTGCATTAAGATGTATCTAAACTCTCGTAGCGTTAATGCATCGCCATTGAGCAAGATGGCGTTACTTTCATGAACCTGAGTAGATTCGTCTAGCACAACCACACTGTTCACACTCACCTCACCGTTTTGGATTCGCTGAACGGCTTCGAGTTTTGTTAGTTCTGTGCTTTTACAAAGGTATTTATCAAGGCGCATTAATCGTCTGCACCACATTTCGCACAAGGCTTATAGGTGCGTTCACCTTGAGCAATCACCACATAGTCTCGAACGCAGTTATCACATAGCGCCAACTTTGGGTAAGCGTCTTTCTGTTTCTTTGCGTTAATGTCGCCTTCAGTGGTGTATACGGTTCTCATTTTTATGCCTTTGTTTTAATAACTTGCTAGGCGCAAATTGTATCACTGTTTACATCCCTGTTTGCAGTGTTGTGACTTAGATAAATGAATATCAAATCAGGTTGCTCCTTTGAGTTTCCGAGTGATGGACAACAAAATCAACGTGCCACGGCTATCAGTGGTAAAATGACAAAAGCTCACCAACCAATGAAGTCACTAATGAAAAATTGTAATCAATGCGGAAAATGCTGTATCAAATATGGAGATGGTGACCTTGCCGCGACTCAAGAAGAGATTGATTTGTGGGAGCTGTTCAACCCAGACATATTTGAATATGTTCGCGGTAGTGAGATCTGGTTTGATCCTAAATCTGGCGAACGCTTAAGTCGTTGCCCTTTCCTAGAAGTTGTTCCAACGAAAGATAAGAATGCCCAAGCGAAATATACGTGCAGCATTTACTTAGACCGACCAGAAGATTGCCGACACTATCCGAGCTTAATCAATGAGATGGTAAGAGATGAATGCGAGATGATTGAGGTGGTGGATTTACAAGATACGAAAAAAGCTCAAAGAAAACTCGACATTCTTATGAAAGACAGTCGCCCTTCAAGCTTTTCATAAGCACTGATCTATAAAGATCCTCACTAAACAGTCGTTCTATATTAACGAGCCATTATTTACTGATAAGTGGTAAATACTGGTTTGCTTCTAACCAATCAAGCGCAACAAGAGCAGCCAATGAACATACTGCTCTGTCGTTACCATCAACAAACTTAAGCTCTTCAATTTCAGCGTCTGGAGCGAGTTCGCCAGTATAATCTGCAAGGTAACACGTCAATTGCACTGACACGCCTTCTGCTTTGCCATCAGCTTGGCCAGTGAACGTTTCAACGTATTTGATGGAATCAGGTACTAGGTCTACTGATATTTCTTCTTTGATTTCACGAACCAATGCTTGCTCGTCACTTTCCCCTGCTTCGCGCTTTCCGCCCGGCAAGTAGAACAGCTCTTTGCCTTTTGACCTCACCATCAGCAACTTGCCATCTTCAATGAATATCCAAGCGAGCTTATCAATTACCTTATTCATGTTCTTAGACCTTGTTATTGTGTTTATTATTTTGGTTAGCACAACGTATCGCGCTAGGCGTATATTACATTCAGCAGTGAACATATTCTATTGAATTGCTTAGGGAATGGTTTTGAAAGTCGATAAACGACAGCCTTCAAGTAGAACACTCGCCAGCTGTCATAAGAACTGAACTGTGGTTGAATTAATCAACTAGCCACTCGATAGCGGAATCATGATCTTCAAAAGACTGAATCTCACCCGACACAAACCAACTCCCGACTTTTGATGCCATTTCTTGCCAGCTTTTATCACCGTAGATGGCAATTTTGTCTATTTTCGAGTTCAGTTCTAGCCCAAGTTTAAAATCATCCCAAGCTGCACGTAACTCCCATCCTGTTAAGGTTGAAATGTCGACCAGCATCTTAAGTTCAGATGAATCGAGTTCTTCTAGTGTGGTATTCAGAATTGGCATCATCGCTTGATAGTCATCGTGTGTGAGTTTGCCTTTCGCTTTAAACACAACGATGGTTTCACCGCTAACACGTTCAATGCCAACAGATATTCCATGACGTTCGATACTCATAACCTAGTCCTCTTAATGGAAACTAGAGTTAGCTTAGAGGATTAAACAACAAAGAGATGAGAGGTTGGCGTCAAAACAGACAAGCATCTGAACGAGTTTTAGTTACTGACTTTAACGACGCTTAATCGCAACGACCGAGTAAGTGTGCCAATGCTTCATCCTACCCAGCGACGTGAGTGCTTGTTCGTCTCGCTCATGGAATCGTACTATCTCAAAGTCGTTGAATAAGCTAAGTACTTTGGCTTTTGTTAACGGCGTTGTTGGGGTTCGATAGCCATGTGCCCAACTGTCATCGACGCCCATGAAATCGCCTGCGAATACACCACCGATTTCAAGACAGTTTTCAATATTGTGCCAAACCCCGTCAAAACGGGTTGGGTCAGAAAAAAACAGACTCGAATTAGCAATCACTACGCCAGATTTAGGGTAATCATAGTGTTCAAATCCATTTTCAGATATCTCGACCGAAGATTTGCGACCAAAACGATCCCGACATATAGCAATCGAATCAGGATTAACGTCGAAACCATACACTTGATACGCTTGCTGTTCTAAAAAAGCGATGTCACTGCCTGTTCCACAACCACAATCAATCGCAACACTTAAGCCTGACTCATTCAGTTTAATTGCGAACTCAGTTCTCTTTAAATGAAGTTTACTTAGTGCTTTTTGGTAATACTGGCGCCAGATCTCTGAATGGTCATCCATGGCGCTTCCCTAACAGTTCGCTTAGGTTTTGAACTTGTACGATATTCGGATGCTCTGACTTAAGAACAGTGCCTTCCGTGTTCAACCACACAGCGTGTAAACCACTCGCTAACGCAGGGTAGATGTCTTTTTCGAGAGTGTCTCCAATCATCGTCACATCCTGAGCTTGAACACCTAACTGTGTAATGATGGCAGGATAAAAATCAGAATCGTATTTCGATACGCCAAGACTCGCCTTGCAGAAGTAACCGGAGAGATACTGAGACAGACCAGCTCGTTCAAATGCTTGAATGATATCTTGTTCTGTCGAGTCAGCGGCGTTGGTTGCGACATAGAGTTTGTGCTGTTTCGAAAGCACAGCTAGCACTTCACGCGCCCCTGCAACTTCTTCGACAACTTCCCAGTCGCACATTTTCCCTTGTGCTTCTGGGAAATCGACCATCAGCGTATTGCCCCAGTCGAATAAGACTATTTCTGTTAATTCGATTAGCTTTGTCATCTTGCCTCCTGCATACGATGAATTTCTAGCGTTTAGGCGAGCCTATAAGAACTTCTCAATAAGAACTTCGTCAAAGTACTGGTCACCAATCTTACCGTGTTTCTTAGCCGTTCCGACGATTTCAAAGCCTTGCTTCAGATAAACCGATAATGCGCGCTCATTGTCTGCTCTTACATAGGCGAACAGCTTTTCATAACCTTTGGCTTTCGCTGCTTTGAATGTGTAATCAAACAACTGCTTGGCGACACCCTGCCCACGGCTATTGGCATCAACATAGGTTCCAATGATACCAACATGCTCAAAGGCTTTAGTATAAGTAGCAAATGGCTCGACATTCTGGAAGCCAAGTAACTGACTCGTAGCTTCGTTAACTGCAACGCTAAACACACCACGCTCAGGGAACGACTCAATGAATGCCTTTTCTTCATCAACAGTAAAAGTCTGATCCAAGATCGTATAACGCGCTTCGATAATGATTGGATTCAAGACATCAATAATTCCTTGTGCATCTTCTACTGTTACTTCTCTGATTGTTAAGCTCATACTTCTCGACCTTTTATTGCTTTGGGCAGATTCTATCGCTACATGCCATCTCTTTGATAGGACAGAATGTTGTCGAAAGCGATATCGAAGTAGAGTTCGTAGCTATTTTGTTCAACATAGCCCAAATGTGGCGTTGCCGTGACGTTAGGTAAGGATAATAGAGGTTCAGCGTCTGTTGTTACTGGCTCACAATCGAAAACATCGACGGCGGCGCGCTTAGTCGGAACTTTACGTAATTCACGGTATAGAGCTTGTGGTTCAACTAATTCTGAACGGCTGATGTTTACAAACAGCGAATCTGATTTCATTAGCTGAAGGTCGTTTGCAGTAACACACCCTTTCGTCGCATCGTTCAAACGTAAGTGCAAAGAGAGCACATCAACATCTCGAAAGAAGTCTTCTTTGGTTGCTGATGCTTCAAATCCGTCAGCCTGCGCTTGAACTCTTGATTGCTGGCTGCCCCACACCACTACAGACATCCCAAATGCTTTGGCATATTGTGCAATGCATTTACCGATTTTCCCGTAACCCCAAATGCCAAGCTTTAGCCCTTTCAAAGTTCGACCTAACCCTAATGAGCCTGAATCTTGCCATTGGTTTTGCTTGAGGTTTGAAGCGTAAGTTGGAATGTGTCGAGACGCTGCCATGATAAGCGCCCAACACAGTTCAGACGGTGCGACAGGTGAACCGCGCCCTTCTAATACTTTCACGCCAAAACACTCACACATTTGAACGTTAATATGATTACTGACTTTGCCCGTTTGGCTAATCAGTTTTAAGTTTGGAAGCCTTGAAAGTAGTGACTCTGTAATGTCCGTTCGTTCGCGAATAAGGACCAAAGCATCAAACTCGCGCAGTTTTAACACCAGTTCATCTTCAGGATAGGTTTCTGTGAATACCGTAACATCATGCTGTTCTAACTTGCTATAACACTCAAGGCTTTCTACTACGTTCTGATAATCATCCAGTATCGCTATTTTCACTACACACTCCTTGTTGTATCGCTTAACCGCTTTACGCATTTAAGTGCCACGAGTTAAGATTCAATTAATCCTTGGACACTTTCCAAACTCACCATTTATTGATGAACCACTTTGAAACGCTCAAGTACCAGCATCATATCTTCACTCGGGTTTATCTTGAGCTCTTCACATTCACGAGAGAAAAAGTTCCAGTGCGCTTCTCGCCACCATTCGAGTGTTTTATCACCCTCTCCTTCGGGCGGCAGCAAACTCGGCAGTCACTTCGTTGTACGAACACGAAGAAACAGAGGTAATTTCAACGATACAAACTGGTTTGCCATCCCAATCAGTGACGACTTGCAAATGCCCCACGACAGGCATCGCTTCTCCTTCATGGCTATACCAATATTCAAGGCTACAAGAAGCCTGTTTTTCGCCTTTGAGTATCAGCTGCGCGCAGAGATTGGCGTTGTATTCGTCGGCGCAGTAATAGTCTGCACTAAAGGAGGTGTATTGCGAGGCAACGTCTGCTGACAATGTATTGAGGTAGCTATCGAGATAAGCTTTGCTTCTTTCTTCCATGATTTGTCCAAATTCAATATAAGGTCGAGTCGATAAATACTTATAGATTAAGCATTTGACTGCATTGGAAATAACCTATCAAGCCACGTTATGGCTGTAAACTGAGTGAATATGAAAATGTGGGCTGAGAAAGAAGAATATGGGTAGGAGTTTAAGACTAATACATGAAGAGCTAAAAGCGACTTAAGACAGTGCTTTTAGCTCTTCGTATTTCGTTACTAGTATCTAAGCAGGAAATTAACGATTTAAGAAGTCGACCGCTTTGTCTGGGAAATCGGTAAACACACCATCGACTTTTACTTGGTTGTAAAAGACATCCAACATGCCATCAAAGTTATCCGCATAATCTGGGATTCTTCCCGGATCGGCACGGAACGTGTACGGGTGAACGTCTAAGCCCGCGTCTTTTGCTGACTTCATCAATGGTTTAATAATGATGTTATCTTTGGTCGATGCATCATCCACCAGCATAGGCTTCCATGGACCAATGCCATCTGCGTAGCTAGCGACTTTTGCCATGCCGCCTTTCTCAAACATCCAATCATAACTGTACGGCGTCGCTTTATCGCCCTTGTAAGTCATGGTTTCGTTCCAATCTGTATAGGCCATCAGCTGAACAAGCTTAAGATCCATTTCCATCGCAGGCATTAATTCATCGTTAATACGTTGCAGCTCATTGGCATCAAAACACTGTAGATATACCTTGTCTTCTTTTGATAGATAACCATATTGCTGCAAGGTGGCAAGCACCGCTTTCGAGATATCTTTGCCTTCATGACGATGGAACCAAGGCGCTTTAATCTCAGGATAGATACCCACGTCATAACCCAGCGTTTTGTTTAAGCCTTGAATCAGTTCAATTTCTTCCGCAAAAGTAGCAACGCGAAAATCTGACTGCCACATAGGGAAACGTGTTGGGTACCCTGCCACTCTGTTGCCTTGCTCATCTAGGTTAAAACCTTCTGTCACTTTTAATGATTTGATCTCAGCAAGCGTAAAGTCAATCGCATAATAGCGGCCATCTGCTCGTGCGCGATCTGGAAAGCGGTCAGCAACATCGGTGACGCGATCTAAATAGTGATCATGCAATACCACCAGTTGGTCATCTTTGGTCATCACGACATCTTGTTCGATGTAGTCAGGTTTCATTGCGTAAGCGAGTGCCTTAGCAGGTAGTGTGTGCTCGGGCAAATAACCAGACGCACCGCGATGCGCAATCACTAAAGGATCGGCGAACGCATTTGCAGATAAGCTAAGTGCTAATAAAGTCAGAGACAGTGACGTTGTTTTCATTATTGTTTCCCTTGATAAAACAGAAGCAGGATATACCTGCCTCTGTTGTTTACTAGTATGACGTTGTCCAGTTAATGAACTATTGAGTTAATGCTTCTTTCTGTTGTTCGAGTTCTTTTTGTTTGTGGTGTTCACGCTCTCCTAAGAAGGCGTAAAGCAGACAAATTATTGAAGCAACACAAGCACCGACCAAGATAATGAAGCCGCCATCCCAACCGTAATGGTCAACCATGAAACCAAGCACGGCATTAGCAGCAACTGCGCCACCTAGGTAACCAAACAAGCCAGTAAGACCTGCAGCCGTACCTGCCGCTTTCTTAGGTGCAAGTTCAAGTGCATACAAACCAATTAGCATGACTGGTCCATAGATAAGGAAACCAATCGCGATAAGTGCCAGCATATCAACCGTTGGGTTACCTGCCGGATTTAGCCAGTACACTAATACAGCGACAGTAACGAGAACCATGAACAGGATCCCTGCTGGTGCGCGTCGGCCCTTAAACAACTTATCTGAAATCCAACCACACAGTAGCGTTCCAGGAATACCCGCCCACTCATACAAGAAGTAAGCCCAAGATGATTTATCTACTGAGAAGTCTTTTGCTTCTTTTAAGTAGACCGGAGCCCAATCAAGTACGCCATAACGGATGAGGTAAACAAACGCATTAGCAATCGCGATTGACCACAACAACTTGTTAGAGAAAACGTACTTAAAGAAGATCTCTTTCGCCGTCATTTCTTTCTCATGAGACGTATCGTAGTCGTCTGGGTAATCGTCTTTATGTTCTTCAATCGGCGGCAAGCCACAAGATTGAGGTGTATCTCTTACGGTGAACCAAACAAAAATAGCAACGAGAGTGGCAAAAAATGCAGGAACATAAAAAGCGGTTCGCCAGTCGTCATTAAAAGCCCAAAGACCCAATAAGAACATTGGACCGATCAAACCGCCGCCGACGTTGTGAGCAACGTTCCATACCGACACTATCTCGCCACGTTCTTTACGTGACCACCAGTGAACCATGGTTCGCCCACAAGCTGGCCAGCCCATGCCCTGAAACCAACCATTCAAGAACAGTAGGATAAACATCGCAGTGATGCTGCCTGTCGCCCATGGCATGAAACCAAAGCAGAACATGACCAATGCCGACATTAACAAGCCGCCACTGAGGAAATAACGAGGATTAGAGCGATCAGAAACGCTGCCCATTAAAAATTTAGATAAACCGTAAGCAATGGAAACCGCGGCCAAAGCAACCCCGAGTTCTCCGCGACTATACCCTTGTTCAATAAGATATGGCATCGCCAAACTGAAGTTTTTGCGGACTAAATAGTACCCCGCATAACCAACAAAGATGCCGAGAAAAAGCTGCCATCGTAATCGTGTGTAGGTGCTATCGATCTTATCGGTAGATAAGCGATCGATATGCGCCATAGGTTTGAATATTCCAAACATAGGAACCTCATGTGTATTGGGCGATAGAAATAAAAATGCTCGAACGAAAAAATTAAGCGCTCATTCGAAAGCCAGGGCATTGTATGTGCTTCAGGATTAATTTCTGTGATAGAGATAGCCATTAACAAAAAATAACTTTAAATACAGCATTTTAGTTTCATTTAATTAGACTACGCTTCATATTTTCGTTTGTGTATTTTACTTTTGGAAGGTTCTTTAGAGACGCTCAATAATTCGAATGAACAAATAACGAACGGAAGAAGAGTTAAACTGGTAATGCGAGATTCATCTAAACGACTGTTGAATCGATTAAAGCTATATGTAAGGCGGTGTAAATAAGGATAAAAAAAGGGCCTAGATTTCTCTAGACCCTTCTATATAACAGCGTTTTGTACTCGACATTATCGAGTTACACGAAGTGATTAATCTTCGATGTAGAAAGCTTCTACTGTGCCTTTAAGAGTAATAAGCATTGGCTGGCCAAAGCGATCTAGCGCTTTTGGAGAAGGGATCTTAACCCAACCTTCGCTGATGCAGTATTCTTCAACATCAGTACGCTCTTTACCATTTAGACGAATGCCGATTGGGTATTCGAAACACTCAGCCACGTGGTGTGGGCTGCGTGGGTTACCTGCAAGATGATCTGGTAAAGCTGGTCTTGAATTAGTATCGCTCATGTTCATTACCTGTATGTACGTAAATAAAAAAAGTGCGTCATTCTAGTCAATATAGGCTTTGTGCTCAACAACTGCTGCAATAAATCGTCTTGATCGTTTTAATCAGCGTCTAGTTGTTTGATTTAGCAGCGGTAGTTGCTCTGTTTGAATGCAAGATAAACCCATCAGTAACACAATCCAGTATTGAGCTGAGAATAACGATGACTGAAATCCGTGTAATAATATTATTGGTAGGAATAAGCAAAAAGTAGCGAACGAGTATGAAAATAGGCAAGCTATCGATGTATCTAGCAAATTAGCGCCAAGCTCAAGGGCTCGGCGCTACGTAGCAATGTTGATTACGCTTTATCAGTCTCAACCGTTTGGTTAGAACTAAAAAGAAGCGCATCGACGATTTCTTTAGAACGCACAGCCAACACAGAAAGCAGCGTATCACTCAGACCGTGAGAAGATTCACAGCAACCCTGTAGGAAAATCTTAACCTCGCAGTTTGACTTCATGTCTAATTGGTATGAACGCCCTACCGATTTGCTATCAATCAAGGGTTCAATCGAGCTGAGCATTTGGTTGAACTCATCGTATCGATAACCAGTAGCAAGAATGATCGCATCGTATTCATTCCATGCCTGTGTTTTGTTTATCGTGTTATTTAAGCGCAACGCTACTTTATCGTCTTTCATTGCCACTTCTTGGATGTCATGACAACGTAGATGTTGATGGTTACCTTCCCCCGTTACTTTCTGCAAGTAAAGAAGCTCATAAATCGCGTTAAGCTCCTCGGTATCCACAACTGAATAGTTGGTCGCGCTAAAGCGAGAAAGAATGTGATCACGTTGCTCTTGTGTGCTTTGGTACATATGGTCAGTAAACTCAGGGTCAAACACCTCGTTTACAAACGGGCTGTCATCAGCTGGGTGCAATGCAAAGCGGCGGTTAACCATGTGAACTTCACCATCCGCATAACGGTTTGTAAGATCAACGAATATTTCAGCGGCGCTCTGCCCAGCACCCACGATAGCGATTTTTGGCTCTGAGTTTGGCTTAAATGTTTCACGCCACGCTTTGTACTTCGAGGAGTGGATGATTTGTTCGTTATCATGACCTTCAAACTGTTTTGGAAGCTTCGGCATCCCTCCCATCCCAACAATAAGGTTCTTAGCGATTCGAACTGTCTGATTACCATGTATATCGGTAGAGGTCACTTTTACTTTGGAGCTATGACCGTTTTCATCAATCGCTTCAATATCAATCACTCGCTGGCCGTAATTTACGCGTTCTGAGAACTGATTAGCAACCCAAGTCAGGTAGTCGTTAAACTCAACACGAGAAGGGTTCATGCTGCCTAGGTTGATGAAAGCGTTTAGCCGGTCTTTAGTGTGTAAATAGTTTACGAATGAATATGGACTGGTTGGATTTCGTAACGTCACCAGATCTTTCAAACAAGAGATTTGCATTCTTGTTCCATCAAGCAACATGCCGCCGTGCCATTCAAAATGAGACTTTTGCTCCAAGAAGCAATAACTTAAGCCTTTATCTTTAGCTTGCTCTTCCAAAGCAATGGCTATCGATAAATTAGCAGGACCAAAGCCCACTCCGAGAACATCATATTCCTTAATTTGTTTCGTCATGTATAACCTCATAATAATTTCTTTGAGTACAAAGCACCCTCTTCCAACTCCCTTTCCCAGTACTTGCCGCTTAATTATTAGAACTCGTTACTGAAAAAGCTGTCTTTCAACTGACACATTAAAGCCGCACGTTTATGCGGAAATTCAAATTCTTTTACTTTGGCAAATCCATATTTCTGCAGATATCCGATCATCTTGTCGTTATCGGCTCTTGGCTCGCTAACAATCTTTTCTGTACGGGGATCTGATAGATAGATGAAGTGACAAACAGAAGGCAACCAAGCAGCAACTTTATGTGCACCACGGTGGGATTCTTCACCGACCAACATATGAATACCTCGGTCATAATCTCCCGCCGCGTAATAAGGTGCGATTCGGTCTTCTTTGGTCCAGTACACTTCGATATAAGCGAAAGGCTGATTGTCTAAACACACAACAAGAAGCTGATTCTTGTTGTTTTTAACTGAATCTTCTAAGTACTTTCTGTGTTCTTCCAGTGAGCCCGTTTGCTCCCAGAAATTCGCTACACGCTGGCTGTTTTGCCACTTATTGAAGAAGGTTAAGTGTTTGTCGACATCTAAGCCTTCTAGAGTGAGAACAGCGTTAAGGTCGGGAATATAACGGCGATATAACTCACCCAACAAGGGCTTTGGTCTAGCTGGGTGATACCCTGCAGCGTCGAGGATTTGTTTATGGGGGTAAAGCGTTCGGTGTCGATTCTTAAGCCAAAGTTCAGGAACTTGCATAATGGCTTCACGCCATAGCACCTTTAAGCCCTCAGCAGTTTCAAAGCACAAAGAATCCAATACTTCACTTCTAAACAGCCCAAGCTCAATCGTTCGAATTTCGGGGTTAGCAGAGAATAGAAGTGCAAAAGCAGAAAGTTGCTCCGTGTTTAACGCTGTCATTTGAGTTAAACGCCAGAACTGGTTTGTTTCACGCACAACTTCAACCACACCGGAACTGACTTCAACGCAGTAACGGTCTTGTTCCTCACTTAAAGAAACACTCTGCCCATCGGGCAGAGTGTTCAGAGGCTGGTGCTTACCAGTCATAGGTTACGCTCGCAATTACGTTACGACGGTCACCGTAAAAACAAGAACCAGAGCAAGTCGCCACGTATTCTTTGTCCGCTAAGTTCTTCGCTGCAACTTGGAACTTGTAATCTTCGATTCGGTAACTCAGTGTTGCGTCAAACAATGTGTAAGAAGGAACAACGTTAGTTTCTGTATTATCGGCATACGAATCGCCAACGTAACGCGCGCCAGCACCGACGGTTAGTCCATCTAGGGGACCACTCAAGAAGCGATAGTTTGCCCAAGCCGAAGCCAGTTGATCAGCAATTTGTGACGGAGTGTTCCCTACAATACTGTTATTTGCATCCTCGGTAATTTCAGAATCAATGAACGACACATTACCAATCAAAGTCAATGCTTCGGTTACGTTTGCCACCGCTTCTAGTTCAATGCCACGATTGCGGACTTCACCAATTTGCGTGAATTGATTTGTGTACCTACTCTTCAAGTTCTCTTTCGATACTTCAAACGCTGCAATGTTGAAATAACCGTCGAAACTACGCGGTTGGTATTTCAAGCCCACTTCGTATTGCTCACCACGTTCTGGTTTCGCAGGGTTTTTATTGTCATCGAGTTCGATAATAGGATTAAACGACTGTGCGTAACTAACATAAGGCGTAAAACCATTATCCATCAAATAAGCAACGCCGAGGTTAGTTGTCCACTCTTCGTTATCAACCTTAGTCTTAGCTCCGGTTGTTGTGTTATGTGTCTTGTTTTCAGAATCATCATAGCGAACACCAATCTGAACAGCCCATTTGTCAGCAATCATCATTTGGTTTTGTAAATACAGACCCAATTGGTGGTTTTTTGTTTTAGTCGTTTCACGATCCGACTCTGTATACGGTTGCTGGCTAACCGGATTGATCAAAGCGACATTGTTGCCATATGTAGGGTCAAAAATGTTAAACAGTAGGTTTCCATCAACTGCGACAAATGGGTCTGAGCCAAGATTAAATGCAACACCGTCTGTAGGATAGTCCTTACTATCGATATCAATATTTTGGTAATCGATACCAGCCAACAAAGTATGTTCTACGATGCCAGTGGTAAAGGTGTGCACAATACGGTTATCGATATTAAATGCGTCAGACGAGCCTTCTTCAGTAGTAGCCCCGCGTAGAATATTACTGCTTGTGGGGTCAGGAAAGCCCAAGTCTTTCGCATAGCCAACCGTGTACATTTGACGAAGGTTGATGTCCATCTTGCTGTAACGTGTGTTCTGCATGAAGTAGGTGCTATCATTGAAATGATGTTCAAATTCATAACCTAATGACAGTTGTTCACGCTCGAACGTTTCCCAATCTGTATTACCTACTGCAGTGCTATCACTGATTTTGCCATTTGGATTCGAGGTTAACGTTCCTTCCATTGGTAAAAACTGTAGGTACGGGTCAGAATCGTCTTTCTGGTAGCTCGTTAGTAATGTAATTTTTGTGTCGTCTGTGAATTTATAAGCCAGAGAAGGAGCGATGAAAATGCGTTCAGCTTCTACACCATCGACACGGCTGCCATTTTTACGCCCAAGCGCTTGCAGACGAAACGCCATTTTGTCATTAACTTCAGAGTTCACATCTAAGCTAATTTGCTTGCGATCATCAGTACCGTATTCGATAGCAAATTGACCAGAACCACCGTCAAATTGAGGGCGCTTGCTCACAACGTTAATTACACCACCTGGTGGAGTTTGACCATACAGTGCAGAGCCTGGACCACGTAAGATTTCAACTCTCTCCAATCCAAACGGGTCGATTTGCCAGCTGTAGAAGCCAGATGAGTACAAACGTGTACCATCTTGATACAAGCCGCTGTTTGCTTGCTGAAAACCACGGATAACAAACCAATCTTGCTTGTTGTCTTCACCAAAGTAGTTCGCTTGAATACTTGGTGTGTACTGCAGTGCATCGGCAATACTGATTGACGCTCGATCGTCCATTTGTTCGCGAGTCACAATCGAAATAGCGCGCGGCGTTTCACCTATCGCAACGTCAGTTTTGGTTGCTGTGCGACTGCTTAAACCCACGTAACTAAAATCTGGACCTACTGAACTGTCTTCAAGCTGCTGACCAATAACAACAACGGTTTCATCTTCGTTGGCCTGAACCATTCCTGACGATATAACTAAAGCGACCGCAAGAGCTGTTGGGGTGCGCATAAAGTGCCGATTCATATATTTCTCCTTCAATACGGCTATGAACCAATTGTAATAAAAGCACAAACAATAACGATAATGGTTATCATTGCGATTAATAATTTAACGAAGTGTACCACGTAATTTTCAAAAAAAAACATCTCAGCAATAGATATTTATAAAATTATTCACAATACAAATGCCTGTATAAGTCTTTGATTACTTTATTGTTCTGCACAATTCCTAAATGATCAGTATCTACAACAACGGAATATTGGAGTTCGTTATGCTTATTCAACCCTTTTGATAACAGCTCTGAGCGCCCATTTGGTTGCCCTGCCCACCAACAATGCAACTGGGTTTTTATGCTTGGTAATTGATAACCGCGACACAAAGCACGCATGTGTTGTTCAACAGCCCAGCTATAGAGCATTTGTTTTGCGTTGTCCGCCATGTAGTGGTCGAAGTTATTTTCCGCTAACCATGTATTAAAAACTTCTGGCCACCTTGGAGGAGGCGCAGAATCGAGCAACTGTAAACATCGCTGCCGTTGCGCTTCCGTAATTGAACCAAGCAGCAATGAAATATGCTCTATTAGTTTGGTTTTTGAGGTTGGTGAGTCCCACTGATCTTCAGTAATTTCAGTCCCTGGCACATAGCAATCGAGTAACCCGACGAATGCAATATCGTCACCATTCTTCTCTAAACGTAGTGAGATTTCCTGAACGAGTGCCCCGCCCAATGACCATCCAACTAATCGATAAGGGCCATGAGGCTGGATCTGTTTGATCGTTTGGTAGTAGGTGTCGGCCATATCATTAAACGAGGAATCAAATAAATTCTCTGATATAAAGCTCTGTGACTTTATGCCAAATACGCTTCTATCGCCTTCAAGCGCTTGTGCGAGTCTCTGGTAGCCCGTCACACGACCCGTTACCGGGTGAATACAGAATAGGGGCTCATTTTCGTCAGTCGTGTCATTGAGTTTTTCCACGAGTCGTGGATTCGCGGAGCATTGATTGGTATTTAATGTCTTGCGTTCTTTATTCATAGCACTGACAAGCACCGTTAAACGCTCGACATAGCGCTCGGCTATTTGTTGAATATCGTCCAGTGAATAATGCGTTTTCGCAAATTCCCATGACAGGCTTAACTGCCCAGACACAACCTGAGAATTGACGACAAGTGGCGTCAACATCTGATTGAGTCCAGATTGAGGTAGGCTTCCGTCTTCGATAGGCGTACACCAGTGTGCAAACCCGTCACTTGAGTACTGGCCGAGATAGTTAAACGTTGCACTTGCTCGATAACTATCAGTAGTACCTTTGTTTAAATGCCTCACGCCATAGCCGATACCGCCATCTTGCTTAACGCTCTCTAGATAGCCATGGGTTTGGTTGAGCACACCAAGAATATCTGGTTGGAAATGCCCAATCATTGGATACAAACTTGTCGTCCAACCTACCATTCGTGATAGATCAACGCCTGAGAAAACAGAAGCTTCTCGACCATGTCCCTCTAGATACAGAGAAATTTCAGGTTGCCCTTCATTCGTCAATGCTGACACTAACGCAGTAATCAACACGCTTTGGACATCGCCATTACTGGTGTTTGAAACACGCAGTAACGTTTGAGTTAGATCATTCGATAACTCAGTTTTGTAGACTTGTTTGTCTTGGTAAAAGGCAGGAATTATCTCTTGTTTATTTTCTATGGAATCAGCCGATTTTTGGGTTAATTCATGCCAAGAGTATTGCATCAACTTACCTTGCTCGCTTGATGACCACTTATCAATTGCTTGAACGGTTTCATCCATTGCACTCGAATTCGGCATCAGTTCGATAACTTGCCCTGCAACTTGTTGTTGATACGCTTTCCAGAGGTCATCTAATAGAATTCGCCAAGACACACCATCCACAGCTAAGTGATGAATCGCTATCATCAAACGATTCGGTGCTGCATTAAATTCTGCATATCCAGCTTGAATCAACCTTCCAGCCCCGATGTCCATACTTTGATGGATCTCTTGCGCAAACGCTGAAAACGCTTCTTCAGAATCCACCGAGGTGCGCCATAGGTACTCACGTTCCTGATAAGGTTGATACTGTTGCTTCCAATTACCCTGATGCTGATTAAACGCCAATCTCAAACTTGGGTGTTGTTTTACCAGTGCTTGAATCGCCAACTCTAAGTAATCAGTATTCATGTCTTGTTTAAGCTCGACACAAATATGCTGATTCCAATGATCAGGCTCTGTAAACTCTTGAGCAAAGAAGTGTGCTTGTATCGGCATCAATCCAAACTGTTCTTCAGTCAGAACACGCTCTTTTGCCACTTTATGGATATCAAGCATGCACGCCAGATCACTTAAGGATTTAGCTTCAAACACTTGCTGTGGTGTTAAGTTGTAACCCGCAATGCGTACTTTGCTCACCATTTGCAAGGAAAGTATAGAATCACCACCCAATGCAAAGAAGTTATCCGAGCAGCTTACTTCCTTGATACCTAGCAGTTGCTGCCATATCTCTACGAGCAACGCCTCTTGTTCGGTTTGAGGTAACACAAACGCCACAATCGATTTGGTGTTCCCGCTAATCGTCGGCAGAGTTGTTCTATCGATTTTTCCTGCCGGTGTTAGAGGAAGTTTATCTAGCACCATTAATTGGCTTGGTACCATGTAATCAGGGAACTCTCGTGAAAGCGCTTCGAGAATGTAATCAAGCTTAAAGCGATCAGGTTCACTACTCTGCAAATAACCAAACAACTGTTTTTGTTGACCAGCTTCTTTCACAGCCACAACACAATGTTCAACCTTAGATATTGCTTGGAGGCGGCTTTCGATTTCGCCTAACTCAACACGAAACCCTCTGATCTTCACCTGTTGATCTACACGCCCTATGTATTCCATAACACCATCATGATTCCAACGAACCAGATCTCCAGTACGATACATCCGCTCGCCCATCGATTCGTTTCTGCCATTACCGTTGTTAGTAAACGGATCAGGTATGAAACGCTCAGCAGTTAAGTCAGGCTGTTCCAAGTAACCACGAGCAAGACCCACTTCTCCGCCAATATATAACTCTCCGACTTTGCCAAACGCCACCTTATTCAGCTGTGCATCCAAGATATACAAGCGACGCTCACCGACAGGTTGGCCTATAGGTGCGTAGGCACTGCTTAGTTTATCTTTCGGGTACGCGCGCCAAATCATCGGTGTGACAACGGTTTCGGTTGGTCCATAACCATTGATAATACGAGGAGGGTTCACAACCTTCTGCAAACGTTGATAGGTTTCAGCGGTAAAGGCTTCGCCACCCAATGTCCAAGAACGCACATTAATAGATGGTTTTTGATATTCAATCCAATCTAGCAAAGGGCCTACATAACTAGGCGGGAAGCAGGCAATGGTGATTTTATCATCACATAACACTTCACAAGTTTTCTCTGCACTCCACAACGCCTGATCTCGAATAACGAGCTTACTGCCAAACGCTAATGGGACGGTCCAACGCTCGACGGCGCCATCGAAACTAATTGAGGCGAAGTGAAGTTCAACATCCTTTGGTGTCATACCATATTGTTTACCAATGGTTTGAACGTGCATCGACAAACCAATGTGGTTAATCGCCACGCCTTTGGGTTTACCTGTAGAGCCTGACGTATAAATGATGTAAGCCAGCTGTTCAGGGAGTATGGTTGGTGCGAGTTCACTCTGTTTGTCTGCTTGGTCTTGTTCATACCGTTGATCTAGTGAGTTATTTAAGTCTTGTGAACCATAAGCGAATGAACCTGGTTGAAACGAGGAGACATCAAACTCAGAATGAATGTATTGCCAACGTAATTCTAAGCCTTGCTGGGTGATCACAAAGCCAGCCTTAGAATCCTGAATCATGAAAGCCAGACGCTCGGTTGGGTAATCTGGATCCAGTGGCAAAAACGCCCCACCCGCTTTCATTACTGCGACCATAGCAACAACCATTTCTACGCCTCTTTCAAAGAGTACGCCGATAGCTTGGTCGCGCTGCACGCCTTGGGCGATAAGTTTGGAAGCGAGTTGGGATGAAGCTGAATCCAATTGCTGATAGCTTAATTCAAGATCTTGATGTTTTAATGCGATGGCATTTGGCTGTGCTTTCATTTGAGCATCGATCAATTCTATAATTGACTTAAAGCTCCATTGCCCTTCAGGTTGCGATAGCCTTTCTAACACGGATGCATCATGTGACGTCAGGTGATTAATTTGCACTAAACTTGTATCTGCTTTGTATTCCAACTCACCAATCAGATTTTCAAGTATGGCATTCAGCTCAACCATGGTTTCTGAATCGATTCGATCCTTGGAATAAGTCAGCACGATACGCGTTTTTAGTTCAGTCTCGCGAACATCCAATGCAATATCGAATAACGCAAATTCACCACTTTGATCTTCCGACGACAGCGTAAGTTGATTGTCTAATTGAATCTCATCAGCCAATGAATTTTGATGATTAAAAAGCACTTGAAACAAGGGTGTTTGTCCTGCTTTTCGGTCGTAAATCTTTGACTCACTATTGTTTTGCTCAGTCTTGAAAGCGTTGACCAACTGATCGAATGGCAATAGTTGATGTTCTTGCGCCTCAAGTACTTTGTCGTGAGCCCCATTAATCACATCAGATAAAGAGCTGTTAGGCGTTATAGATTGCTGAATCACCATGGTATTCACAAAGAAGCCAATCAGATTGGAAACCTCATATCGTGTGCGATTTGCCATCGGTACACCGACTGAAATATCTTCGCGATACGTGACTTTCGCTAAAGCCGCCTGCCAAACACCTAACCATAGGCTTGACGTTGTCACCGACATTTGGCGGGCAATCTGTTTGAGTTTTCCAGATTGCAACTCACTCAATTCATAACTGATAGCATCGGCAGTACGTCTTTGATTTGGGATAACTTCACTGTACCAAGGAAACAACATGGTTGAATCTGATAGTGCAAGTTCGCCCTTCCAAAACTCAATATGTTGATGCCCTTTCCCCGCATCTAACAAAGCACTCTGCCAGTGAGAATAATCACGATATTGAATCGGTAACTTAGGTAGTTCGCCTTGTTGATAAAGAGTTATCAGCTCATTTAAGAACACACCTATCGACCAACCGTCAGAAACAATATGGTGCATGACGAGTTGTAACTTCCATGCACCGTCATCAACTTTCAAACACTGCATACGAATCGGCAATTCAGTCTCAAGCTCGAACGGCTTTGCGATAAACGCTTGTTGAGCGTCAAGAACTTGCTGCTGATTCCAACTTTTGGCATCAACACTCACCGGATACATAACCGCTGCGTTATCGACAAACTGAATAACCTGATCCGTGGCGTTAGTTATAAAGCGTGTTCTTAACACATCATGACGATCCACCACTTGATTGACGAGATGCGTTAATCGCTCTGTATCCAGATCTCCATTTACCTGAAACGTGCCAGACATGTGATAGGCACTGTTCCCCTTATCTAAGCGATAGATATCCCACAGGCGTTGCTGCGCCGGGGACAACGCCACTTGTCGTTCACTACCAACCGATACAATCGGTAGCTTTTCGAAATCTAAGCCTTTGTTACTCAGCAGTTCGATGAACTTGATTTGTTCTGGTTTACCCAATAATAAAAAGCGTTTTGCTAATGCTTGTTTGTCGATTTTTCCTTGGCTCGTTGTCTTGGGTTGAGTCATCGTTTTGGAGTGACTCTTTGTTTCTAGTTGGATATTATCTTTTAGGTGGCTCATAGCAGCTCCAGTTCGTCCATCAATGCTGCCATGGCATCGAATTCGTCTTGTTCATGTTCATTTTGTGTTTGATATTGATTTTGCAAGCTATCCGTTAGTGCCTGCAGGCTATTGGCTTCGAAAAAGTCTTTAAGTACCACCTCTAAGCCAAGCTCTTGATGTGCCTTAGCTACCACTCGAGTTGCTAATAATGAATGGCCACCCAGAGCAAAGAAGTTATCGTCCAAGCCCACTTGAGGGACTTCTAGAACCTCTTCCCAATTAGTCGCAAACCACAATTCCAACTCCGTTTCCGGTGCGCGGTATTTGATTGATTGCCATTCAGGCGCTGGTAGCGCTTTTCTATCTCGTTTGCCATTAGGAGAGAGTGGCATTTCGCCCAACCCAATCAGTATCGTTGGCACCATGTAGTCTGGAACATGCTCAGATAGATGTTTCTTCAGGAGCTCTTGCTTGTCTTGTTCCCAGTGAGAGTCGATGACATAGCCAACCAATTGATCGCCCGTTTGGTGTTTAAAGGCGATCACCGCAGACTCTTCAACCCAGTCCAGTTGATTGATCACATTCTCAATTTCTTCTAGCTCGATTCGTAAACCGCGAATTTTGACTTGGTTATCCAAGCGACCTAAATACTCCAAACGACCATCGGCCATTTGCACCACTTGGTCACCAGTGCGATACATTCGACTGCCAGCTTCTCCAAATGGATTCGGTATAAATCGATCAGCCGTTAAATCCGGTCGAGCTAGATATTCACGCGCTAATCCAATGCCCGCTAAATACAGCTCACCGGGCACACCAATGGGTACCGAGTTCCAGTTATCATCAAGGACATAAAGTTGCGTGTTGCTGATCGCGTAACCTATTGGGATACGTTTAGAAACTGGCAACTCACAAGGCCAATACGTGACATCAATCGCCGCTTCCGTTGGTCCATAAAGGTTGTGCAGTTCGACAGGCGCATGGCTAAGCACCTGCTCTACAAGATCGGCAGGCAATGCTTCTCCACTACAGATGATACGTTTGAGTGACACACAATCCGAGATATTGGTTTCAACCGAAAATGCATTCAACATCGATGGCACAAAGTGAAGTGTGGTCACTTGTTCTTGTTGAATGACTTCAGACAACACACTTGGCTGACGATGAACCTCTGGCGGTGCGATCGCTAGTCGTGCACCAGTCATCAATGGCCAGAAGAACTCCCATACCGAAACATCAAAGCTAAATGGGGTTTTCTGTAACACACAATCGGACTCATTGAGTACATATTCTTGTTGCATCCAATTCAAACGGTTTTGTAATGCAGCTTGAGTGTTTACCACCCCTTTGGGCAAACCCGTTGAACCAGAAGTAAAGATCACATACAACGCCTGCTCTGGATGCCAGTGAACCAAAGGTGGTACTGAAGGTTGTCCCGATACATCAAGCTTGCATAAATCGACATACTCACAATCTTGGCTTTGTGGCCACAAGTGCACCGAGTTTGAGTCAGTCAATAACAGGTCAATGTTGGCTGATTGCAGAATATACTGCAGTCGCTCTACTGGATAACTCGGATCCAATGGCACATATGCACCACCAGCACGAGTGATAGCATGTAAGCCAATGACCAATTCAAACGAACGCTCAAGCCCTAATCCAACACGAGTTTCAGAATTCACTCCTTTATCTCGTAACCAGTTTGCTAGTTGATTGACGCGCTTATCAAACTCTTTATATGTGAGAATTTTACCTTGCATCGATAGCGCTATCGAGCCAGGTGTTTTCTCTACTTGATGCTGAATCTTGTGTGACGGCGTCACAAACCCACCCCAATCAAGGGACGTGTCATTGAATGCTCGGTTTTGTTGCTCTGCTGTCTCGTCTATCAAATGAAGTTGGCTAACTAACCCATCACTATTTGTAGCTACCCTATCTAAAAGTAATAACCAATGACCAAGTAACGCTTGTACGAAATCTTGTGTGAAAATCGGTGACACATAGCTTACGAAACCAAGCCACTTACTCTCAGACATCTGTTGGATGTCCATACCGATTTCGAGCTGAGCATTCACAACACCCGGATCAAATGGCTCAACATCCAGCCCCCCTTGCCAATCAAAGAGCTCTGCCTCATCAAAGCGCTGGAAGTTGAAACTGGTTTGGAAAACGGGATGGTATTGCAAATTCCCAGTAATCCCGAGTGATTCAACCAACATTTCAAATGGGAAGTCTTGCCTGCCCAAAGCTTGCTCAGTGAAAGACTTCACCTGATGCAATAAATCTGAGAAAGATTGCTCCCCATTAAACTGAGCCAGACTCACCAAGCTGTTGATGAAACACCCTTGTATCGTCTGTGTTTCAGGTTGTGTGCGACCAGCAACCGGCACACCAACACGCACTTGCTCTTGGCCGGAATACTTGTGCATCAACAAATGCCACAGTGTCAGCATTACAGTGAAAGGAGTCGTGTTATGCGACGTTGCCAATTGAGTGATATTAGAAACTTGCTCATTCGTCAGTTCAAAGTGAAGTCGGTGACCTTGTGTTTCGGTTTGTTCTCTTGGAACATCACTGTGCAGCACTAGAGGGTCGATATCGTATTTCAACGCGTCCAACCACCATGATTTATGCTCACTCGCTTCCTCGGACTCAAGCCATTGCTTCTGCCAGTTCACATAATCTGCATATTGAACATCATGAATAGCAGGAGTCTCAAAAGCTGCTGACTCCCCAGATTCTAAATATGCAGAAATCATCGATTGATAACAGACGGCTAACTCTTTTAGCAGCAACTGCATCGATATCCCATCAGAGATAATATGGTGCGCTACGATCAATAGCTCAGCCTGTTCAACACCATTAGATCGCTCGGAAGCTCTTACTATCCAATCAAAGCGAATCAACTGGCCTTCAGCGAAATCAAACGGTTTAGCGATCAGTTCTTTATATGCTAAGAGTCTTTGTTCATCGGACACTAAGCTTTCGTGCATCCCAAGGCAGATCTCACGCTCAGGATGGATAGACTGCATGAGCTCACCTTCAACCTGACTGAAGTTAGTTCTCAAGATCTCATGGCGTTCAACTAACACATTGATTGCACGCTCAAGGGCGGCAACGTTCACATTGCCCGTGAACTTAAGTCCTAGAGGCATGTGGTAAGCAGCACTGGCTGGCAACAGTTGTTGCACGAACCATAAACGCTTCTGCACAGCGGAGGCTGGCATGTAAGGCAGCCTTGAAGCTCGCGCTAAGGAGACGACTTCGCCCCTATTTCTAACATCTGTCAACATACATTGAGCAGCAAGATCTTTAAGTACTGGTGCATCGAACACCGCCTGTAATGATAATCTGATGTCGTCTTGTTGACTCAACCTTCCAACTAACTGGGTCGCCAGTAACGACTGACCACCTAAGGCAAAGAAATCATCCTCACGGCTTATCTGTTCTTTATCAAACAGCGCTTGCCACTGCTTTGCTAAAGTCAACTCAATCTCACCAATCGGCGCGATGTAGTCTGCGCTGACAACCTCTTGCCAATTCGGCATTGGTAAGCGTTTCTTATCCACTTTACTTGCTGGAGTCAGTGGAATCTTATCCATTTTGACAACTTGGCTAGGTACCATGTAATCGGGAAGATCTTTTGCAAGATCTTGTAAAGCACCTTCGCTAGACAGCACGTTATCGCTTTGAATATAAGCCACCAGATTTTTGCCTGACGGGCTGTCACAAGCAATGACCGCACATTGCTCTGAACCTGTGATCTTTTGTAGACGAGATTCAATTTCGCCCAACTCAACCCTGAACCCACGAATCTTAACTTGCTCGTCGCTACGCCCGAGATACTCCATCACTCCGTCTGAACGCCATTTCACCACATCTCCGGTTCGGTACATTCGTTCACCGTTATTTGAGAATGGATCGGGAATAAAGCGTTCTGATGTTAAGTGAGGACGCTCAAAGTAGCCCCTAGCTAACCCGACTTCTTCGCCAATATAAAGTTCTCCGGCAACACCTGTAGGCACACGATTGAGCGCAGAATCCAACACATATAAGGTTCGGTTTCCGACAGCCTTTCCGATAGGTGCATAGGCACTTTCTAGCTCAGTATCAGAATACGCTTCCCAAATCATCGGAGTCACAACCGTTTCAGTTGGGCCATAACCATTAATAATTCTTTTTGGTTTTAGTACGTGTTGTAGTCTGAAATAGGTATCGCGAGTGAAAGCTTCACCACCGAGTGTCCATGAGCGCACATAGAGCTCTGGGTCGCTACCCTCTATCCACTCCAACAACGGCAACACATAACTTGGAGGGAAACACGCAATTGTTACCTGTTCACGAGTCAAAACGTCACAAGTTTGTTGTGCACTCCACAACGATTGGTCTCGAATCACTAAACGAGAGCCGAACGCCAATGGCACAGTCCAACGTTCAATCGCACCATCAAAGCTTATTGACGCAAAATGGAGTTCAACATCGCTTGCTGTCATGCCATAGCGTTGACCTATGGTTTGAACATGCATGCTCAAACCTTGTTGCGATACACAGACCCCTTTCGGTTTGCCCGTAGAACCCGATGTATAGATCATATACGCCAGTTGGTCCGGCAAGATGACGGGGGTATCATTAAGGTTTTTAGTTAGATCAAACGAGTCATAACTAATGATTTTCGCTTGGTTCCCAATCTGATCCCCTAAAGACTCACTCAACGCATCATGAATCAATACTCGCGCGCCACTGTCTTGAATCATGAAGTCTAAGCGTTCTTGAGGGTAAGAAGGATCTAGAGGCAAGAATGCTGCGCCCGCTTTCATGATGCCCATCATCACGACCAGCATATTACAGTCACGCTCAAACAGCACACCGACAATATCATCGCGCTTTACACCTTCAGTGATCAACCTTGAAGCTATCGCAGCGCTTTGTTCAACCACTTGTTGGTACGTTAAAGATTGTCTTTGAAGGCCATTCTCGACTTCAACGTTAGAGACTAACGCCTCATCATTTGGGCGCAGTAACATCTGTTTTGTAACCAAGTCGGTAAACGGTTCAAATGCCCATGGTTCCGGTTGACGGTCAAACGACCTAAGTTCACGCAACTGATCTTCAGCTAATTCAGATAATCGGCCTAAATCTTCGGCTAGGTGTCCCACTAACTGAGTTAAATAATGTCGATTAGTTGCACAAAGCACTTCAATCTGTTGAGACGTAAATTTACTTTCGTCGTACGCGAAAACAATGCGAAGTGAGTCACTCGGCAAAATTGCTAAGGTTAACGGGTAATGAGTAAATTCATAGCTTTCAGGTTCGCCAATACTAAACTCGTCGTTACCTTTACTATTCAGAAGCGCTTCATCTAACGGATAGTTTTCGAAGACCACCAAGGTGTCGAATAAGTTCTCTCCTGACCAACCCGTCTGCGCTTGGATATCAGATAACGATGAATAACTGTACTCACGCTGTTCACTTGATGAGGTTTGAATATCCAACAACCATTCGGATACTCGCTTTGAAAGGTCAACTCGGTGCGCAATAGGCAAGGTATTAATAAACAAACCAACCATAGAATCACTATGAGCAAGCTCTGTTGGGCGCCCTGCTACCGTGTTTCCAAATACTGGAACCTCTTGCCCTGTAAAGCGATTCAATGTCAGTAACCAAGCCGCTTGCGTTAGCGTATTGAGCGTCACACCAGCTTGGTTTAGTTTAGGTAACCATTCGCTGACGGTTTCCGGTGAATAATCATCATTGTATCGATGGAAGCTAGACACCTTGGAATCAAATGCCTCAGTGTTCGATTGTCCAAAGGATTCTGCCAAACGCGTCGGTGATTCCATATCTTGGAGGTAATGCTGCCAATACTCATTAGACTGGTTTTTGTCTTGGCGCTGCGTCCAAGCCAGATAATCAGAAAACTCACCTTTGACCGGAGTAATAGCACGACCTTGGTACAAGGCGAACAAATCACTGAGTAGCACCCCCGTACTCCAACCGTCCATTAAGATATGGTGAATCGTGAAAATACACTGCACTTGATGGTCGTGAGTTTGAATGAAATCAACACGCCATAAAGGTTTTACCTTTGAACGCTCGACAACTTGCTCTAATTGAAAGCCACCCTCAACCCTTAGTTGCTTATATCCCTCAATATCAAATTGGCTGCGCTTACGAACATCCAACACCTCATAGTCCAAGCCAAGTTCTGCCCATTCCGCGAGATAAGCGTTCCCATCAAATGAGAACAACGTTGAACGTAGCATTTGGTGTCTTTGCATCACACCTTGCCAAGCCTCTACCATCTTTGGCACATGGACATTGTTCAAAGGCAATGTGATTTGATTGACGTAAGTGCTGTCACTATCAGAGAGCTTCGCGTGGAAATACAGGCCTTGCTGTAACGTTGATAACGGTAGAATCGTGCTAGGTAAATCGGCAGCGGTACTCACACACCCGCAAAGTTGCTTAAACTGGATTTGAGATAAATCGACCAATGGTGCATCGGCTTTCGTCAATATAGGGCTGGCTTCTATAAACAAGTCATGTAAACGTTCGATACTGCTGTCAAATGCCGCGTGTAAAACATCAATTTCAAATTCATTGAAACATCCATTGTCTAATTCGATATCCCACAATAATGCTTCTTTGACCACAGACGCATTGATCACAATGGCTGCGTCTGCGGTGTTAGACTCATCTCTCCACAGGCCTGTGTTAGTCACCTCTACTGCGTCATTAATCTGTTGAGCCGCATTACCAAGATAGTTGAACAGCACATCCATTTCGCCAACATGAGGCCAAAGGTTTTGTATAACACCAGCGTGGAACGTGACTCCGCCAAGTTGGTCAGCATCAAAGCTGTCTTTTATGGATTTAACCCACTCTTCCAACGAATCAAGAACCGGAATAGCTTGCGGATACAACGAGGTATACCAGCCGACAGTTCGGCTGAGATCGAGTCCAGAGTCCTCGGTAAAACGGCCATGCGATTCGCGATGAATAGTTAACGCTTTACCTTGATTTAACGTGCTTACGGTTAAAGTACTCACAAGGAACACTATTTGTTCTTGTGTAAGACGTGCAAAGCCAAATCCAGCTTTTGTCAGAGCTTCTATTTTTGATAACGGCGTATGCCAGTGTGTCGAAATAGGTTTACCACGTGGCGTGGAATAAAGTGGCTCCTTGGTTTGTTCTGCCCAATAAGCTTGTTGGTCATCAGATATCGACAGTGTATTTAAAGCATTTGCCCAATTTCCTTGATGATGCGTCTTTTGCGTAAGTAGATGCGGACTAGAAATACCTCTTGGCTCATATGAAAGCTCTGATGTAGGCTCTGAAACGTACAGTTTAACGAGATCTTCGATAATGACTGGCCATGAAAGCGCATCAACTGCTAAGTGATGAATAGCGATTAACACTTCACTATTCTCGGCCGATTCATCTAAGCCGTCCATACTCCGTATGCCAACCGCACCTATCACACCGTTGATTAAGTCTATGCTCGTTTGAACTTGGTTTATATTTATCTCGCTATCAAACGAGTGAATCGTAAACTCAACATCGTCTTGGTAATTTGCCGTCATTCCAATTGCGGTATCAGCAGAGAAACGTAATCTAAGCGCATCATGATGTTCGATAAGGCCGCGGAATGCGTTAGTCAATCTTGCTAAATCAAACGGATAGTCCCATTTAAACTGGATATATTGGTTACAACGACTTAACTCAAAGTGTTTGATGTATCTTTGCTGAATCGGCAACAACGCCACTTCACCTTGGAGTTTGTCTTGTTCAGCTACGACAAGTTGTGCTTCTTCTAAGTTCTCCGCCATATCTTGTAATTTTGGAAAATCGAAGACTTGTTTAGGAGATAACATGTAGCCCTGTTGACGCAGCTTTCCGACCAACTGGAGCGCCATAATCGAATCACCACCTAACGCGAAGAACTGGCTGTTCGCACCAACACTCTTCACTTTAAGTAATTCACACCATACTTCAGCAAGCATTACTTGTCGGTTGGTCTCAAGTGCACCTTGATCACTGCGTATCTCTGTCCAATCAGGAGCAAACAGCTCCTTTCTATCGACCTTACCAGCCGGAGTCAGCGGCAATCTGTCTTGAACAATAATACAAGCAGGTACCATGTAGTCAGGCAATGTTTGCCCTAGCAGTTCAAGCCATTGTGATTCTTCATTTCCATTCGAACTTTGCAATTGAGGCGTATTTGACTGGGCATTGCTTTTTTGAACTTTGTTTAGCTGGACATAGCCTACAAGCTTTTTACCCGTAGGTGATTCGTGATCAACAACAGCACAAAACTCCGCACTAGAGAGCGCTTGAAGTTGAGATTCAATCTCTCCGAGCTCAACACGGAAACCACGGATCTTCACTTGTTGGTCAACACGACCTAAATATTCCATGACGCCATCATCACGCCACTGTACGAGGTCTCCCGTTCGATACATTCTCTCGCCGTTACTTGAAAATGGATCGGGTAAAAAGCGTTCCGCGGTTAAATTAGGCTGTTTCAAGTACCCTTGAGCTAAGCCCACTTCTGAACCAATATACAGTTCTCCACTGCAACCGAACGGTACTTGGCTTAATTCAGAGTCAAGCACATACAACTTCCTATCACCTACTGGTGTTCCAATCGGTGCATACGCGCTGTTCATTATATCGTCGGCATACGCTTCCCAAATCATCGGCGTGATCACCGTTTCAGTTGGGCCGTAGCCATTGATGATTCGTGGCGGCGCTAACACATTTTGAATACGATCAAAGGTCTCGCGGGTGAAGGCTTCGCCACCTAAAGTAATAGAACGTAATGACAGTGCAGGCTTCGTCGCTTCAATCCAATCGAGTAGCGGGCCTACATAGCTCGGAGGGAAACAAGCAATAGTGACTTTTTCTTGCTGCAATACATCGCAGGTTCGTTCCGCAGTCCATAGCTCTTGGTCCCGAATCACTAGTTTTGAGCCAAACGCTAATGGCACAGTCCAACGCTCAACGGCACCATCAAAGCTGATGGAAGCGAAATGTAATTCTACGTCCTCTTCGCTCATGCCATAGCGCTGGCCTATGGTCTGAACGTGCATGCTCAAACCTTCATGCGATATGGTGACGCCTTTTGGCTTTCCCGTTGAACCAGAGGTATAGATGATATAAGCCAGTTCTTCTGCCAACGGGCGATTAAAAGAATTATCTGAAGGAAAGCTCGCAAGCTTTGCATTCTCAATACAGAATTGAGTGACACAGTTACCTCCACTCAAGACGTCTCTACATCTATCGTTAGATTTTGAGTGAGTGAGAAGTAATTCTGCCCCGCTGTCTTCCAACATGAAGCTTAATCGTTCCGTTGGATAATCAGGGTCTAATGGTAAGAACGGCGAGCCAGCTTTCAAAACTGCGATCATAGAGACGATCATATCGACACCGCGTTCCATCATCACACCGATTGGTGATTTGGCCGCTGTGCCTTGAGATAAAATAGAATGCGCTAATTGGTTGGAGCGAGTCTCTAGTTCTAGGTAGCTCATTGACTCGTTTTGGTGTTTTAACGCAATGCTGTTCGGGCACTTAAACGCTCGTTCAGTCACTAAGTCAGTGAATGGACGGTATTGCCATAAGTGGTCACCTGAACCATATTGATCAATTAATCTCATGTCTTTACTTGATAAAGCATTAACTGAGGCGACAGCAGCGTTAGGTGATTGAACAATGGTCGCTAAATTAATCTTAAAACTTTCGATAAATTTAGTAATAAACGGTCGGGTAAACTTCTCTTTTGCATAGACAAATCGCAGCGGAGCATCACCTTTATTGATGACATCCAACACCAACTCAAACGGTGTTTCTAATACTGGAAACTCTTCAAACTCAGCAAACACTCCGTTGGTGTTAATCGATAATTTGTCACCATGATTTCTAAAATTTAAAGCGGTTGTCGGTAGCGGTAAATCGCCCACTAGCGCCTCTAGCGGCGTGCTTTCAAATGCGAGCGATGCTTTCATAGAAGCGTGGGTATTATTGACTAGCTGCGACAACGACATTTCAGCATCAATGCGATAGCCCATCACGGCACTATTCACATAGAAGCCTACCGTTCTTCGGTTCTGAGCATTACGGTTTAGCGCTGGAACACATATAGAAGGATGAACATTGGAAGAGTACTGGCGTAACGTTAGCATCATTGCCGACGCTAACACCTCAAACTTAGTAGCGCCTAGCTCACTCCCTAACAGCTTGATCGAATCATTGATCTCTTTAGATAAATGAACAAGTTCATGTCTTGCCCCATAGGTGTCTTGCGACTGGTCATTCAGGTTTGATAACGACAGCGACTCTTCACCGATAAACTGATTTTCTATCCATGCCGCTTTCTGTTGCTTATAGATATCAGACTTTTCTGTACTAGCCTGCTCAGCTGCGTAATCAAGATAACTTTGAACCTCTTTTCCACTGTAGGCTTTGCCTGCAACTGAGTTGACTAGCATTTTAATTTTGATTTGGAATGACCAAGCATCAGTAACGATGTGATGAGTGGCAAGCAACACAGCGAAGCGATGTTCACTGACTTGATAAATACAACAGCGAGCAAGATTGCCTTCCAATAAATTAAACGGTTGTTGCCAACGTTTGCGAGCATCTTGATTAATAACTTCAACCGCATCCGAGCCACCCTGCATGTCAATACAATCATAATCAACAGGACTAAAAGGCAAGACGCGTTGAGCCGATTTTCCCTCAATTTCGGAAAACTGACTTCGTAATGAGGGAAATGCCGACACCATTTCATTTAATGAATGTTGGATCTTTTCAGCGGTGATATCTTTACCTTCAAACCAAAGTAAACCACCCAGGTTATAGGCCAGGCTCATCGGTTGTAATTGCTGAAATAACCACAAGCGTTGTTGAGAGTATGAGAGCGGGTTCCAAGGCGTTACGGAATCCAAAATTTGTTCATCATCCACTGACATTTTTATTACCTAAACATGAAATTTGGTTGCAGAAATCCTCAATTCGCCCGTTATAGGCGAAAAGTACAGGTGCTAACTAAAAGTTAAACGGGTTTAGTGTTCTAGAGCGTCTATCGCGTCGCGTAAACTTTTCGGACGCATATCAGTCCAAACTTCTCGGATGTGCGCAAGACAATGTTCTTTTTTGCCTTTTACACCGACCTCAGTCCAACCATTGGGCACTAAGTGGTAGGTTGGCCAAATGCTGTATTGTTCTTGTTCGTTTATAACAACGGTAAATTCCGTATTTGGGCTATCGATACTCATTCTTTCCTCAACTAACTTTGTTTTATTATGTTTTTGAGCCTAACTCGGCTCTTAAAAACTCAAGCGACAACACTTTCTAGTGCTTGGTGCGCTTGAGCCAAATTCCCTTTACTCAACTCAATAAGATTGCCGGTATCCATTTTGAAAATGCGGTCTGCGGCATCAAAATAAGCGTCATCATGAGTAATCGCGATTACAGTCACCCCACGCTGTTTAAGCAATGGTAGTAACTGGCGGTAAAAAAGTTTTCTAAAGCGTGGGTCCTGATCAGCGGCCCATTCATCAAGCAGAATACAACCGCGTTTTTCGAGTACTGACATCATCAGTGCCAGTCGCTTTCGTTGACCTTGTGAATAGCGAACATCACTCAACTTACCTTGCTTGTGATCGACCTTATGAGCCATTTCAAGACGTACCATCCACTCGTCAATATCTTTGCTATCGATGTCTTGACCTTCACCATCGACAATTTGATGGAATAGATGAAAATCACTGAACACAGCCGAGAATTGATGGCGATAATCTTGCCAGTGCGCTTGAGCCACCTCATTACCATCAACATAAACTTGGCCAGAATGCGGTCGGTAGAGCCCGGTAAGCAAACGAGCAAAGGTCGACTTACCACTGCCATTTCCACCAATAATGAAGATGTGTTCACCGCGTTCTATTTTAAAATCGATTGGACCTACGCTGAATGCGTCGCCATCAAAATCTGAGCGATATCGATAGCTCGCTCCCACGAGTTCTAGTGTGTTGAATACTTTGGTTTTTGCCGATTTCGGACTCAAGCTTCGATCGGTACTCAACTCTAACGACGACAACTTCTTCATCGAAATATTGGCAGTAATCAAGGTTGGAATTGAACCTACTGCAGACATCAATGGTGTTCTCATAAACAACACAACCAATGCGAATGTAGATGCGACTTCTAACGTCGCCCAACCTAAACCAGTCGCTAGGTAAAAGTTCAAACCAATCAGCGCCAATACCACGGTGTTCGCCATGTTGGCAGCAAAACCATTTAGGATATCGGCCTGTGTCACTTGATTGCGGTAACCTTCAGCATTGACTGAAAACGTTTCATCAAAGTAACGCTTAGCTCTGAATGGGTTTAAAGATAGCTCCTTACGACCATCAATTAAGGACTGGTAATCGTGATACAACTTGTCGTCGTACTCACGAACCTGTTTAACGTGTTTAGTGATGCGCGTAACAAGCAGATAGCCAATGACACCGGTTAACGACAGCATTAAAACGCTGACAACAAACAGAGGCATAGACAAAAAAGCCAGGTAGACCAATGCCACCACCGTTAACACCAAGCCATAAATCAGCTCAGGCAAATGTACGAATGCGATAGTGATATTTCGAATGTCAGTATTAAGTGACGCGAGTACCCCTGCACTTCCAACCTTCTCGACTTGTTCTATATCGGTATTCAACAGTTGAGAGACCAATTCACAACGCTTGTTATAAACGAATTTATGTCCCAGTTTATGGAGAGCAACTTGAGCAACGGTGGCTGTCACCAACAAACCAATCAGCAGCAAAGTAAACTGAATTAGGGTATTGGAAAGTGGACCACTGCTTTCAAGTAACTTATGCTGGATAAACGCAATCACGCCCACGCTCAAGAACGCACTCGCAATACTCAATAAGATCACGAACAACAGTGACTTTTTCTGTTTTTCAGCCAGCAATAGGATCAATCCCATTTCATATACACCATTCAATTAATTATTATCAATAAAGAAAAAGATAAACCCGTATAAACCAAGTACGATAATCTTGTTGTTTAGTCTTGGCCTCTAGAAGCTAAACCCGTTAATTCAACAGACACCCGTTACTAGTGTTCAGTAATCGCGATAATTAACGACAAGGACTACAAGCGACTGCTATAACCTTCTTAAGCCCCACATCAAGTACATGCCACCGATAATCGAAGCCACCAATCCTGCTGGGATCTCTTGTGGGTAAAGCCACTGTCTACCAAGCCAATCCGAGAACAACATCAGTGCCATACCAATTAACGAAGAACAGATCAGGTGCTCTTTAGCACGGCTATAACCAAATAATCTCGCCATGTGTGGAGCCATCAAACCAATAAAGCTTAATGGACCAACCACCAGCGTTGCGCTCACGGTTAAACATGCCACCAGCACCAACAATAGAATTCGAGATCTTGATACATTGATACCAAGAGATTGGGCACTCGCCTGCCCTAATGGCAACACATCCAACCATCGCGCACAGAGAAAACCTAACGAGATAAATACAACCGAAGATATCAGTAACGGCACGAGTGTTACCTCGGTGACGTAATACGTTGAACCTGCCAACCAAGCCAGAACTTGATAACTTCTTGGATCACCGCCTGCCAATACAAAACTTTGCACAGCGTTCATCAGTGCCGTTATCGCAACGCCTGTTAATAGTACTCTTTCCGGTTGGAAGCCCGACTTTTGGTTAAGCACAACAATGATGCCCAAAGTACAGACCGCGCCAATAAAGCCACCGACATAAAGGCCAACCACGCTGCTGCCAAAGCCCGCAAAGATTGCGATAATCAAACCTAATGCCGTACCAGAACTGATACCAATCACTTCTGGGCTGGCCATTGGGTTGCCACTCAAACGCTGAACGATCGTACCAGCGACTGCCAACATGCTGCCCGCTAATGCCGCTGCCGTTAATCGAGGTAAACGCCATTCGAGCATTGCCCAGTCTTGAGTTTGAAATAACCAACGCCAACCTTCAGTTTGTACAGAGAACAAACTAAACACGACCAGCGACATCGCAATAAACAAGCTGGCCAATACCACTGAATGCTTGTTTAAGCGAGAAGCTACTTCCTTATGACGCGTTAATACAGTTTGTGTTTGTGACTGACTTTTCATGGACAACTTGGGCAGCAACCACAACAACAGTGGAGCACCTAACGCAGCCGTTGCAGCTCCTGTCGGGACAAACATAGACATGATGCCCGGCAACTGTTGAATAAGCAGATCGGTAAGACTTAACAACAAGCCACCTAACAGCATAGATACCAATAACTTAGGCACTAAACGGTGCACACCCATCAAGCGTGCTAACGCAGGAGCTGCTAAACCAACGAATCCAATAACACCAACAGCACTCACAACCCAAGCCGTCAGCAAAACCGCCAAACCGAGACAAGCGACTCTTAATTTTGGTAACGAAACACCTAAGCTCTTAGCGCCCTGTTCTGATAACTGAAGCAAGCTCAGTGGTTTTACGAACAGAAACGCCATGAGAGTCGCAATCGCTAAGCGTGGAGCCAAGTACTGAACATCTTCCCACCCGGTTTGAACCAATGAACCTGCGCCCCAAATCATTAAGCCATTCAGTTTGTCTTGGTTCATCATTAACAAGACAGTACTCACAGCGCCAAAATAGAGGTTCACGACTAAGCCAGAGACAATCACGACGGTTGGAGATAAAGCACGTCGCCAAGACAAAACAAACACCAAACCAATCGTAGTGACGCCACCAACAAGTGCCACCAACGAATAAGACCACTCTAAAAGCCAAGGGGCATAGAGTGTCGCTAACATAAGTGCAAAGCTCGAACCGCTCGCGACACCTAACGTAGACGGTGAAGCCAAAGGGTTTCTGAGCACCTGTTGCATCAAGACACCCGCCACTGCCAACGCTGCGCCAGATAACAATGTCGTGAATAACCTCGGCCACCAAGCCAAATGCAGTTTCACTGACTCAGGAGAAGTGAAATCAGCGGTCCACAAGCTAGAAAGTCGGCTCAATCCGAACTGAGAGACAGATAAGTGTTGCCCAATTAGAGCCAATGTAGAAACCATTAAAAGAGTCAAAACACCAAACGAGAGAGCTCTCATAGCACGCCTCCTTGGTTCAATTCAGAAACAATGAACCTTGCAAAGCGTGTTGCAGAAGGTATCGCCCCGAAGCTCCACACCGCTGGTACTTGTAGCGCGGGATAACCCGACTCTTTCACAATGTATTGCCAAAACTGATTTGCTTTAAGGCTCTCTTCAGTCCCTGCTGGCATTGGCGAAATAATCACGATTTGACCTTTAACGCCAATAAGCTGATCGACACCAACCAAGCTGTAGCCCCAAGCGTTGGTTTGCGCCTTCCATGCTGATTCAAGGCCAATCTTGTTTACTGAAGCTTTGTATAGGCTGTTATCCCCAAAAACGCGAACGTGATTAGTGTCCATGAATTGCACCATCAACATTGCAGGCACATTGTTTGGTAGCTGAGTACCTAAACGACCCATTTCAGCATTCGCTTTCTGAATCAAAACTTCAGCTTGAGATTGTTTTTCAGAGACCTTTGCTAACTTTCGGGTAACCGTTTCTAACGCTGACCAATCGACATCACCGCTTCGGTACAAACCAATGGTCGTGACAGGGGCAATTTTGCTGAGTTGAGTCTCCAGCGTTGAAAACATTGGAGAGAGTAATATCTTGTCCGGTTTGAGCTCATGAATGCGTTCAAGGTTTGGCTGTGTTCGTAAGCCGACATCCGCAACAGTTGACGGGATTTGAGGAGACTTTACCCACGAGTTGTAATCGGGAATTTGCGCTACCGCAATAGGAGTAACGCCCAACGCCAAAAGCGTTTCAGTGTGAGTCCAGTCGATGGAAACCAATTTAGGTCTATCGCCATCATTCAACTCAGACGCCTCTTGACTGGCTGACGAAATTGGAGAAAACGCCAGTAAGCTAGAGATAACAACACTTGAGATAAGTGTACGATTAACGTGCGAGCGATATAATATTGATTGGAAAGACTGTTTGAACATCATGCTGGCTCCAAATTGCCAGGCATCGCGACTGGGTAACCCGCCGAGTGTTGAGCAATGTGCATAGGCACACCATAGATATCTTTCAATATCGACTCTTTGAACACCTCATCAACTTTACCTTCTACCAATAGCTCCCCGCTATGGAGGGCAATAATATGATCGCAAAAGCGCGCTGCCATGTTGATATCGTGTATCACGATGATCACGCCAATCTCTAATGTTTCACTTAGGCGCTTAATCAATGTCAGCATTTCAATCTGATGACCAATATCGAGCGCTGCTAAAGGCTCATCCAACAAAAGGTATTTGGTGCGTTGAGCCAACAGCATTGCAAGCCACACACGCTGGCATTCACCACCCGATAAGGTATCCACCAAACGATCAGCGTAATGCGTTGTGTCGGTAAGTTTCATCGCCTCATCAACGTATTGCTTATCTTTACTTGAAAGTCGACCCAATAAGCCGTGCCAAGGGTAGCGACCAAAGCTCACCAGGTCTTTGCCGGATAAACTGTCGGTTGCAGGTAAATGTTGAGGTAAGTAAGCAATTTGCTGTGCGAAGTCCTTATCAGACCATTTAGCGACCGCTTTATCTTTCAGGAAAATATCGCCTGAAGTGGCGTGCTGTTGCTTCGCTAGCAACTTTAATAAGGTCGATTTCCCCGAGCCGTTATGCCCAACCAAAGCGTAGATTTTTCCTTGCTCAAACGACACATCAAATGTCTTGAGCAATTGCTTATCCCCTACGCTAAAACCGAGTCCCTTTGCTTCGAGCATATCTTCAACCTTAAAACACATCATTCACTAAAAAATTAATGAAATACGAACATATTCATAAAATCATTAACAGACAAACATTTATACACTTGCGAAAACTCTAATGCAAACGATTTTCATTTAGATTAAACTATATACCATACGACCTTTTCCCCTATTTTTTAGTGGGTTAGAGGTCCTTACCATGAATAATGGATGCTTATTATTGATTATTCACCTTGTTGCAAAATGGTTAAGCTAATGATGAACAACACCTTTCGTCCACTACCAACGGATCATCCATTTATTGTGGCCGAATTTAACTTTCAAAAAGAATGTAACTGTAAAGCTAAGGGGATTGAAATCCATGTTGCGCAGTTTGATCAACAAAGCTTTGACGACAATTTGTTTTATATAACAAACGTGTACTGCCCTATCGCGATCACTCAATCGGTCGACAAAAGAAAGGCGGAGTATTTTGCGGGACGTTATTTAGTCGCGAGGGGATTAAAAAGTCTGGGCTTTTCACATAAGCCCCTAGAACCGAATATCGACCGAAGTCCACGTCTGCCAAATGGTGTAATTGGTTCTATTTCCCATAGTAACGACTTAGCCACTGTGGCAGTTTTACCTTCTTCTCATACGAACAAAGAAAACATTGGGGTCGATATACAACACCGAATCTCCCATGAAGTTTGTGATGATATCGAGAACATAGTCGCGACCGTACAAGAGGTCGATTTGGTGGTGAGGTATGGATTAACTCGAGCTGAAGCTGTGACATTGCTGTTTTCGGCTAAGGAGGCTATTTACAAAGCATTGGCTCGCTTTGTTTCAAGAGGACTAGATTTTAACTCGGCAATATTGATCGCGATTGACAAAAATACAGTTCAATTCGAATTGTCCAAAGATATCACTTCGCAGATTTCCGATTCAGAGAGTCATGATTTAAACGGCGATAAATCGGAGAGTATAATTTGCCAATATGACCATTTAGCACAAGAGAACGCATACCTGACGGTGTGTTACTACTCGGCAGATACATAGCGACTATTTTGTTTGAATCTAAAACGAAACGCTCACGACGTGATGATTGGGTTCGGTTTCAATCTCGACAATTGACCAACCAAGGGAAAGGTACAAAGGCTCAATATTGGTGTAGGCGTACAACTTAGACGTTGAATCTTTCGAGGGTTGGGATTGATAATAATCTGGCATCTGTTCAACAGCTCGTTTAATCAATTCACTCGCAATACCTTGGCCGCGCCATTGAGGTACAACAAACACGGCGTTGATCCACACAACATCCCGCACTTGATGAGGTTCCTGAAAATGGGAATATGCCAAGCCACCAATGACCACATTATCGCGAAGTACTGTTATTACTGGGGGAAGTTGCACGCTGTCTTTATACGTATCTTTAAACTTGAAATCAGACCATTCGCTTTGAAATAAGCCTTCTAATTCACTCCAACAAGGTGAGCTTTCATCACAATTTCTAAAGATTACTTTCTGCATTTTTTCCATCCTTTGAAGGGTAATTTGGCCATCCTAGCCTTGGTTTATATCAGTGTGGATAAAGCTACTCTTCTTCTTCGTAACTGTCTGCTGGATCTTCATTGATTTCTTCGCCACACCCCAAGCATTCGGCTTGCAAATCCGTTGGCATCACAATAATCAAGCCACAATGCGGGCATAAATCACCTTGTTGAAACATCCTGTTATTCCTTCTACGTCACAGCTATTGCTTCGGATACTTTTGCTTACTCGCTTCTAACCAATCATGAATAACTTGGCGAGCAGACTCAGATGGCGGTGCATTTCGTTTCCCACAAATCTGGTCAATTTCAAACGGAAAGGCTTTGCTTGGAACACGGCGTAGGCCAATGGTTAAGCGCTGAGGCTTAAGCATTCGAAACACCACATAGCGGTCGCTCATGATTCGATTGTGATAGACGCCAATACAATGTTTCTGTTCCACGCCTTCTTGTTCAAGGTCGTAGTAGTCAGTAAGCGGATGAATGTTGTCATTACCAAGTAAAGGAACTGGATAAGGGATGTCCATGTCCACAGGCCGATTTCCTTCTAGACGGCGTAACTGACGCTGTTCTGTCCATCTATCATGCAGTTGCTCGAACATAGCAAAGGAATTTTGACTGGTGATGGCGCGTAATGGATCGTCCATCTCCAAATCTTGACCCAGTAAAATCGCGTCTTGGAACATGGCCATCTTTGAAGGCGCATTGAGCCTTCCCTCTTCAACCATTGCAATACCTAATCGACTGCCGGTTAAAAATGGATGAACCTGATCCAAACGCAGCGCTGTGTAACCTACTTTAGAGTAATGTTTGAATTTGAGCACGCGTCTTTGTAGCGGTTCGAGAATGCGAACAATGTGGTCAAGCTCATCACCGATGTTGTAATGCAGCTCTAGCTTATCGATAAATTTGAGTGTTGCTTTACTGCCGTCTAAGCCCAGTTTGGCTAAGATTCTCTTTTGCCCTAGGCGACTCAGTTCCAATGCTTTCTTGTTATCGACACTGTGCTTCATGCAGATCAACGCCAAGATAACCGGTCGTAATTCGAGCAGTTGAGCCGCCTCATAAGTGTTCGCAGCCAACCAAAGCATCTGATATTGATACTCGGGAAAATCATCGGTTATCTCACGATAGCGAGCAGGTAACGAATCTAACCAACGACCATTTACATCAAATTGTTCAACAAGATTGAGGCTTAAACCAATACCACCGTCGAGCGGGCGTCTACCATCTTCAAACACATGAAAGCCCACGAGCTTTTGCGACCAATCACTGATCTCAATATCGTAGTCAAAGCCTAATGTGCGAGTTGGAATGGTAAGTAATGCTGTCATTGATGCCTCTTCGTTAATGGCGCGTTGGACTATCGAGCTTATCTAATAGCAAAAAAACGAAAGCTCGGTCTAAAGTCACTATAACAACCTTTTGTAAATTTCTTATCAATCAAAGCGATATAAATACGAGAGTACTTAGAAGATCTTTGAATGATGATTTTACGCAATATGAGACCTCTTCGATATCATTTACTTAGAGAGAAACTATGCTTGTAACATCACTAATAACAAGAGGCTTTAATTATGGAATACCGACATATTCTGGTCGCACTTGAAATGTCTGATGACTCGAAAATACTCATTGATAGAGCAACCTTCTTCGCAAACAAACTAGAAACGGAACTTTCGTTTGTTTATATCGACGGTACTCACGGAGAAATCTACCCAGAACTCGTTGATATTCAGCAAAATAATGGTGACTTACCTGTCAATGATGATGCGATAAAACACTTAAGAGAGTTTGAGGCTTACGCTAAACAGCCGATTCAGCATATTTTTGTAGGTACAGGTGATTTGAATGACAAACTCAAGGATGCCGTGAAAACGCACAACATTGACCTAATGCTTTGTGGTCATCACCACGATTTTTGGCATAAGATCATCTCGCACTCAAAGCAATTGATAGACTCTTCTCCCGTCGACATACTCGTCGTTCCTATGGACTAGAGCTTCTAGAGCCCCACGGTTCCTAAAGACTGTCGCTCTTAAAAAATAGCTGTTTGGCTTATAAAGCCAGGCTTCAATAGCCAGCCTCTATCGGTATTATTGGTTGGCTTACATCCCCTCTTCAATTTTCTTGTTTGCCCCAATCCAACTATCACTCACTTGCTGAGTTCATTTGTGATCTTGTCGGCTTATCAACTCGTAAGCGTCTAATAATTAACAAATCACGAGTGTAAGTAATGAAAAAGATTGGTCTCTATCTTTTTACAAACGACTTAAGAATCAACGACAATCAATTGTTCCATTACGCTGCACAGAGCGTCGATAAGCTCATTTGTGCGATTGTCGAACCCACTTTGGTTCGTTTCTCTGCTGATTTCGCGCAAGAACAAAGTTATGGTGCACATCACCAGACTTTTGTTTCACAATCGATAACTAACCTAGAATCGAATTTAGTTAAGTTTGGTCAGCAACTTGTCGTGATTCACAGTAATCATTTAGAACCAGACGCAGCCGAGCAAACACTCGACCAAATCATTGCGACACAACACGTCACCCACTTTTTCGCCAATGCACACTGCGGTTACGACGAGCGACAATTGATTCATTCACTACAAAACAGTCACCCTGACTTAATAAAATGCTTGCCACATCACTCGACCTTGTTTGACTCGCATGAGCTGCCGTTTGAATTATCAAAAGTCCCGAGCTCGTTTACCAAATTTAGAAAGCTAGTCGAACACTTGGACGTTAATAGCGATGAGACGGTTATTACACGCCTTCCACCAGCAGTGATACCAACACCAACACCAACACCAGTATCGGCAATCCCACTATTCAGTTCAGCAAATGATGAAAGCGCAGTAACAAACGATTATTTGGGTGGCGAAGACGCAGGACTAGCGCATTTAGAAAACTACTTTTCACATGATTACGCCCTTAACTACAAACAGACTCGAAACGCATTTGACGGCATCGAAAACTCAACCAAGTTTTCGCCGTGGTTGGCACTCGGCTGCGTTTCGCCTAAAACGATTTATCGCCATTTGAAACAGTTCGAAACCGAACATGGCAGTAACGATTCAACCTATTGGATCTACTTTGAGTTGTTATGGCGCGAATATTTCTATTGGAAATGCTTATCTATGGGCTCATCGTTATTCGGTGATTCTTCAGACCAAAAATTCAACACCCCAAACTCCTCGGGAACGTCGAACCTGAATTTCGCCAAATGGAAAAGTGGCAATACCAACTACCCGATTGTCGATGCGTGCATGCGCCAACTTAACGAAACAGGCTATATGTCTAATCGCGGAAGGCAGCTGGCCGCTAGCTGTTTGATCTTCGAATTGGGGCTCGATTGGAGGCACGGTGCAGCCTATTTTGAGAGCCAACTCATCGATTATGACGTGGCATCAAACTGGGGCAATTGGGCGTATATAGCCGGAGCGCTGAGACCTCAGGTAAACACCCAAGCCAACAAGCAAAATAATGCTAAGCAACCTAAACCTAAATCACGACATTTTGATTTGGGTAAGCAAACGGATATGTACGATCCAGACCATGCGTTTATCAATAAGTGGAATGCGAGCAGCAAAGAACCTGTCTTAACTAACAATCAGGATGTGTTATGAACTTCAAAACCGTGCGCCTTGTCTTAGGCGACCAACTCAATGTCCAGCACTCTTGGTTTCAACAGGTTGATGACGACGTCATTTATATCATTGCCGAACTCAAGCAAGAGACTGACTACGTTGCATCGCACATCCAAAAAGTGGCCGCTTTTTTCTCTGCGATGGGCTACTTTGCCGACGAGCTAAAACAACAAGGTCATCAGGTACTCTACCTTACTCTTGATGACACGACTCAATTTGAAAACCTCGAAGCTCTATTGCAACACTACGTCCACGAGTTTGCTGCTGAAAAATTTGAATACCAAAGGCCAGATGAATATCGACTTCTCCAACAACTGGCAAAGCTGAAGTTAACTGGAGTAACCAAAGGCTGTAGAGATTCCGAGCACTTCCTGTTTCCGTTTGACGAGATTGAAAACCAGTTTCCTAAAGACAAACACATCATGATGGAACATTTCTACCGTCGAATGAGAAAGCGTTTCGACATCCTGCTCGACGATGGCAAACCGGTTGGCGGAAAATGGAATTACGATGCAAACAATCGCAAGAAGCTAAAGAAACAAGACATCGAGAACTTGCCGCAACCATTAATGTTTGCCAACGACATTTCTGAGATTTTAAAACGCATCGAGCATCATCAAGTTCAAACCATTGGTGAAGTTGGCGAACAGTTGTTATGGCCAGTCAATCGAGCGCAAAGCCTGTCTCTGCTTGCTCAGTTCTGCCAAGTCTGTTTGCCGCTGTTTGGTCAGTTTCAAGATGCAATGACGACCGAGCACGATTCAAAATGGAGTTTGTATCACAGTCGCCTCTCCTTTTCGCTAAACAGTAAACTGCTAAGCCCCCAAGAAGTGATCGATGCAGCGCTGTCGGCTTATCAGGCTTCTTCAAAGCTAAACGCACCCACTATCGATATTGCACAAGTCGAAGGGTTCGTACGCCAAATTCTAGGTTGGAGAGAATACATACGCGGCGTTTATTGGTCAAACATGCCTGCTTACGCCAACAAAAACCACTACGCAGCAGACCGTCAGTTGCCTCATTATTTTTGGGATGGGCAAACCAAGATGAATTGTATGAAGCACGCGATTGATCAATCCCTGGAATTCGCTTATGCGCACCACATTCAAAGGCTCATGATCACCGGTAACTTCTGCTTAATTACGGGCATTGCTCCGGACCAAGTCGACAGTTGGTACCTTGGTATTTATGTTGATGCGATTGAGTGGGTCGAAATGCCGAATACGCGAGGTATGGCACTTTTTGCTGATGGCGGGATCGTCGGAACCAAACCATACTCTGCCAGCGGTTCTTACATTAATCGCATGAGTGATTACTGCAAAGGCTGTCATTACCAAATTAAAGAGCGCAGTGGCGAGAGTTCTTGTCCATTCAACAGCTTGTATTGGCGCTTCATGAACAAACATCGCGAGGCCTTAAATCGCAACCCTCGAATGGGCATGCTTTATCGGTCTTGGGACAATATGGATGAGCAAGACCAACAAGCGATACTCTACACCGCAGAGCAACGACTGACTAACTTGGAGAACTTATAATGGTGGAACAACTCAGATTACACATATTGGTCATTGGTGGCAGCGGCGGTATTGGTTTCGCCGTGGTTAAGCACCTATTGTCTGAGCTGTCTCGCTTTGATTTTCTCGATGTACATGTCGACGCGACTTATCATTCACAACGACCAGAATTGGAAGATAACCGTTTAAATTGGCACCAAGTCGATGCCACCAACGAAGCTGATATTGAACGACTAAGCACTCAATTCGAGCGATTGGATTGGTTAATAAATTGCGTGGGTATTCTTCATACGCCAGATCTAGGGCCTGAAAAGAATTTGTCCTCTATCGACCCAGAATTCTTTCTGAAAAACATCTCGGTAAACACCCTACCTAGCTTGTTACTGGCCAAGCACTTCACGCCAATTCTTAAAGCCAGTGACAATCCAAAATTTGCTGTGGTATCGGCCAAAGTCGGCAGCATTTCAGACAATCGATTAGGTGGATGGTATAGCTATCGCTCTTCCAAAGCCGCACTCAACATGTTCATCAAAACCATGTCGATTGAATGGCAACGCACATTGAAGAAAGGCACAGTGTTGGCGCTCCACCCTGGTACAACCGACACGGCTCTATCTAAGCCCTTTCAAACCAATGTGCCGCAAGGTAAGTTGTTTGAGTCTAGTTATGTAGCCCATCAATTGGTGGACATCATTCGAACGGCTACACCCGATAAAAGCGGGCATTTTTACGCGTATGATGGCGAGCAATTGACTTGGTAGGGAGGAATACCAATCGCTGGCTTTGATGAATAGTAAAATTTGATGAGTGGTAAAAATAGAAAACCCAACAAAGCTATGGCTCTGTTGGGTTTAGTCGTTAACGCGAAGCTGTTGGTTAAAACTAAAGATGTCGTTTCAATGAAGGACTCTCTGAGGATTCAACTAAGGATCAACACTGATCATTACTTTACTATTACCGCTACTCAGCCCAGTTGAACTTACTCTCGTCGACACCTTCTTTTTCTTCCTTCACGCGCTCGCGGCGGCTTTGCTCTTCAGCGCGGGCTGCGTCAATTTCTTGCATGATGGCATCAATATCTGCCAAGGCGTCACTTTCGGTAAACTCACCCGTTAGCTTGCTGTCTGGCTTCAAATCACCCTTCTCAAACAGTGCCCACATTTCTTTAGCATACTCAGTGGTCGCCAGTTCAGGGGCAAATTGCGCATAATAGTCACGGATGTTATTAACATCACGAGTCAGCATCCACTCAGCATTGTTGTTCGCAGATGCATCGACCGCTTGCGGCAAATCGATAATCACAGGACCATATTCATCAACCAATACATTGAATTCAGACAAGTCGCCATGAATTAAACCAACGCAAAGCATCTTAACGACATAAGTCATCATCACCGCATGATCTTCAATCGCTTGTTCAGGCGGCATCACCACATCATTCAATCTAGGGGCAACATAGCCTTCGTCATCAGTGACTAACTCCATCAGCAGCACGCCATCAAAGCAGCCATAAGGGACCGGCACGCGAACGCCTGCTTCTGCCAGCTTATACAAGGCATCCACTTCAGCGCTTTGCCATACTTTTTCTTGTTGCTCGCGACCGAAACCAGAGCCTTTTTCCATCGCTCTAGCGCGACGGCTATTGCGGACTTTTCGCCCTTCTCGATATGCCGTAGCTTTTTTAAAGCTACGTTGGCTTATTTCCTTGTACACCTTGGCACAACGGATCGTATCGCCACAGCGTACTATGTACACTGACGCTTCTTTGCCACTCATGAGTTGGCTTTTCACCTCGTCGACTAAACCATCGTCAACTAAAGGCTGTATTCTTTTAGGTATCTTCATGTCGTCTTTATACATGAGTTACCTGACAGATAAAATATTAACTCGTTAAATGAGTGGTTATTCTCAATAGATTCTTAAATGAAGGGAGATTATGTGGGTTTTGTCTTATGGCGACGGCAGCGTTCAGAGCAATAAATCACCTCTTCCCAGCAGCGTTGCCATTTTTTACGCCATGAGAATGGTTTGAGGCAAACGGGGCATGTCTTGGTGGGTAGATGTTGTTTCTTGTGCATGACCGCTCCCTTACCGATGAATCCATTAACCTATTCGTTGAGGAAAGATTCCCTATTACGCTCGTCCCTCACTTTAGGGAATGACGCCGTATTCTAATCGTTGCTGACTCTAAGGAGTGGCGGCGGTGTGATTGATAACAGCCCCCCCGACTCCGTCATCCTCGAGAAGGAGGAACGACTGAGTCGGGTATCTGCTTATCCAAACAGATTCGGCTTTATCTGACCTGACTCTGCTCAAATTCAACGAAGCCCGCTTAATCCAGTTAAGCAATAACCTTGTATTGCTTCTCCATCTCACTTACACCAAGGCCTGAATGTTTCGTCACTTTAAGCTGCACGGGCACACGCTCTTTCAGTGCTTCAACGTGGCTGATTACGCCAATCATCTTGCCTGACGCATTCAGGTTATCGAGCGCGTTCAGTGCAATGTCCAATGTGTCGCTATCGAGCGTGCCGAAACCTTCATCCAAGAACAGTGAATCAATACTGGTTTTATGACTCACAAGATCAGATAGCGCGAGTGCCAATGCCAAGCTCACCAAGAAGCTTTCGCCACCTGACAAGGTCTTAGTATCACGCATCACATCGCCCTGCCATGTATCCAACACTTGCAGTTCTAACCCATCATCGGCTTTACGTTTTAGCTCGTAACGACCGTGTAGACGTTGCAATTGTTTGTTGGCCAAGTACACCAAGTTCTCTAACGTTAACCCTTGAGCAAACTTACGGAACTTGTCGCCATTTCTAGAGCCAATCAACGAATTAAGACGTGAGATGTCGTCAAACTCAAGTTGTTGTACTTCGATCTGTTTGAACAAGTCTTGTTGATTACTGCGGTTTTGGCGATCCGTTTCCAAGTTTGCAGAAATCGCACCAATTTGCGTAGCATGACTTTGCTGTGCGTTGGAACAGTCCGTCACGGCTTGTTCTACTTCCTGTAGTGGAAGTTGTTGCCAAGCTTCCGCTTTATCATGACCTTTAAGTTCGACTAGATTCGCTTTGGCTGAATTCAAACGAGCTTGGGCACTAACCATCTCCTCTTCCAGCGTTTTCTTAAGGCTTTGCAGTTGCACTGTCACGGCTTCATCCAACAGTGCCGACTCAAACTCATCTTCGGTAGCAAATGGACTTGTCGTTAATGCTTGCGTCCAAAGCGATGTCACTTCAGTCAGAGCTGTCTGTTTCGCCGTTAGCTCGTCACTGTAAGATATGTGTTTCGTCTGTTCTGTTCGGTGCTCGAGTTCACAACGGTTAAACGCTGTTTGAGCGGCATCGTGTGCGCTGACGGCATCCATCACTTTTTGCTTCATAGTGTTGGTTACAATTTGAATGTCTTGTGTCCCAAACAGCTGCGTTCTAGATTCCGTAACAACCTCCAGCTCTTTCGACAGTAACTCAACCTCTTGATTCGCCACTGTGATGTCTTTCGCTAAGGCTTCTAGTTTGTCATCGAATGCTTTCAGCTCAGCATGTTGGCTAATCAACTGCTTATCTAACTCATCATGCTGCTGTTTTGTGGTCAGCCACGTATTAGAAGCTTCAAGCTTTTGAGCAAACCAAGCATCGATATGCGCTAACTCAGGCGCTTCAATCGATGTTTGAATAATGCTTTCTCTAAGCCCTTGCCATTCAGACTCTTTCGCTTGCGAACATTTAGCGGCTTGATCAATCAATGCGTTCGTTTGTGTAGAAAGGTCTGCGAGTCGTTGTTCTGCAAGTTCAAGATTAGATAGAACCTTCTCGACAACCATCGCGGTTGCTGCGCGCTGCTTCTCTGCGTCAAGGTAGGCATTTTTTGCATCAGCCATATTGCGCAGGAGTACGATCGTGTTGTTAAGCTGCTGCTCACAAGCATCAACGAACGACTGCACAACATCGCTATTACCTACCCCTTCTGCGTTTGGCAGATAGATACTGAGTGGGCAATTCTGAGCCAATAAAATTGCATTGCTTTGCTCTAGCTTGGCAACAAGGTTTGCCCAGTTCACTTTGGCTTGTTCGATGTCTGCTTGAGCACGCTGAATTTCATCGTTGAGGCCATTGATGATAGGCACCAATGAATCCAATTGTTGACGGTGTTCTGTGCCGTCTTTCTGAATAACGGCTAACTCTTGCTCTTCTCGCTCTTTTTGTACAACAAGATCAGCGATATCCTGAGATTGCTCAATAGTATGCTCGGTTGAACCGCACAGTGGGCATTCTGAATTTGGCTTCAACGCCGCGCGATACTTCGCTAATTCACCCTCTTGGTCAATTAGGCGAGTTAAACGCTCTAACGATGTCTTATTGTTCTGATAACGCTCCACCAGCACTTCACGCTCTTTTGTGAGCTTTTCACTATGTTGTGTATTGGTCCGCAATTCGACAGATTTAGACGTTATACGCTGCGTCGCCTGAACAAAGCCGCGATTAATATCCACCAGCGTATTGGTATTACGGCTCCAGTGCTCAAGCACCTCTTTTTGTGCATTAAGGGTATGCTCATTGGCTTGTTGCTGCAAAGCGTCCCATCGCTGTTTAGCTTGGTTCTCTGCTGAGACTAACTCTGTGAGTGCCTTGTCTTGAGCCAATTTAGAGTCTTTAGCTGCCTGTAACGCTGCTTGCTGAGTGGCCAGCGTGCGCTGTGAAGCTTGAACACTATTTAAAAGTTCCGTGTGTTGACGCTCAAGATCTCGAACCTGAGTCACCTTGATTTGCCATTGACCCAAATACTTCTCAAGCAGGCTATCAGCTTGGTTAGCCGCTAAATATTGTGCCGCGATCTTTTCTTGCTGCTTAATGGATTCAACAGTTTGATTCAAAGAGACTTGTAGCTGACTCTTCTCAACCTGTTGTTGATTAAGCGTATTTACCGTTTTAGAACCCGCTACTTGTTTGTCTTTCAACATCGCAATTTGGTTATCTAACGGGCGAACTTGTTCAATGATCTTCTCTTGATCTTGCTGCTCTTGTTTAGCGACCTCAACCAACTTGATGTGGTTATTAACGCTCTGTTGTGCCGCGTTTTTTTCTGCCTCTCGCTCAGCTAATCGCTTGGCACTGCTTTCAAGGTTAGCTTGAGTCGTCACGACTTCTTGGCTACAACGCTTTAAATCTTTATGAAGCGGACGCAGTTTTTCAGCAGGTTCGCTATTCGCTAAACGATCTAACGATGGTTGGTTTTCAGCAAGGCTTTCTTGCGCCGTTTTTAAGTCATGATTGCTTGCCGCAATAACCTGTTCGGCTTTAACGACATCTTTCCACCAGCCTAAATGCGCGTTCCATTCAGTAAGTTGTTCAGTCAAACGTTTCTGTTCAGACTCTAGATGGCCATGTTCTTTGGTCAGCTCTTGAATCTGATCTTCAGAGAGTAAGCTCACGCCCTCAGCCTTAGCTTTTAGGTGGTTGAGTGATTCTTCGCTCGATTTGAAGTGGTCGTAGATACGCTCTGAAATCAGGCTATAAATTTCGGTCCCCGTAAGCTCTTCCAATAACTCGGCACGGTCGTTAGCGTTGGCATTCAAGAAAGCAGCAAACTCACCTTGCGACAGCATGATAGATTTAGTAAATCGTGAAAAGTCCAAACCGGTCACGGTCTCAACCATCTTAATTTTCTTAGTGAGCTGCGTTTCTAATACAGCATCACTATCAGCATCCGCAAATTCACAGGTTGGTGTCTGCAGCGCACCGTCGTGTTTTCCGCGCGCTCTCTTATGATGAAAATTAGAACGGTAAGTTTTACCCTTCACTTCAAATTCAATCTCAGCGAAACACTCACCGGTACCGCGCGTCATGAGCTCGTTGGTGCCTTTAGCGATACTTTTCAAACGCGGTGTTCGGTGGAACAGTGCCAAACAAATCGCATCAAGAATCGTTGTCTTACCCGCACCCGTTGGGCCGGTGATCGCAAACAGACCATTTTCTGCAAACGGTGACTGAGTAAAGTCGAGCTTCCAACGACCTTTCAGAGAGTTCAGGTTTTCAAATTCTAGGCTTAAAATCTTCATACTCGTTACTCACCTGTCCCTTTGGGCGCTTCTATTTCTTCTTGGCTATCCGCACCGTAAGAGACTTCTTCCATCACTTGCTTGAACTTGATAGTCATTCGTTCTAAACGTGCTTTTTCAGAATCCGTTTCAAACTCTTCTAAAGCAATACGTTTTTCAAACACATCCATCGGAGTTAACTCAGATAAAGTTTCAGCAGACTCTTGCTCTAACCCTTGATTACGTCGCTCTCTCGCCCTTCTCAATTGAAGCACTTCGACATTCAAACCTTCCGTTAGCGCTCGCATGCGCTCTTGCAAATCAGACAAGTAATCCTGAGCTTGAACTTCTATCGACAGCCATACGCTTTGCCCTTCTTCCACGCCAATGTACTGGTTCAATTGCGACTCGATTTCGTTCAAATCACCTTTAATTTCAGCTAGGGGTTGGAATGTTGGGACAGCCAGCTGTGAAATGGTGCGTTCTCCTTCCACAAACTCAACCACACAGACCTGCTTTTGAGATTTCAGCTCATCAAAACTGAGCGGAATGGGTGAACCGCAATAACGAATATATTCACGTTTCGCGACAACTTGTGGGCGATGGATATGACCAAGGGCAATATAGTCCGCATTAGGGAAACCATCAGCAGCAAAACCATCTAGATTACCAACGTAGATATCACGTACAGAATCAGACTGCTTAACGCCCATTGCGGTTAAGTGACCCGTTGCGATGATTGGCATATTGTCGCTATTTTCAAACGTCGCACGCTTTGCAACAGCGGCGTCATAGACACTTTGATAATGCTGTTTGATAGCATCACCTAATTGCTTTTGACGCTCAACACCAGTAACGCCGGCTTGGCTGCTCAATACATCGCGAGGGCGAATAAACGGAATCGCGCACACCAACGCTTCTACATCGCCAGTTTTACCTTTGAGTTCGACAACCTGAGTCGCGTATTCTTCATTGGTATTGGGAATCACGTCGGCACCCATGTACTTCAGTAACTGCTGAGTTTCTTTGAGCACAGATACTGAATCATGATTGCCGCCCAATAACACCAATTGGCAACCGATCTTATTCGAGTCGACGACAAACTTGTTATACATTTCACGAGCATAACTTGGTGGCGTACTGGTATCGAAAATATCGCCAGCAACAATTATCGCGTCGATGTTGTGCTCAGTAACTTGCTCAAGTAACCATTGTAAGAACCGTTCGTGCTCATTCTTACGGCTTTTATTGTAGAAGTTTTGGCCAAGGTGCCAATCTGACGTGTGAAGGATCTTCATTGTTGCTCACTGGAAGTCGGTAATAGCTTTAATTTACCAAAATACCGATCAACTACCAAATGAGTTAGCATTATTTCCCCGTTTATAAGCTTGTGAAAAACAACTAATTTCGGGCTTTGGAGGATTCGTGCTCAAGGTGCCATCAATTGGTATTTGTTATATAAAAAAACCGCTCAACGTTAGAGCGGTTTTGATGTACGAATCTAGTTAACTTGGAACTTAATGGTTCGGGCGATTTAACTGAAGTAAGTCCCATTTGTTACCGTAGAGATCTTGGAACACAACCACAGTCCCATATTCTTCTACTCGCGGCTCTTCGTTGAATACAACGCCATTGGCTCTCATCAACTCATAGTCACGCCAAAAGTCATTGGTCTGTAGAAAAAGAAAAACACGGCCACCGGTTTGGTTACCCACTGACTGTTTCTGTTCTTCATTACTCGCTTGAGCCAGTAATAGGTTAGTTCCGTTTGAATTCGGAGGAGATACCTGTACCCAACGTTTCCCACCACCTAGATTGGTGTCTTCGATCAAAGTGAATTGAAGCTTCTTGGTATAGAACTCGATCGCGTCATCATAGTTATCCACGACTAGCGCGATATTTCCGATTTGCTGTTGGATTGGTTCAGACATCTGTATTTCTCGATTTTGACAAAAATAGGATTCTACACACTATGGCTATATTTACGAATCTATTGCCCCATAATTTACGAATCCATTGCCCCATAAAAAAGCCCACGTTATCGCTCGACAACATGGGCTATTTCTATAATTCAAATGCTAAGCAATTAGAAGTTGTACGAAGCACCCAGTGTTACTGTGCTGAACGCAACATCGCGACTCGCTAATCTATTACCGCGATTATCGAAGAACTCAACATTTACCGCATCCGCTTGCGAGATCAGACGTAACGTCAGGTTCTCAACTGGTGTGTATTCAACACCAACACCGAAGTGAAAACCGGCACCAGAATCATCATCAATATAGCTCGAACCCTTTGAGTTAAGGTCAACGTAGCTCAGACCCGCTGTTACGAACGGACGAATTGAATTATCGAAGGTGTAACCTACGTTTGCTGCAACAGAAAAAGACGTAGGTGAAAGCACCTTAGTGCCAAGCGCTTCGTAGTCAGCATAATCCGTGTAACCAAGCTCGATGCCTACGATACGGTTAAACTGGTAACCACCGTAAAGGCTGTATCCCATGCTTTCTGCGTCTAAATTGCCACCGCCATCCGTGTCTGAATCTTGATATACGCCAAGGCCAGCACCAATGTATGGACCGCCTTCAATACCAGCAGCAAAAGTAGGAAGTGAAACCAAGCCGACTAGGCCCAATAGAAATGTTGATTTAAGCATGAAAATACCCTTTTTAATTTGTCCTGTAGTAGCGTTGGCCAACCGGAAATCGTTATCCGACACCATTCCAAATGTTGCGCTACCGTTTAAAATATAATAAATAAGCAACTCCCAATGAATAATAAAACACCGTTCATTTGCGGAGTGAATGGGAAGTTATCACAACATTTTACGTTCATCAAATGAACAATTGACGACATTCAATAAGTCTTAATTATGAGACTCGGTATTTTAAGCAAGTATAAAATGGATAAATCAGTGGCGGAAAAACCGTAAGCCTCATGATGACAACCAACCTAACCCGTTAATTTAAAATATCTTATTTTTCGCTATTTCAACTCTCTATATATCGAATTTCCTTTCGTTAACCTAGCTCCTGATATTAAAAAACTCACACTATCGTCAAATAGAGTGAGTTTATTTTTTATCTAATTTTATTTAGATCGCCATTCTATTAAAATATATTTCAAGTTATGACTATATGTTACTAACGAGCTTCTGCTAGGCTTGCCAAGTAATTGTTCGTTAAATAGAAGCCACTAAACTTCTCGATAAAATCCTCAGGAACGGTTTTGTCGGTCAATCCAGATTCAATCAGCGCCGCTTGCCACTTCTGTACTTTCGGGAAGCCTTCGAGCATATCAAAGCCTGACCCTTCTTTAATTACTGACGCGCGGTGCAACAGTGGTAACCAAGCGATGTCGACATTAGAGATATAATCCCCTTTAAAGAATTCTGTATTGCCTAACTTGTTTTCGGCTTTTAGGAAGGCTTTTTGAAGGTTCGCTAAACGTGTTTCAAAAGTCTCTTTGTCTTTACTTCCCATTGTGCCGCATTGTGGCATGTAATGTTTACTCGCCTGATAAGACCAAGCACGGTCTAATGCTTTCTGCTCAGCAGTTACTTCTTCAATAGGTGAATATTTATCATCTAGGTATTCGACAATCGCGTCAGATTCAAATAACACAGTATCGTTTTCTGTTACTAACACTGGCACTTGACCGTTTGGTGAAATATCTAAGAACCACTGTGGCTTGTCATTAAGTTCAATATATTCAATTTCAAACGGCACATTCTTCATTACGAGAGAACCCATAACACGTTGAACAAATGGGCAATTTTTAAAGCTAATCAATTTAATCATTTTCGACTCCGAATTAGGTTATTAATTTCTGTTTACACCCTTAAGACGAACGCCAGATTCAAAAGACGAAAATTAATTCGTTATTTGTGGAAATAATTAATTACTGAAGTAACTAAAGGTAGTTACTTTAGGTAGTAAGTTTGAATACCTAAATACGGGTGGCTAAACGATCAGAGATAGCGCAATTGATGCGATGATCACTCCGACGACAAACTCCAACACCTTCCAGGCTCGTGGATTCTTAAACAATGGCGCCAAGAATCGTGCCCCATAACCAAGCGAAAAGAAGAACACAAACGAAGCCGACACAGCCCCTGCGCCAAACAACATTTGACTAGGTTGATATTGCGTTGAAATGGAACCCAATAGGACAACTGTATCCAAATAAACATGTGGGTTTAACCAAGTGAACGCCAAACACATAGCAATCGCTTTAGTTAACGAGTCTTTGGTTTCGACACTTGCTTCTAAAGCGTGATTTTCAGTGAATGCCGACCGAAAACTTAAGAAAGAGTACACACCCAAAAAGACAGCCCCACCATAACGAGCAAATTGTTCTATTTGTGGAAACTGTTTAACGAGCGCACCAAAGCCCGTTACACCGAAACTGATCAACAGCGCATCGGAAATAGCACACACGGCACAAACCGCCAGAACGTGTTGATTCTTAAGGCCTTGCTTTAAGACAAATGCATTTTGAGAACCAATCGCAAGAATCAGCGAAAGCCCGAGGGAAAAACCAGCAAAGTAAGTCGACATGAGAAAAGGTCTTTAAAAGTAGTAACGACGATAGTTAGCCACAATATGCCCATTTATCATGTTATTAACAAGTGAACCTATTGTCTATCAGAGACACGTTAGGTATGTATTCGGCCAATTGAGTAACCAGTTTCGAATAGTTCAGAGACTCACCACCGCTTCTTTTTATACTCATAGTCCCTGCCCCCAAAAATCGCTAACTAACAAACTAATCAATTGATTTTAAACATCTTTAATTTCAATGTATATTTTATAAATATTGATTTTATTAATAGAATTTAGCTCAAACTTTGAGAATTAAAAATCGATCACAGTGAGATCTTCCTACCATTTCATTGTTCAGATGAATGATACAAGTCTGATTGCATATTACCTTTTGATTGCGTTTTGAGCGGGCATTTCCCTCTCACAAAACTGACTTACTGCGTATTTTTTACACTTCTTTCGAAAGAGTCAGCTCTAGTCGCACAACTATTTAGTCGCACAATGATAAGGATGCACCACAGATGAATCACGGACAAAGACTTACCACTATAGCCCTCGCTATTATGGCTTCGGCTCACGTATCAGCAACAACTCTGAATGAGAGTAGTCCAGAGCCACAACCCGCCAACTCTCCTTTTATTCAAGATGTAAAAGGGACAATTGTTGAGGATTACTCACGAGAAACCATTCAACCTTCATTTTTCTCGATGAGAATGATGAGCAACGCTGATGAACAGCGCGGTGATTGGTTTAATTTAACGGCAAGCTACACAAGAATTCAGGGTGTGGGTTCTGATGTGGTATACGACTACTTGATGCCCCCTCTTCAACCACAACCAGTCATCGTTGCCGTTCTTGATTCAGGTGTCGACGTTGAACACGAAGACCTCAAAAACAAACTTTGGACCAATGAAGACGAGATCCCAAACAACGGGATTGACGATGATGGCAATGGTTACATTGACGATGTCCACGGCTGGAACTTTTTGGGTAACTCGTTAGGCATTAACGTTGACCAAGACACGTTAGAAGTCACTAGAGAATACAAAAAGTACCTTGAGTTAAAAGAGAACGGACATTGGATTCCGCGTAAGAAACGTAAGTACTATCAAGGTGTTGAATCCGATTACTTGTCGTCTCTAAAAGATGACCAAGATGCGTTGAATCGCGTAACGACAGCAACTGACCAAGCCAATGAATACAAAGAAGAGATTCTTAAATTCGTCGATCAAAAAGACTTTTCTACTAACGGTCTGAAAACACTGTTAGATAGTGAGAATGCTAGCGTCGTTACAGCAGCTGAAGGGCTTTTGAGTGTGTTTGATTCATGGTACTCCTTTGAATACCTGGAATCTCGTCGTAGCCGCTATCAAGACTCTCTAGATTTTCACCTTAACCTAGACCTCGATACGCGTGGCGACATTGTTTGGGATGACATTTCTAACCCTTGGGAAAAAGGCTACGGCAACAACGATGTAAAAGGCCCTGTCGGTTCGCACGGTACACACGTTGCTGGAATCATCGCTGCAGAACGGAACAACTCAGTGGGTATTGATGGTGTGGCAGATCATGCTCAGATTATGGCGGTACGTATGGTGCCAAATGGCGATGAGCGAGACAAAGACATTGCTAACGCAGTGCGCTACGCCGTCGATAATGGTGCTAAGGTCATTAACATGAGCTTCGGCAAAAGCTACTCGCCACGTAAGTACATCGTCGACCACGCGTTCCGCTATGCAGCGCGTAAAGGCGTGTTGATCGTTCACTCTGCGGGAAACAGCCGTAACGATAACGACATCAAACCAAGCTTTCCAAACCGCTACGCGAAGCACTACCGTTCAAAGCCTATTTCAACATGGTTAGATGTGGGCGCATCAGCAAAATATGCCGACGAAACGTTAGTGGCAAGCTTCAGTAACTTCGGTCAGAAATCAGTTGATGTGTTTGCACCTGGGTACCGCATTTTATCAACCACTCCGGGAAACACGTACGGTTCGAAAAGTGGCACAAGTATGGCTGCACCTGTTGTTTCCGGTGTCGCGGCATTGGTTTGGTCTCGCTACCCTGATCTATCCGTCAAAGAGCTCAAAGCAATGTTGATGGGTGAATCGAAAATCTACCCAGAGCTGTTAGTTAAAAAGCCTTCTAGCCCTGAAGATTTGGTTCCGTTCAACACACTTTCTATCTCAGGAAGTGTTGTGGATGCTGAAGCAATTTTCGCGGAGCTAGAAACTCGCTAACGTTTTCAATTTATCCATTGATTCATAACGAAAAAAGGTTGCTCAGAGCAACCTTTTTGTTTTTCACAACAGCAAAATAGAAGTACAAGTCGTCGAGATACCCCCCCCCTCGTCATTCCCTACAGTGAGGAACGAACGTGATAGGGAATCTCTTATTGCGATGTAGGGACTTCTAACGCAATTCGATACTCATAAACTGGCTGTAAGGATCTAACTCATAATCGGCAAACGGTTCACAATAACCAAAGCCAAACTTCTCATATAAGTTACGGGCAGGTTTGAAGTACTCTTCAGAGCCCGTTTCTAAGCTGATTTGTCGATATTGACGAGCGCTTGCAGTATCCAAGACATGCTGTAAAAGTTGACTAGCCACACCTAAGTTTCGAGCAAACTGAGACGTCCTCATTGACTTAAGCTCCGCGTGTTGAGTATCAAGCTCTTTGATGGCAACACATCCTAGTAATTGACTGTCTTTCCAAGCGCTGAAAAACGTTATCTCTGGCGACTTGAGTCCATCAAGATCAAGGGCATGTACGCTCTCAGGCGGAGACGTGGCATACATATCGGCAAGATGTTCTTCTAATAACACGATAACTTCGCCGCCGGACAAATCGTCTATTTTAATGTCTATGACTTCCTGTGTTCCCATGACCACTGTGCTTTCCTTATCACTTCGTTTGATTGGGTAAAATTACTGATTAATAAAAAAGTTATAAATGCCAAACTGATTGATACTTAGATAGCATACTTTGCTGGTCTAGTCTCGTCGCAAAAGTGTTCCATTGCACTCTTGCGATCAAAGCGCCTAAGGAACAACACGTAGTTCAGTTCAGTTCAGTTCAGTTCAGTTCAGTGAAAAAGTAGCAGGAACATATGAGTATTCAACTAGATTTAACCACCACAATGCCCTGTCAGAATTTCGATTCAACACAAGGCCATATGACGCTACAAGATCACCGAGTCGTTGATGTTGACAATAACATCGCCAAAATTTTTGGCTACACCACTCGAGAAGAACTGCTGGACAATATCGACTTTGTCTACGCTTTGGTACCTAACGGACACCAAAGCCTCGCAAAGAAGAGATACCTTGAAGCCATCAAATGCAAACTTAATAAAGGAAAAGTCTACACGGATATCCCGGTCAATGGCCGTAACATATCCGTTTTCTGCCTTTCACATGTTATCGAACTGAATAACCGACCCGCCTTACAAGTTACGCTCATTGATATCACACAAGTGGTCGAAGGCGAACGCAAGCGTAACGAGACTGACCGGATGTATCGGGAACTGCTCTGTACATCAAAACAGGGCATTTTAATTCATCGCAATTTCAAACCTTTAATGGTCAACCAAGCTTGGGTTGAACAACAAGGCGCAACATCGATCGAACATGTGTTATCTATGGAGTCGGTTATTTCAATCGTTCCTGAAGAACAACGCCAATCGGCAATAAAACGTTGCCATAATATCCTTAACGGCAATCCACCTAGCTTTAGTTCTGTCGTCATCAATCAGTGCTTTGATGGGACAAAAAAGTACTTTAATCTCTATGACAACGTGATTAACTGGGAAGGTGAAGACGCAATTCAGGTCGTGCTTGAAGAAGTAACCGATAAAGTAGAGCTAGAGAGAGAACTGCTTTACCGTGCGATGCATGACGATCTAACCGATGTCTTTAATCGCCGCGCAATTTATGATTGGTTAAATAAGCCAGCTCATCGCAACATGGAAATGTCTTGTTTATTGCTTGATATTGATGACTTCAAGTTAATTAACGATAAATTTGGGCACACCGTTGGTGATACTGTAATTAAACAACTAGCAAACACCATCAAAACACATGTCGCGGCCTTGAAAGGTGTGATTGGTCGTTGGGGTGGAGAAGAGTTCATTGTATTTATCCCGAATGCCAAACCCACACAAACCCAAGTTATTGGAGAGAGAATTTGCCACGACTTCAGTCAACACACATTCTATGGGTTTAACCGCAGACAGTTTACATCGAGCGTCAGTATAGGCATTACCAACCATTGTATTTGCCATTCGACGAGTTCGATTAACACCTTAATTCGCGTAACGGACGATGCCCTTTATAACGCCAAAACTAACGGTAAGAATCGAGTGTCAGTTAATAGAGATGCGGTGTGCGTTGAAGCATTAGGATAACAGAATACCCCATGACGATTTTAAAGATTATAAATCCTAAAAGCGCGTAAACAGCAGAACGCTTTGACAACGAAAAGTCTGTATAAAAACCCATAGGTCATTGAATATTTAGTTGTGATTTCAACATTTCAGTATATGATGCGCCACCCCAATTTTTTCAGCTTATGCTGCAGGCAAACATGTCCGCCAACGCACTCTATACCGACCTATCTGGTTACTATGATTTAATGTGTGTCGATATTGACTACCAAGCGCAGAGTGACTGCGTTCGTAGGCTACATCAGATTTTTGGAAATAAAGGAAAAACTCACCTAGACCTTGGATGTGGTACAGGGCCACATGTTCGTCATTTTATTGATTACGGCTATCAAAGTAATGGCCTTGATCTGAATAAACCGATGCTCGATATTGCTCAAGTTCGTTGCCCTGAAGCCAACTTCTCAGTGCAAAACATGAGTAACTTTGAAGTCTCTGAGCCACTCGACTTGATCACCTGTTTCTTGTATTCAATCCATTACAACGATGGTCTAGAGAAACTAAAAGAGTGCATTGCAAGCGTGCACCGAGCCTTGAAACCCGAAGGTGTGTTCTGCTTCAACGTGGTCGACAAAGAGAAAATCAGTAATGACTTGTTTGTTCGACACACAGCCAACCAAGAACAAGATGATTTCACCTTTCGCTCAGGTTGGTATTACTCCGGAGAAGGTAGCAAGCAAGCGTTGAAACTCAGCATTGAAAAGACAACTGCGGGTGAAACGCAAATTTGGAATGATGAACACCCTATGGTCGCGTTCTCGTTTAAAGAGTTGATTGAAATACTGAAGCCTTACTTCGAGGTTCATATCTTTGAACACGATTACGATAAGTTACTTCCATGGGATAACTTGTCAGGCAATGCTTTGATCACTTGTGTAAAAAGCTAACACTTTTCTACACCTATGCTCAATCTAGTTACGAGCGCCCAAATCAAAAGAACCCACACTCGCCAATCTCTTTATAGAGTATCTAGCCTGTGTGGGATCTTTGTTTATTGCTTATCAATTTAACGAGTGAAATCACTCATACCAGATTAGAAATCTGCAGTCATACCAACGTAGTAAGTACGTGGCTCTTCTACATACCCCATGTTCTCAAGTTCTTGAGATACTGCTTCATCAGTCAAGTTAGTAATGCCTGCGCGTACTCTAACTGAATCATTAATGTTATATACGCCGCCAATGTTCAGTGTCGTGTAAGCATCTTGAGTCAAATCAGTTTCGATATTACGTTCACCTCGGTAGCGAGCGCTGATGAACGTGTTTAGATCGTAAGTTGGACTCCAGTTCAGCTTTACTAAACCTGAATGCTTGTAACGCTCAAGCAGTTCTTCACCGGTTGATTTGTCTTCTGTGTCTAAGAACGTGTAGTTACCAGACACGCCCCACTCATCGGTAATTTGGAATTGACCAGTCAGTTCAGCACCTTGAACCACAGCCTCTGAAACATTGGTATAAGTACGTTTTCCTTTCACATAGCCAGTTGAGCTAGAGCTATCCGCACACCCTTTACCCGATTCAAATATGCCGCCGTTCTCGCAGTATGTATCGTCACGGTCAATAAGATCGTTAATTTCATTACGGAACAAAGCACCTTCGACATTCCAACGAGGTTGGCTGTATATAGCCGCAATCTCATAGTTCCAACTAGTTTCAGGCTTAAGGTCTTCGTTACCATATAAATCACAAGCACCCTTACAGCTATTCACTTGATAGTCTGCTTGGTTTTGCGTCAAAGTCGGCGCTTTGAACGCCTTGCCTACACCACCTTTGATGATGAGGTCATTGGTCGTTTGATGAACTAGATACACACGAGGACTGAACTCTTCACCGTACAATTCATGCTTATCTAAACGACCACCGACTGTTGCCGTTAGCTGCTCAGTCATCAACCATTGGTCTTGAACAAACAATGCACCTTGGTAAGCTTCTGATGTTCCATTAACGAGGTTTTCTTTGTTGGTTAATTCACTTAACTGGTAGTCCATACCAAATGTTACGGTGTGACTCTCGCCAAGATAAGTCGTTGCAGACGCTTCTACGATTTGAGTTAACTCTTCAACATCGCTGCTGTAGTTAGTATCAGAGTCAGCAGCATCATTATCAGTCACGTTCTCACGAGAATAACGTACTTGCGTATCACCCCAACTCCAAAAGCCACTGTGCGTAATCGCTTGGCTGTTACGTACAACCTTACTATCAACAGGGTTTGCACCTGTAGCGTATTCAGCCAAACCGTCACGTTCGTCGTCGCTGTAACCAAAATCAAAGTCGATCGTTTGGTTGTCTGTCGCATTCCAAGTCAGGCTTGCGAGTAAGCTTAGTGTGTCACGTTCTTCTAAAGCGGTAACATCTGAGCGATCGTAACCGGAGCTGTGTGTACCAGAGTATGGTTGCCACGCATTGCGACTAGTTTGGTTCACAGAAACGCGTGCAAACAATTCATCTTCAATTAGAGCACCAGAGGTTGTGAAGCCCATCGAGTACTCTTCACCACCATCACCATCTAACGGTGAAGACGTGTCCATGCTTAGTGTCGAACTCCAATCATTTTCTGGAGCTTTAGTGATGATATTGATTGTGCCACCCATGCCATCTGAACCGTACAGTGCAGACATTGGGCCACGGATGATTTCAACACGCTCGATTGAATCAGCAGGGATGGTAGAAAGGTCGAAATCGTTACCACGGATGATGGCACTTGCTGAGCTTAAACGACGGCCATTGACCATGATAAGCGTGTAATCAGAATCCATACCACGAATAGAGATCATTTGACGGCCAGCACGAGTGCTATCGAAGTCAGACTCAACACTCGTTGATTCAGCAACTATGTCTGCCAAGGTAATACCCGGGCTGTCTTCGATATCTTGAGCGGTGATAACCGACATTGAAGCTGGTGCTTGTTTTAGTGCCATCTCAGTACGAGTTGCCGTAACCACCATTTGTTCATCGGTAGCTTGTGCTTCTTCTTGCGCTAACACGTTAGCCGAAAGTGACGTACAAATAACAGCGACTGCGATCGAAAGGGGTTTACGAACCAAAAGAGGTTTGCGAATCAAAAGAGAGCTCTCAGACATGATATTTATTCTTATATGTGATTGGTAATGATAATGGTTTGCATTAAACAACCTAGTACCATTCTTATCAACGAAAGTTTCATACCAAAAATTGATTCTCGTTATTCACCTTTCAAATAACAAAACAAAGATATATTCATTTCAATGGCATTATTGCAATGACATTCACCACCTAGATAGATCAGGTGTATATCTCTTTAAATAGATTGCGAACCCATCGACACATAGGATCATTATGGAATCGCTTGTGCCAGTAGAGATACACATCTTCTGACGGACTTCTGATGGCTTTAGGTACGCGTTTACAAATTAAATCTCTTTGCTTAGCGGCTTGTGTGGCAAACGGTGTCGGTAAGTGAAATATGATGTCAGTCGTCTCAGCGATATCCGCAGCAATATTAAAATTGGACAGCTGAATCGGAATCGATAGTTGGCGCTGCTTATCAATCAAGCCTAAATCTTTAAAGCGATTTTCAATGGAGAGTTTTTTGTCACCTTGTAGAGAAATCTGACCTAATTGGCTATTAAGTAAATCATCGACTGTGATCTCTTTGTCTGCCAGCGGATGGTCTTTGCTCATCAACAGGCGGTAATCGCGGCTGATCACGAACATTCGATACAGATTTTGCTCAGAGCTTAACGGCTCATGCGTTGACAACACGAAGTGCGCATCGCCAGACAGCAAAGGTTCGAAGTGACGTTTGGGGATGGAGTCGATATCGACCACCATGTTCGGTGCTTGTTTGCGAATTTGTGCCACAACTTTTGGCAACAAGTGTGAAACCTGAGGAACCAAGCCAAAAAAACGAACGGTATTGTCACTAGTCTGAGGTTCAAATACGTCTCCGTGAACCAGCTTTTCTAAGCGCGTAAGTACAGAATTAAGATCTTGTTTAATCGCTTCCGCTTTTGGCGTCAATTCATAACCATAAGCCGCTCTCACCAACAAATCATCGTTAAATACAGTGCGCAGTTTTTGCAGCGAACGACTCACCGTTGGCTGACTCATATCGAGTGCCAATGCCGTGTTGGACACATGCTTTTCTTCTAAAAGGTGCTTAAGGATGACTAGGAGGTTAAGGTCGACTTGCGCTAGATTCATTATTTAGATATTCACAAAATTGAAAATTCACTGTGCGCATAGTGCATCTATCAATCTATTAATACAATTGATAATCACTCTTATTTTGATCTAGAGCAAGGCGTATACTCAAGCTTGAGATTACAAAACGGTTTTAATGAAGCCAAACCTACATCGTCATGAATTGCAGGCACAAAAAAGAGAGGCATATAGCCTCTCTTATATCGTTTACTTTGTCTCTCTAGCGTCTACCGCTAAATCTAGCTGCCTTACAACTTTGTCCAAGCATCTTGCCAGTATTGGCTTTCTGCTGGAGCGTAAGATGCGCTTGCACACCAAGCCGTGTATGGCCAAGGTTTACATTCGTATAAACCATTATCACTGCCCACTACAATGTCACCGGCTGCGTAGTTTGTGCCCGCTTCATAAGGAGGGTAATCACCTGGAGGTGGTGTAGTACCGCCACCGTCTTTCACAGAGAACGAATTATTCACCATGACCATTTCACCATCCGATGCAGTACCAACCACTTCAAGTGAGTATTGGCCTTCAGTTACGTCATTCAAAACGATGGTGATTGTTTGGCTATCGACGAGGTTTACTTTAGTCTGTTCAACTAAAGTACCAGCACTATTTAGCACCATTGCAGTCACATCCATTGCTTCGTTTGACGTTAGTGTCAGATCCAAGCGGACATCACCGTTATCAGGTGCGTATTCGGACTGAAGACCCGAAACTTCAAGTTCAGGATCTGTGCCCGGATCAGGGTTACCACCGCAAGAAGAATCTGAAACCTGTTTCCAAACGCCCCACTCACCTGTTGTTCCTGGCTCTTCGCCACGAGTGTACCAGCCGGCTGCCCACGTTGAACCGTCATGTGAAACTTGGTCGCCTTCAACATAAACCGTGTCGGCATCCCATGCAGCAGCACAGTTAGAACCGTCAGTCACAGACACTTTACGTTCAGCAGTGACGGTTTGATGCGCACTGTCTGTCACACTATATACAAGCGAGTAGTTGCCCATTTCATTCACATCGACACTGCCAGTGTGTGTAATAGAACTCGTTAGGTCACCATCTTCTGCATCATTCGCCGTCACACCTGCCATTGGGTCGAATGCAGAACCAAGTATTACTGTCGTATCAGATACGCCATCGAATACTGGTTTTTGGCTATAAACTTCTACCGTTCTTGCTTTGGTGGTTTCGTTGTTGTCACTGTCTTTCACACGGTAAGTCAGAACGTAAGTGCCAATAACTGCTGTTTCAACATATCCTTCAACATCAATTGAAGACGTTAAATCGCCGTCTTCTTTGTCTGTTGCAGTTACGCCTTCCATTGGGTCAAATGCGCTGCCATGAAGAACACGCGCATTTTCAACGCCTTTCAGCACTGGCTCACCTTCAACCGGTGGCGGTGTCACTTGCCCATGAACAAATGGGCCGTAATCTTTGATGAACTGTTCGTTGTATTGTTGGCCGTTCTTATCGGTGCCCATGTCCCAGTTGATAGACCACGTCATCACACCGCGCAGAGGTTGGCCTTGAGTCGTTAAGGTCTCGAACGCGTCGTATAGATCTTGAGGATCTTGCACGAAGCCCGTCGCTGCAGCATCAATGCTTGAAGGGATACCAAACACTAGCTTGTCGTGTGGGATCTTGTGGAAGCCACGAGTACCGTTGATTAGAGAATCAGAAATGTAGTAGATGAACTCTTCTTTCAATTCATCATCGTTTTGAGCAATCCAACCAATATCATCAACCCAGATACCATCGCCACCTTGGTTGTAGAACTGAGGGTTAATCCAGTCGTAGTAACCTTCTAGATTGTCGATGTATGGTACATATTTACCACCTGACGTTAAATATGGAAATTCAGGCGCCATCGTGATGAGGAAGTTTTTGCCTTCAGCACGGTAATGGTCTTTCACCAGTTTTAACGCATCAGGAATAACAGTTTGGTTGTTGGCTGCGGTTACCGCGGCTTGCTCCAGATCGATATCCAGACCATCGAATCCGTAACGCTCAGTCAGACGAATAATCTCATCAGCAAAGGCTCTTTCATCACCGGTTTCTAGTTCTACGTGTGCATCTGCACCACCCAGAGCTAACAGGACAGAACGACCTTGCTTGTTGAGTTCTGAGATTTGGTCAATAAATTGTTGCTCTGACAGCCCAATGGTTGGGTCCAGTTTAAAAGTTGGGATTCGACCATCAGCAACATCGTACACTTTCATGAATGACACATTCACGATGTTGTACATTGGGTTCACTTCGTCCAATGTTACGCAAGGCGCATTGCCACCTTGGTAACCACCACCATCACACCAGTTGTGCCAATAACCGACTACGACACCAGAATCTGGATTCGTCATATCTGAACCATTCGCATAAACAGCGCCAGACATTGCGGCCATTCCGACAGATACCGCTAATTGCAGAGCTTTACGTTTCAACATCAATTCCATTTCCTTACTCAACAGCTGTGCCCATCACAACCGAATCAATTCATTTTAGCCATGAATATTTATAGACAAGTAATGGAATTTATAAGAAAAGATGACCTTTGATTTAACTTGTGATTTTAAGTCACAGATTGAATATAAGAATCAATATGATTTTGACTTTTCATTCAAATTAAAATGCTAAAACATTGATTTATTGGTCTGAATTATTGGTGAGGCAAATGAATCTATAATCTTAATTCACTCGGGTAATTAAGGTGAATATGTAAAAATAGCAAAGTGGACACCCTGGGCTGAGAATAAGAGTAAAAGGTCTAGAAACCCTCGGATTCACTGGCCTAACGGAGATTTATCATTGCGAGTGACGTCACGAAAATTGATTAGGTCTATTAACTGTACGTATGCTAGATGCGCACACGAACAACCAAAGATGTAGGTGACAATTATTGTATTTTCAGTTGCCAGATCGAGAGTTAACTATCGATACATTTGCCTAAGGGTGAATAATAATCCTCAATTGACGCAATAAAATTCATCTTATTTTCTTCAGTGAGTTGATTGATGCCCGCTGCTGCTTTTCTTCCACCACCCGTTTCAAAACTAGAGCAAATTTCGTCTGCACCCGTTCTATTTGATAACGGTGCTCTCAAACTCACAGTATAAGATTCACCATCTTGGTTTTTAGTTAACACCGCTTGCGCTCGGCCTGGGTCTTGATTAACGATTTCATTGCCAAAGACACCACTAATACGCCTTGCCCAAGTCTCACTTGGCAATTCAAACACACGCGCGACTTCACTCTCATATATGGGTATTAAGTTTGATAAGTGTTGGTTGTCACTTTGATAAGCAGTACGAAGACGATAAAAAACTGAATCTTTGTCATCTAAGAGAGCGAACGGATTCGGATATTGATAGAGAGCTTGGTAAAGCTTGATTGGCGTGAAGTGCAAGTCACTCAGTGACGAGCCGTAGCCGTTGTAATTGACTAAAGTCCCCAACTCTTCCAAAAACTCAGTTTGAGATCGGTCAAAGCCATTTTCGACTGCTAACCGTGTGGCTACCGCTTTTAAATTATCACCAAAGGCAGCAGCAATGGCCCACGCAACATACTCACCCTTTAACTTCTGATTCACCAACAAACTGGTGCAACATTCAGGCGCCGTATTAACCAACGTCTTAAGAAACTTAGACTGCGGTATATCGCCTGTGCGATGGTGGTCGCAATAGAACACTTCAACGTTAGCCTCAAGTAACGAGTGTAAAGCCGGAAGGTTCTTCTCCATAGATACATCTAGGACCGTAACAGACGAAACATCCGCTTGATCGCCCTGCTCCGCCAATTTAGAGACCACTTGAGAAACCAACTTGATATCACGCTTTACACCAGTGATCAGTACAGTTTCTTTTGGCTCATTTAGGCGCAGTTGCAGCAAAGCGATAATGCCATCTGCATCTCCATTGAATACGTCGTAGTGCATGTTGTTCCTTTTACTGTGAGATTCAGCCTCCCATTGCAAGTAAGCTAAAGCAGGCTCTATCGTAAGTTCGTTACTATGCTTTATAGCCTGTCAAAATTTTAGCTTTATTTCACAGATACTTAAGTCTATTTTGGAATTCCTTATTCTCATTCGGTTAAAAAGACATAAAACATTAATAATATTGTATGACATATATCACAGTAAAAGTGCCCATAAAGATTATAAAATAGACGCCTCCCACTTAATGATAAAGAGACGAATGAACACTACCACCACTCTTGTTTATGACACTTTGAAAAGCCTTGCTGCTCACGCTCCTGAGCAACATGCCGAGATTCGCCAGCGTTTATATGAGCAGTTGAGCCTGCCATTTAACAAGCAGCTCTCGTTATACGCTAATGTGCTTGGTCCTATCAGCTCAGGTAAGTTAGCGGGATGCGACAATATTGATAAAGCGGTTGAGTTGGCACTTGATGTGTTGGAAGGCCGAAGCAAGTAAATCTCCTTCTTTAAAATACGTAACACAGCGGCCCTAACCTTCCCCCAGTTAGGGCCGTTTTTTCGTTTCTCCTAAACTCACCGTTTTCGCCATGTTTCATACTCAATGTTGGGAGGTCAATTCACTAGAATAAGCTAAGGGCTATACAAATATGGCTTACTCCGGCTATTGCTTCGCTTCAGTTCCTCCAACGCGCCTTTGGTAAAATTCCACTGTATCGTGCAAATCCCAATTTCTGTAGAAAGAGTATGCGGACCAGTTTTCAGCCATAGACTCTCCCCAGAAAAATACCGTTTTTCATCGAGAAGACATATTTCCCCATCTGAATTTGTGACCTTGTACAGTCCTTCTCGAAGTATATTTCCCTCAATATTAGAACCGTTAGAAAATCCTAATGTAAGCACATGAGGTGCAATCTCAACATAATGAGCGTAGAGAGAAACACGATCTTCTTGTAATAACCAATTTGGAATTCGATAACTCTCTAAAACGAGAATAGGTTTTTCTGATAAAATCTCTTGCCACACATTGTATCTACCTTCCCAGTAATTATTAATTTTGATCGCTGAAGTTCTCCAGTGGTAGGTTGACGGTCGAAATAACCCAACGCCTTCATATGCGAAAACAGAGTCTACATATAGCGTATTGTTTTTAATAAACTGATGTAATGCTATTTGGTGTTGATTGTCTCGATAATAATTAATTATAGCTCCTTTGATAACTGAGATTGAGATAACGATGATTGATAATCTAATTTTTGTCTCTCTTGATATCTTTCTACTTGATGACAAGAAATTGATGGAGAATGCACAGAAAACTCCCATTAGCGGATATAGTGTCACAAGGTTATATGCATGATAATGTGGGTTTGCCAATATCGTCAATAACAACAAAAATGACATCGCGAGTAGACACGACTGTTTCTGATAGTCCCACTTTTTAAATTGAAGGCATGCGATAAAAAATCCTGACACACTTAACAGCCAAAACACAGTGTCTTGAATAAAATAACGACCTAAGACCTTAATACGCAATGAAACATTTTCTGAAGTATGATTAACTGAATAAAGTAATAAATCCTGGGTTGTATCTAAAAATAGATTAAATGTTGCTTCACTTCCAAAAAAGTAGAACAACATTATACAAACGGAGCTACCACTAACGAAAGCCATAACTTTTACCACTTTTTTCTTAAAAAAATGTGGTTGGCTAATGCCAGCTAATAAATAAATACCAATTACGACACCAATTAATATTGCTTTGAATTTAAAAAGTAAGGCACAACTACACAAGAATCCAATCAAGAACATTTTTTTTCCTGATTTGTCTTTCTTAACGTATATAACAACCAATATCTGAAGCCATAGAACGAGTATTAGCAAGTCAGGCCTCAAGTCTAGCCCTCTCATAAACATTGCAGTCGTTGTTAGGATGAAAATTAAGGTAATAAGCGCTACTGACCTATTAAAAAAGATCCGTATAAGTAAGTAAATTTGATTAGAAGCAATGAGTATTAAGAAAATAAAGAGTATACGATAGAAATATACTATTTCTATCCTCTCCCCAACAATGTAGTAAAGCGGTGCTAACAAATCGAATAATAATGTATAGCTGTCAATATTGAAGTCAACACCTGCTTCCTTTCCATCACTCAACAGCCACATAGTGTACAAAGCCATATAGTCATCATTAATCAAAACTGAATTAAATGCTATGAAAATATACATGATAAAACAAAGAAAGAATCCGACATTGATTAACCTTTGTACTCGTCGTTCAATCATTTTTTTTTAGTAACCAAACTGTCTTAGTTTTCAAGATACTAGGCCAAACCAACTCCAACCTACGTACTAAACTCATTAAAAAACTTGGTATAAAATTATATAAGAAGCTAGGGAACATAAAGACATTCTGTGATTTTACTACTGTAAATCCATATTGATTCGCAAGCGCAATTATACTCTTATGATCATTTATAAAAATATCCCCCCCTAACTTTTTTGAGTAAAATGAAAGCCTACTACGAGGGGACCAATTAAGCGTATCAAAAATAAGATAACCATTTGGTTTTATTAATCGCTTAAACTCTATAAATAAACGGGGTTGGTCATCACAGTGGAATAAAAAGCGACTGGATAAAATGGCATGAAATTTATTAGGTTCAAACTTCGTATCGTAAATATCTCGTTTGGATATGTTTACTAAATCAGAATGCCCGTTTGATTGACACTGTGTTAGCATTTCATCAGAGTAATCTCCGCCATAGATATTCTCAAAACTTAATTCCTTAAGCATTGGAAACATTCGACCGGTCCCGCAAGGGATATCCAAGATGTTTCCGGGTTGCGTTGCATTTTCAAGAAGTTTAGCAAATGTCTGCTCTTCTAGTTCGTGAACAAACTGCCCCCCTACATTTGAGAATCTAAGCTTCTCATACTGCTCAACAGTCTTAGGATCGCTGTAGAATTCTTGCTTTTTCTGCTTATTAGTTTGAATAATTCACTCCTCCTACCTGACTCATCAAGATGAACGTTTAAGTCCGAAAACTACGAACTTCATAAGTAAGTAAACGAACGGAAAACGAACGATGACTACAAACATTTGCGCAATTAGCACAGGAATACCTAACTTACTTTTCAATATATAAAGTAGTAATAGACCAAACGCGAGCGATGCTATTGTTACAGACAAAAACTTTGTAAAGTCCAAAATATTTTTTTGAACATAAAACGTATATCTAGAGTTTACGGTATAGCTAAACAATGTGCCTACTATAAAGGACAGTCCGCTTGCAGTTAAATAATGTATATTTAACCGAATAAGAACAAGAAAAATAAGATAACTCAGTACCGTATTCATAACTCCAATAGAGCCGAATTTAAGTATTGTCATCGTTATGTTTTACATTCTTGGTGTATCGAACAACATAGTCCGGTCTTTCCTGACCTTGTTCAAATATTCGACCAACATAGGATCCAATGAGTGCAACGAAAAAGAGTAAGATTCCAGAAAAGAAAACCTGAAAAAAGATAATAGATGTCCAACCATCAATTGTCGTTTCGAAAAGAAATTTACTTATTAACGCCTTGCTTAAGTAGATTAGACCTAAGGACCACATCAACGTCGAAACTACAAACATTAACTGGATAGGGAAACGAGAAAAGTTAAGCACGGCATCTGACGCTAGAGCTATCATTTTGGCTAACGAGTATTTACTTTCACCAGAGTGCCTAGCCTCTCTCTCATACTGCACTATTGTCTGATTAAAACCGACAATAGCGAATATGCCTCTCAAATACTTATGCTTTTCTCGGTACATAGATACGGCTTGCCTCACCGGTTTGGTGAAGGCCCGAAAATCTCCGCAATCATCAATCAAACGCACAGAGGACGTAATGGATAGAAAGCGATAAAACAACTTAGCACTAAGCTTTTTAAACGCAGTTTCTTCAGCTCGAGACAAACGCTGAGCATGAATAACTTCAAAGCCCTCTTCGATCTTTTGAATGAATAACTTAATAAGTTCGGGAGGATCTTGTAAGTCAATATCAATGGTTATGTTGATGTCACCTTTAGCAGCTTCGATCCCCGCGAATAACGCAGTTTGTTGTCCAACATTCGCAGCTAAGTGAATAATAACTAGCCTAATATCCCTAGTAGCAAGATTATCCAATAACACAGCACTGCCGTCTTCACTCGCATCATTTACCACGACAAACTCGAATTCATATTCGTTGTAAGTATCAGCTATTTCACACAGTCTTATGTAGTACTCTTCAATGACAGATTCTTCATTGAAGCATGGGGCAATAAAGCTAATCTTATCCATGACTTCTCCCGTCTAGTTTCAACGCACGAGCATATCCTGTGACAAAGTGTTCTAGCGTATGGTTCTGTTCGAACTGGGCTGTCTGATAGCGGGATAGGTAAGGTAATTGGTTTTCTTCAACAACACTTTCTATGGTTTTTGCACAACTATCTAAATCATGAAGATCTAATTTGACTGCGTTGCAATCAAACTGAATGACTTCTTCGAGTTGCTCAAATTCGGGCACCGCAATAGGAAGACCGCAAGATATCGCTTCGATAATCAGGTTTGGACTTAAACTTGTTCCAACACAAGTTCTCAGTGGAAGAATAAGCAAATCTGCACTTGTCATTTCTTGTACAATATCTATCTTCGCTTTAAATCTGACGTATTGTTCAAGCTTATGGTCGAACACAATTCGTTGTATACGAGCGCTATCTCCAAAGCCGCTCAAGCAAAGTGTTAGTTGAAAATCAACATGATTTCGTTCCCTCACCTTTTTGACTATATCAATTAGTACATCCACCCCTTTTGATGGTTTTGCATGACCTATGTACAACAACTCCAATTTTTCATTGTGTGGTTGTGTTTCATCTTTAGAGAAACGTTCGGAAAAAACGCCTACAGGAATATAAGTTACTGGGAAGCTTGAACATCTGATTAGTTGATTTTTCTGATACTCATTATGTACACATACTTGATGGAAAAATCGTAATAGTCGCGCATAAATAGGCGCAGAAATGAATGAATTAAAGACAAGTAAGTGGGCATAATCGGTCCAATTTTTAATGAAAAACCGATAGTTATCCTTAAATTCTTGATAACTTAAGTAAGACTGCCAAATTGAAATCGTAGTATTCTTTCTATACTTCGAATCTAAAAACAAAAATACAAGCAATAGCTCAATGGGCGTCGCGATATGAATATTTACATTTACGCGTTGCCTCTCTATAAGAAGTTGGTTTAAAAGCTTACAAAGGAGAATAAGATTATTAGCTCCTTCAAACAGAGATTCATAGCGACTCGTTTGACGAAAAGTAAATTGTTCAATAGGGAGGCTCGTAATAAAACCAGTTGGCGTAATAGTAATAATATCGTTACCACTCGCGCATAAAGATTCAGAAAGATTTACGAAGTTCTTACTCATCGCTTCCTTTTGATCCTCCTTGAACCTCGCAATAGCTAAGATAATCAACCCGATCTCCGTTCTTATCAGTCCATTGTTGTTACTTAAAAATATAGACCTAACACTGTGATTAAGAAAATGTCACAAGTTAAAATAGTGATAATGTTCATTTCAAATGGTTCACCATACGTAAATTCTTAATCTAGAAATGAAAAAAAGGCGCAGATTATCTGCGCCTTTGGTTTTAGTTAGTTCCAGGAATGTTACGACGTTTTGAACTGCGCCACGGCTTTATCCATGTCGTGGGCTTGCTCTGCGACCTTATCAACTTCAACTAAACAGTGCTGAGCTGATGCGTTGTTGTCACTTGAAATGGTGTTTAGCTCGGTGATTGAGTCACTCACTTGCGCCATTACAGCACCCTGTTCTTCAATCGCTGATGCAATACGTTCTGAATTGCCTTGAATGCTTTCCATGTCGCTCAAGATAAGCTGTAAGCTCGCATCCAATTCTTCTGAATCTTTAAGAGTCAGTTGGCCTTGTTGGTTACATTCGCCAATCTCGGTCATCGAAGCGTTCATTTGGCTTTGAATTGCTGTCACAACGCTGGTGATTTCGGTTGTTGATTGATGCGTTCGGCTTGCAAGAGCTCGAACTTCATCTGCCACCACGGCAAAGCCTCGGCCTTGTTCACCGGCACGTGCTGCCTCAATGGCTGCGTTCAGTGCCAATAAGTTGGTTTGTTCTGCAATACCTTGGATGATGTTTACTGCATCGCCGATTTGATCAACATGATGGTTCAACGAGCTAATCGAGTCTTGGCTGCTTGAAAGGCGCTCAGACAATTGAGTAATGTTGTTGATGGTGTCGACAACCACTTCACGTCCTTTATCGGCATTCACTTTCGCTTGGTGCACACCTTCAGCGGCAACCGATGTGCTTTCTGAGATTTCTCCAATCGTTAACACCATCTCTTGCACCGATGTCGTCATGGTTGAGGTGTGGTTAGCTTGCACTTCAAACTGCTTGATTACCGATTCAAGCTCATCATGCATGTTCGATGTGCTTTGAGTCAGTTGAAGTGACTTAGATTGAGATGCCGCGATAAGACCTTCAAGTTGATCAAGTAATTGATTGAAGTATTGGCCTAACGTGCTCAGTTCGTCTTTGCCATCTAGGTGTGAACGAATCGACACATCGTTAGAATCTACGATATTGCGGATCACTGAAAGCAATGACTCAATCTTGCCAATAATAGAACGGACGATTAACCAGCTGAACAGAATGATCGACACAAGTAACGTGACGCAAAGGATGTTGTTGATCAGCGACAGTTTGTCCATCTCTTGTTGGGTTTCTTGCTCTAACACAGCAGAGAACTCTTTGAATTGAGTTTCGATCGCGTGAGAACCTGAGCGTGCTTGTCCTAACAGGCCTTCATTATGCTTTATGCCAATCACACGTTTCTGTTCAACCACTTGACGCGCAGCATCTATCAAAGCAGTAGAGCTTGCCGTATTAGAGGTAATAGACAGAACACTCGGGTCGAATGTGCCCTTTTCAATCAGATCGTTGAATAAGTACAGCTCGACTTTTTGTTCAGCGCTGGCCGTCGCAGTTATGCTGTCTAACACTTCATGAAATTGACCAAGCAAGCCTCTGTCTCTTGCTAGTCCATACACTTCACTGGCTTTTACTAGGTTAACAAAGCTTATGTGGTACGTTTCAATATCTTCACGCAAGTGTGTGCTGTTCGCTAAACCCAAGTCGTTCAGCACGGCATTAAGTTGTGATTCAGACGCTAGGAATTTGTTGTAGTTAACATCGAACTTGTCGAGGTATTTCAAATCACTACGCAGCAAGAAATCTTTCTCGTTGCGGCGAAGGTTGAGCAATCGCACTTCGAGTTCTTTAGTTATTTGTTTGGCTTCGCTCATTTGAGCGGTGGTGTCTGCGAATTGTGATGTGGTGAAAAGGAGTGAAACCATCCCTAAGATAGAAAACATCCCTAACGAATACAGCTTTTTCTTTATATTCATGTATGTAGCTCTTGATATTAGTATTATTTTAATAGACTCAAATTTCAGTAAGAAACGTTTGAATAGACCTTGGTTTTTCCACATACAAAGCATGTGACATTCATTCTGTTGACGCTCCACTGCCTTACTAAAAATTAGATTTATCAATAACACAATTTGATAACATGTACAGTTATCAATTCAAAAATTGGGGACAGCACAACAACGCTTGTAGGCCATGTATAGCCTCAATCCTAGGTAACATGCTGAATTGAGGTTACTTTTGGCTCGCGATTAATTTATGGGCGAAATTTTATTTACGGCTTATTCTCATGTTTGCGAAAATCGTTTGCTCCCTTTTGCTAAACCGTATTATTGCCTGCGAGGAACTCTGTTCTTTGCTCTGTTTGAACTCGTTGTATTTTCGATACAAATTAAAAAGCCACTTCCCGATCAGAAATGGCTTTGACTGTAAATTCAGGTAATGTCGAGCTAGTTTGAATTATGGGTATACAAATGCACATCTTGTTGCGGGAATGGAATTGAGATTCCTTCTGCATCGAGTGCTTTTTTCACTTTCTCGGTCATATCCCAATACACTTCCCAATAGTCACTGGTGTTGACCCATGGTCGCACAATAAAGTCGACGGATGAGTCATTGAGAGAGTGCACTCTTACCATCGGCTCTGGCGTCGGTAAGACTCGTTCATCAGAGAGCAAGATATCCATAAAAAGTTGTTTAGCTTTATCGATATCGTCCTTGTAGCCAATGCCAAACACCATATCGATTCGTCGGATGTGTTCTGCCGTAATGTTATTGATCACGTCGCCCCAAATCTTGTTATTGGGAATAACCAACCTTTGGTTATCAACCGTTTGAATCGTTGTCGACACTAAGCTCATTTTGTTAACGGTGCCTTGAATATCATTCACTTTGACCAGATCCCCGACATCGTAAGGACGATAGATAAGGATCATCACACCAGAAGCAAAATTGGAGAGCGTATCTTGCAAGGCGAAACCGATGATGACACCCGCCACACCAAGACCGGTCAGAAGCGGCCCTAGTTCAATGCCCACCTGAGATAGTGCCACCAGCACACCAATAAACATCACGGCTTTAGAAGCAATTGATGTGAAGAAGTTTTGCATTAACACGCTGAAGTTCATCTTGGCGCTTTTTACGCTCATTCCGACACCAGTCGCAACAATGTTCGCAATCTTTCTTGCGGCAAACAGTATGGTGAAACACAGTAATAGTCGAACGAACAGTGATGGTGCTTTATCAACTAACCACAGCCGAAAAGACACCACAGTGTCTTCTAGAAAGGAATAAGCGACATCAACATCCAAGACGTCTTTTTGAAGGTGTCTTTTTATCTGATCCAGTAACGCGAGATGGTCTGTAGTATCAACATCGAGTTTATCCATTATTCCAATCGCAGACTTGAAGCTGTGGATCACGATTTCGAATTCTGTATTTTGTAATTCAAGAGCTTTGGCTAGTGCTTCATCATCGTCCTTCATAAAGGTACGGCGCTGTTCCAATTCAAGTATCTTGGCTTCTTTGTACAAAATGATGTTGGTAAGAAAGTTCACTCTTTCGTCCAATGATTGCTGGAACTGTAACTTAGCGGTATCCAATTCAATATCATGAGGTTCGAGTTCAACCAAGGTTTTCATCAACTGCTGGTAGTAAATATCCATGAGCGTTGAGCGACGTTGAAGTTGTTCAAACAAATTCCCTCTGTGCTCTTCGCTTGCAGCGCGAAAGTCGTACGCCAATGTATTGATTTTACTCTCGCTCAGATTGAGCAAACGCTGCAGCAACTCAACTTGAGATAATAAAAGGTTTGATGCGCTCTCTTTTGTACTTTGTCGAGCATGATTTTGTGATAAATGCGTTCTGAAATGATCATTCTTTCTTCTTAAAATGTTCTCTAAGAATTCTTGCTCATTTTCCGCGATATCTTGGGTTTGGTGCGCTTGCTCTAATGAAGATACATCGTTGAGCAATGACAATTGTATTTCTTCTAATGAAGCGGCGTTAACGATAGAACTAGCTATCGATAAAAGGATAAAAATAAAAGTTGTTATAGCTCTAACTCTATATTGCTGAATCATTAACATGCCTTAGTTGATGTAATGACTTCCTTGATCGTGATAAATATTGAAAATGAACTCGACTAAGACCCTAAATTGAACAATAGAAAGGAGCACCTACCCCTCTCTACTAATTTGTTGAACTCTATTGTTCTAACCCGTAGTTCTTGGTCGATTAACCGGCCATTAAGCCCTAGTACGTTGGATCGTGGCGTTATTTGGTAGGTCGCCGCAAATTCGTGAGCCAACGGCCGTAATTGATAAGGTGGAACGATGTAATAACATTGTGACCTCATAGTGTTGTCTCATTACGTCCGTATTATGCGTAAACGTGCCAATACTATACAAAGCGTATGGCGTTAACTGAATTCATATAAACTTAAGGATTGGTTAAGCAAAACTTTATGGTGAGAGCGTGAAATTTAATAGTGTCGATTTGAATCTATTAAAGGTGTTCATCACCGTTTACCAAGAACAAAGCTTAAGAAAAGCCAGCGAAAAACTTTGCGTTACGACACCTGCTGTTAGCCAAAATATCAAAAAATGAAGCACTTTTTGGGTGAAGAGTTGTTTGTGTTATTTGGTAGGAGGTTCATGCCAGCACCCTATTCCGATAACTTGTACTTGAGGGTTTATCCGATATTGGAAAAATTGATTATTGCGATTGAAGAAGGTACGCAGTTTGTTCCAGCGGAATTAATTGAAAACTTTCATATAGAAGTTAACCCACACTTGGCAGGCTCAGGTAACTCAAAGTCAGTGATGGCGTTTATTTGTTTTGTAACAGAGTAATCTCATCATTCACCCAGCCTAATAACTGCTTGGTCGCTTTAGACAAGACTTGGTTCTGCCTCACGATATAACCAAGGCTTGTGCTTGAGAAGTTGGTTAATGGAGTCACTTTTGATTTCAAATGTTGCTTAGTGGATATTGCAAACTCAGGAATGATAGCCACACCAAACCCCGCTTCTGCCCAGTCGATTTGAGCGTCAACACTCCCTACTTCCATTACCCTGTGACTCGGTAAGTTTAGGCTTGGTAAACCTTCATCAATAAAGTCGCGGGTTCTCGTATCGTGGCCAAGTAGAATCAAGGTGAGTTCTGTATCTACATCGTCACCTTTGACCTCGTTTTCTCTCTTGCTATCAGAGTCTTGCATGTCGAGGCCATCGCCTAACGCACACCATGAAAGCTCTTGAAGCTTAGTAAAATAGAGCGACTCGTTGTGTTGATCTTTCGCAATCACAAAACCAAGATCCGCCTGAGCATTCTTAACTAAACTCGATGCCTGAGATGAGGTGGTATTCAACAAGGCAAGGTCAATACCGGGATACTGCACTTTGAACTTCTGGAAAGGACGGATCAATAAGAATCGAGAAATGATGTCACTCACGGCAATGGTTAACGTCCCTATTTTGAGGTCGTTAATGGCATTGAGATCAGCCTGACAAATCTGAAGTTCGAGTAACGTTCTTTGGCTTGTCTCTAATAGCCTTTCACCCGCTTGAGTCAGTTGAAATGGGCTTCTCTCGATCAGTTTGATCCGCGTAGTTTGCTCTAATTGCTTTAGATGCAAACTCACGTTTGGCTGTGTCATGTGCAGTGCATTGGCCGCCTTACCGAAATGCTTATATTCCGCTAGCGTCACAAACGTCTTCAACAAATTAATATCAAGCATCATGTCCTCTCTCTTGTCACTTACATCACCGTCTAAAGTGAGGGACTACCCCGCTCCGTCATTCCCTACAGTGAGGGACGAACGTGATAGGGAGTCTCGCTTATGGGTTAAGACTTTAGAGATATATGAAATCCTTATCAAGATAATAAAGATAATTAATTTCTCTTATCCACCTTGTAGGCCTAACATGATTTCTCAATCAGTTAGGAGAAAAATTATGCCATCTATCGTTGTTGTGGGCGCAAATTGGGGTGATGAAGGCAAAGGCCGCATCGTCGATTTTTTAGCAGACCAAGCTTCTGCTAGCATTCGCTTTCAAGGCGGAAACAATGCTGGCCATACCGTAGTAAACGACTTCGGTAAGTTCAAACTGCATCAACTGCCTAGTGGTATATTTAATCCTGATTGTACGGCGGTTCTGGGCCCTGGCATGGTGATCAGCCCAGCTGCGCTAACTGAAGAGATTGCAGAAGTACAAGCTGCTGGCATCAAAGTTAAAATGGCGATCTCAGACCGTGCAACACTGTGTCTGCCTTTACACGCCCTTGAAGATACGCTTGAAGAAGAACGTTTAGGCGATGGTGCTTACGGTTCAACACGTCAAGGCATCGCACCAGCATACGGCGATCGCGTGATGAAGAAAGGCATTCTTGTCGGTTGGCTGAATCAACCTGAGATTTTAGAGCAGCGCATTCAATTCTTACTTGATTGGAAGATGCCTCAACTTAAGGCTCTATACCCTCAATGTGATTTCACTCAGACTGCTTCTGAAATGACAGAGTGGCTACTTGAAGTGACTAAAGCTTGGCGCCCATTCATCGGCAACGTGACTGAGCCACTTAAAGCACTGCAATCGCAAGACGCGAACCTACTGTTTGAAGCTCAACTTGGTGCAGGTCGTGACCTTGTTTACGGCGAATACCCTTGGACGACGTCTTCTAATGTAACCGCAGCTTACGCGGGTATCGGTAGTGGCTTACCTGCCCTTCGCCCTGAGCGTGTAATTGCCGTTGCTAAATCGTTCAGCTCGTCTGTGGGTACTGGCACCCTCGTTACAGCAATGGAAGAGCAAGACAGCTTCCGCGAAAGCTCTAACGAATACGGTGCAACGACAGGTCGCCCACGTGATATGGGGTACTTTGATGCAGTAGCAACTCGCAACGGTGTTGATCTGCAAGCCGCGACTGAAATCGCACTGACTAAGATTGATTGCCTTTCTGGTTTATCAGAACTTAAGATCTGTACGGCTTACTCAGGTGAGCACACTGAGAACCCAATTTGGCCACAAACGGCAGAACTAAAACCTGTATATGAAGATATGGCTGGCTGGGATGAAGACATCACGGGTTGCCGCACGTTTGAGAGCCTTCCTCAAGCCGCACAAGATTACGTTACTCGTATCGAAGAGTTGATGGGTGTGCCAATTGTAATGGTATCGGTAGGTCCAGAGCGCGAGCAAATGATCATTCGAGCTTAGTTTAGAAAGCTACTACATCTACATCTACATCTACATCTACATCTAAGCCCACACTAGTGGGCTTTTTTGTGTCTGTCATGAACATCTAAATCTTGTTCTTCTTATTGAGGTACATGTTTTCATCGGACGACTTTATTAGATTAATGATGTTGAAACTTCGAGAATCCGCAGTACCACAACCATATGAAAAACCGAGCGGAACATCATCATCACAACAAAAATCTTCAATGAAGTCATCGAAATCCGCGTGAATTTTATTGACCAACTCAGAAGCATACCCCGTCTCTTCAGAATGTATGACGACGATGAACTCATCACCACCGACCCTAGCCGATATGATGTTGTACTTTGAATTGTTTTTAATGCATGACGCGAAGCCAGAGATATAGTCATCGCCTTTGAAGTGACCATAGGTATCATTGATGTACTTCAAATTATCCAAGTCGAAATACAAGCAAACGATCTCTCCGTCGCTGATGTTTGCTTTGTTGAATTCGTGAAAAAAGCCCCTTCGATTAAGCAGCGTTGTCATGATATCAAAGTGACTGTTTTTGTATAAAATCCGGCTCTCTTCTTTTAATAAGATTTCAGAACGCAGCAAGGTTGAAATATTTTCAATCAAGTTAACTTGGCTTTGCGTATACGTTGTTGGGCTCAAATCAAACACCAAAAGCACCGCAAACACTTCGCCATCAATATCTCTTACCGGGACGCCGCAAAAAGACTTATAAGCATCTGCTCCCTTTGCCGAAACAGATTCACCATCGGAGTGACCACTCAAATAAACGGTGCGATTTTCGTTATGCACATACTCACAAAAGAAGCTAATTCGGCTCTTATGCTGGTTGCAAGATATGTTCGAGGAACTCCAAACACTTTCAGAACCAGAGCAACTCAAATCAGAGATCATAATGATGCCTGCATTAGATGCATCCATTATGTCTCGTATGTTATCCAATATAGATACCCAGGTATCTATATCGATATTTTTTTCCATCCCTTCAGAAGAGATTTTATCAAAAAGCATTAATATTTCTTTAGTGTCAGACAGTTAAACTTGATTGAATATTCATTAGAGTCCGTTACAACAAAATTCTAAAAGCGATAATTTAGGGTGGCTATTGCCAAGCAACAACCAACCCCAACATCCTAATTTTCCAATTCAACGCTATCGTTTTCAGAAGCCCAAATCTCGGAGCGTCGATTCTTGGCTCTACCCTCTGACGTTGCGTTGGAGGCAATAGGTTTACTTTCACCAAACGAACGAATCACAAGGCGATTTTTCTCGACACCATCCGCTATTAAACCGTCCGACGTCGTCAGCGCTCTTTGAAGCCCCAATGCTTGGTTGTAACCTGTTTCGCCAGTGCTATCAGTGTGTCCATCCACCGTAATCGCACTGCCGTTAGTCTTTAACTCGCCTGCTAGTTGGCTCAATGCTTTGCTGCCCATCGGCGATAAGTTGTGTTGATCAAAGCCAAAATGAAGACGTGCTAATAACCCTTGGCGTTCTTGGTTACTGATCCAAGTCTTACATCCTGACTGATTCATACCTAGATTGGATTGACCTGCTAACGCTTGCTTTAGCTCACTGCTGTCAGACGGCTGTTCTATTTGTAAAAAGCCCTGTCTGTGCTGTGCAATACCAACGACATCATCAACCATGACACTGTGTTGATATTCACTAAACGCGGTGTCGCAATAAGTGCTGATACCTTCTTCTGCATGAGCGATAAGACTAAATTGCAATGTCGATATGACGATTGAACTGATCATTAACTTTTTCATATTTTCCTCTAGTACAACTTAGTGATTCCGCTTGTTTTTGAGCCTTTACGGATGAGTTCTTCTATCTTTTCAATCAATTCATCTAGGTTAGATACATCGATAATGTCTTCATTTGGGTCGACAACGCAGTCTTGAAAACCACTTTGCTGAGATGCTCGAAAATCAATTCCGATGACACCTATGTATAAGCCTGGTATTTCCTCTCTTGCTTTGTCACACATGCCTTTATCGACTAACCCTTTGAGGATGCCGTTGTTTGGGCTTTCCTGCCCGTCACTTAAAATCAGCAGCATCTTAATTTTCTTGTTATAGACTTGCTGTTCTTCTTGATCGGAACTGTTCGGGTCACCGTCATGGAGCACCTGAGAACCTCTCAAAATACCTTGAAAAGCCGCAGTCCCGCCGTCTGCCCACATCGAATTAATCGGGTCTAAATCTGACAGCTTGTTTGATAAGCGAATGTTGGAAAACTGCGATGAATTGGAAGAACCATGCGCGTTAAATAGCTTTGTTCCACTCACGCCATAGAAATCCGGCTGCAACCCCGACTTGTCAGTAAACATCGTCGATACCGAACTAGGGAAATCAACGTAGTTGTAGACATCTGCAACCAAGTAATTATCTTGATAGATCACATCCTGAATGCGTTTTGCATACCGTCGATTGTCCGCTTTTGGATTAGGACAATATGATTGCCAATTCGCACAGTTGATCACCTCATTTTGCGAATACGTACGCCAGTAATCCCAGTTAACATCGTTGTAAGAATAGGGTGATACGTTGGTTTTATAGTTATCTTTGTAGCTCAATTGGCTGGTCGCATTAGCTTTATTGCCCGAGACGATTTCCCTCGTTCGAACGTTAAAAGGCACAAAGCCAACTCGGTTAAGTAACTTGTCTCCGGTTGTATCTTCTCCCGGTTCGTCACAAACGTATTTCCACTCTCCATCGACATAATCCTGTTTAATCGATGTGCAAAGGATTTTGCTGGATATTTCATCGATAGCAGTCTTTAGATCATCGATTTTTATGTGTCGACTTGAGCCCCATCTGTCGTTCATTGAACCGGAAAAGTCCGACACAAAAACAATATCGATGTTGTTATCACCAAGATAAACAGGGTACTTTCTCGCTAACGAACGTCCCGCTAAGTCTTGCTGCTGATCAAACGAAGGGATAAAGCTACTCGCAAACCAAGAGTCGTGTGTCGTCTTGGCATTCACTGTGTATTGGATGTATTCAAGAACCCCAGAGCCCTCGTCTTCCGCTTGGTGAAATCGGTCTGCTGATAAATTGGTTGATTTGATGTCTCGCACGTAGTTTTCGACATACTTGGTCGCTAACCCACGAGCCTGATCCGGTTGATCTTCAATGGTCACCGCTATGGCTGCCGCCTCTGCTGAATCTCGTAATCGGCTAGTCTCTTGAACATAACGTGTGCCTTCAACCGCCCAAAAGGTCATGCCCATGATTGGCACGAGCAATAAGCCCATCCAAACCGCGGCAACCCCTTGCTGTCTTTGGAGACTGAGATGCTGGCGATTGATATGACGATCGTGCTGCATTTTCATTTCATTATCTCCCAGGCATTATTGAAGAAGAGCCAATCTTGATCGTGGTGCTGGTGCCACTGTTGAAGAAGGGCTTGAACCAAGAGCTTTGCTCTTCACAAAGACTGATTCGGTACAATGGATACACAACGCCCTTTTCTACCGGAGCTAAATCTGCATGCTCGAGAATCGAATCGGTTTGGCAATTTAAGTTTCTGTACTTGCGGGTTGAGAATTCAGCGATATTCGTTTTATTGGTCAATGACTCTATCTTGATCGCAACGTTATCAACTGGTGTATTGAGCATTCGACTTGCCACTTTAGCCATGTCTTCTAACTCTGAACTAGTTACGGGTAGGTTTTGTCCTGCCAACACGTCGGCATCAAAGTAACGAGTACGCTCTTTGATCACATTGACTAAAGCAAAACTGGATCGATCGAGCTTGGCGCGCACGAGTAGCTGATGACTCAAGTCTGCGCCAAAAAGGTAAACGCCCCATAAGGCCACTAGAATGAAAACTAACTCAATCGTATACGAGCCTTGTTGGTGTCTTTTAGAAAGAACACGTTGCTTACGGCGCATCATCTTTCCACCCCTCGTGTTCTAAGTTCAAAACCATGGTGCTTGAAATGTCCCTGTCAGCAGCGCCAGTCAGTTTAATCACTGGCGTATAGCGGTAGGTCACGGTGATCTCGGCTAAGTCGTAATTGAAGTTCAACCCTTGATCAGAGTGTCCCCTGTTCGCGATGAAATCGTCATAGGTTTTGAAGTACTGACCTGCGATAGAGAACCTTGAGCTATCAATTAAGAAACTCCATAGATTGTCTTCATCTTCGATTAACGATTTGAACTTATTTTCGTACTGCTCGTTGATCCCTTCGCCTTCATATATTTTGGTATTTCTGATGGTTTCTCTCAGCGAATACTCGGTCATGTTCACAACGTAGATTTGGTAACTCGATTCGAAGATCGCAAAGGTGGCAAAAAACAGAACAAGCGCACCCAACACAAACTCAATCGCCGTCACACCCTTCTGCTTATTAAGAAGCTTCATCGTTAACTCCTAATTGAGTTAATTCAGCGGCGATGCTCTGGATCTCTTCCGCTGAAAAGTCGCCTTTGAGTAACTTTTTGGCCGAGTCGATTTGCTGGGTTTTCATTAGTGCGATAGCTAGGTTCGCTTTAACGATCTTATTTGCTGGGTCTTCTTTTAAAACCGGGGCTAACGTTTCGATCGCCTGTTGGTACTCGCCATTCGCCATTTGAATCATCGCAATGTTGTTCTTAACAACGACATCGTCATAACCGCGTAAACGGGCTCGATTCAGTTCTTGGTACGCTTCATTGAATCTTCCAACTTTGGTGTATGAAACGCCGAGTAAAACGTGAATTTGACCCGTTGTATTTCCCGCATCTACTGACTCCAAATAAGCAGCAATGGCACTTTCAACGTCATTTCTTGCATCAAATACTTGCCCTTCTAATTGGTACAAGTTGGGATTTTCAAACCCCTCTTTTTGCAAATGTTGAACATAGAAGTCTGCCGACTCGATATCCCCTTTATGGAAATATGCCCATGCCAGCTTTTCTTTCACCTCTGGATCTTCGGAGCCCTGCTCTAGCTCGGATTTGTAGTAACTAACCAAGCCGTCATAGTTCTTCACTTTTTCCATGCTAGTCACGTCGCCAAGCTGCTGGTCTTGTGGTGAAGGGGCCGATTGACAACCCGCCAGCACACTCATCGACAACAAAATCAGACAAAAACGTTTTCCAATCACTTGTCGTCTCCCTATATGTTCAATGTCATTTGCATGATGCTCGGCGCGAGAATCAAGATAACGATCGGGAACATGATGAAAAGGATCAAAGGGACACTCATCTTCGCGGAGAGCTTACCTACCTTTTCCTCAACCGTAAGAATTTGGACTTTTCGCATGTCCTCTGCGAGATCACTTAGCACCTGAGCCACGGATGTGCCGTATTGCAGGTTTTGAATGATGGTCAATACAAAGCTTCGTACTGGAGGCGTTGGGATACGCTCACTCAGGTCATTGAGCGCCTTTTCTAAACCGTGTATTTTTGCAGAATCGGATGTGCGCTTAATCTGGTAGCAAAGGTCTGAGTCAAATTCAGCTAACTCTTTGCCCAAATAAACCAACGCCGCTTCAATCGTCATACCGGTTTGAACACAGACCGACATCATGTCGAGCAAATATGGCAGTTGAGCCGAGGTTCGACTGATCAACATCTTGCGGCGCATTTGTAGCATTGTATCTGGGACGACAATGACGCCAATCAGCGAGAAAATAACCACGATCAGTTTGTTGGTGGATGTCATGTCCCCTAACAAAACCAAGCCTGAAACCAACGCTAATACCAACAATTTGGCCGGAAAATAAAATTTTGCCCAATCCGTGTTGTAATATCCCGCCTCAATCATTTTTTGCTCGAGTTCTTGTCGATGTTCTTTACCAAAACGAACAAAAAAGCGATTTACGCGCGAAGGCGCACGAGCCGAATTATCCCCGATATAGAGTGCAACCTTCTTATGTCGTTGCTCTTTACGAATCGAATCGACAATCAGAAACAGTAACGAAAAAAACAACACGATAAGGGAAGCCAGTAACATCATGCGCGTACCCCTCTTACTAATAACCAAACAATGAATAAACCGAAAAGCTCACTACCCAATACGTAAAACAGTACCAACCTTCCCTCCGGGTCGTAGAGAACAAACTCCACATTATCCGGATTAACGTAGTTAAGAATGAGCATAAAAATCAAAGGGATAGCGGCAACAATTTTGGCGGAAATTCGGGCTTCCGAAGTCATCGCCATCTTCTTTTTCTCTAGCGTTCGAGAGTCCACCAGCACCCGAATCAACCGCGCTAACACACCCTTGAGTTGGCCGCCTCGCGCGATATTCGCTCTGATCGTCACGGTAAAAAACAGAAACTCCGGATAAGGATAGTTTTTGCACGACCGTTTAAGCACCACTTCTGGAGACTCACCCAATTTCAGGCGATCACCCATTAGCTTAAATTCACGACCAATCGGGTTGTGCATCACATCGCCTACATAACCGATAGCTTGCATTAGGCTATCACCTGCCGTTACCGCACTCATCAGAATGTTCAGCGCATCAGGGAACGTATTCTCAAATTCTCGACGTCTTCTTGTGACCAGGAATCGATAACCGCAAAGGGTAAACACCATAGATGAGCCCAGTACAAACCACGTATTGGTGATTGATAACAACTCAACAACGATGTACCAAGATGCGATGATGCTGCCCGTGATATAGAGCGCGATGTACAGAGAAGATCGTGGACCTAACACCATCAACGTGGGTGACACCGACTCTTTGAGTTTTTGCCAGTTTTGCTTACGTACCAATGACTTGACGTTAATGGCATTGAAGTTTTCCGCTTCTACTTCTTCAATATTGAAAAACTGATTGACCTTTTTTACCTTTGAATCTCGGATCAAAAGCAGCACAAACGCAAAGAGGATTAACGAAAGCCAAAACATACTAGGCCCCCTTAAACGATGCTTTCAGCTCTTCGTAGAGCCCAAAGAATTGCGCTTTTTTCACAAGCTCAGATCGCTGCATAATGCCATCGGTGACAAACTCACCTTTAACGGTTTCTCCATAATGGGCGTCGTCATAACGAAAACGGTAAATCTCTTCCATCACCACGCTGTCGCCTTCTAGGCCGACGATTTCCGAGATGCTTGTGATCTTACGAGACCCATCGCGTAGCCTGTTAACCTGAACAATCATTTGAACGGCGCTCACGATCGTTCTTCTGATCGCATCAAGAGGCTGATTTAGGTTCGCCATCATCACCATCGATTCAACACGTGCAATCGCATCGCGCGGCGTGTTGGCGTGCAACGTAGACATCGAACCATCGTGTCCGGTGTTCATGGCTTGCAGCATTTCGAACGCTTCAGAGCCACGACACTCACCAAGAATAATGCGGTCTGGACGCATACGAAGCGCATTGATCACTAACTCACGCTGAGTCACCGCTCCAGTTTGTTCAACACTCGAGGTACGTGTTTCTAGTCGAACTAAGTTGGGTTGTTGCAGACGCAGTTCAGCCGCATCTTCAATCGTGACAATACGTTCATCTTCGGCAATGTATTGAGATAGCGCGTTAAGCAATGTCGTTTTGCCTGAGCCTGTACCGCCAGAAATCAACACATTGATGCGGCAGCGCGAAGCGATCATCAGCACTCTCGCCATATCTGGAGACATCGACCCGAAGCCAATCAAATCTTCAAAACCGATGTTCTGCTCTCTGAACTTACGAATAGAGATCGAGGTACCATCCAACGAAATGGGAGGAATCACGATGTTCACACGGCTGCCGTCTTCTAACCTGGCGTCGACCGTCGGCGAAAGTTCATCGACACGTCTTCCGACACGTGAGGCAATACGCTTAGCAATGGCTAACAACTGTTCTTCATTCACAAACGAGACTTCGGACTTTTTCACCTTGCCGTGTCGTTCGAAAAAGATGTTGTTGGGTCCGTTGACCATGATGTCAGAAATAGACTGGTCTTCGACCAAGGGCTGTAAAGGCCCCAAGCCAAACAGTTCATCAATCAAACTTTTCACCAAGCCTGACTTCATCATCGAGGTTATCGGTCTTTGGTAGCTATTCGCCAACAAATCAACCGCTGCTTGTATCTGTGATTCAAGATCTCGACGACTCATTTTCTGAACCGCTTCTGCATCTAGGGCTTCAAAGATCTGCCCACGAAACGCGAGGTATAAGTCTTTGTTAGAACTCATTTAACACGCACCTTTTTCAACCAAGAATTCATGCCTTTCTGATCCATCGGCTGACCATTGATCAGTTTCACTAGTTGTTCCATAGAACGACTAATGTGACGATCATGCTTATGCCCGCGTTTACCATCGATAATGATGTGCGCCAACGCTTTGCAGTAATCGACTTCGAGGTCAACATTGGCGCCTAAATACTTAATCAGATCGGGCTTTTGTAAGACGTAGGCATTTTCCGGACGATGGTAGTTCACCACCGTAATCACGCGCGTACGCGACGATAACGAAAGCTGTAAGTTGGAGACTTTTTCAAACAGTCGTTTTGCACTTCTTACTGAAGACACCGAGGCATCCAACACCAACACAACCACATCAAAATTTTCTACCAAGAGTTGAGGTTCAACTTTGAAATCCACGCCACCAGAAAAGTCTTCAATAATGAAATTGGTGTTGCGCGCTAACAGGTCACACAAGGTTTGGTTGTAATTAAGAACATCGGTTTGACTCATGTCGCCATCAATCGCCAACAGACGTAAGTTCTTGCGAGCATTGATTAGGTAACTCAACGCCCCTTCTTCATCCATTTCATGCAATGGTGCGGTGAACTCGTCAATGGTTCTCGGCTTAAAGTCTTTTAGGCCGAGCAAGACATCAATATTGGTATCCGCATATTGATGATCGACGAGAATCGTGTCCGAGCCTTGTGTTGATAATAGTGAGCTCAACTCGGTTGATAGAAACGATGCACCCACGCCGCCTTTTGAACCGACAATCGCCACTCGCTTCGCTTTGCGTTTTTGGCTAACACCAGAAAAAGTCTTGAGGTTCTTACTTACGTGGTTTAAGAAGTCAGCAAATTCCTGCTTATTCACTGGCCAGAACACGTAGTAAAAACCCATATCTTTAAGCGAACGAAGCGTAGAAATCGCATCCTCTTTACCAATCACAACCACCCCTTTATGCGTGGGTAGTTTGCTGGCAAAAGATTTAGCGTCTTCAACCACATTGGTCGATTCATTAAGCTCTAGAATCACAATGTGGCTACTTTGTTGTTCTGTCAGCTTGGTCAAGCCGGCTTTGGCTTTAACGCATGCAGGGTCATTCCACCCTTCAAATCGAAAGACTTCTTGAACAAGGTCTAAACACTCTTGAGATTGATAGAACAAAGTACATCCGGCAACACCTGTCGTTCCGGTCTGAACTGGCTTGGCCTTTGTTGTTAATGCTTTAGTCAGGTCAAACATTATTGCTCTCCTACCAATCGAGACTTGTAAGCCACTTGCTTCAAGCGCATCGATTCAGCAAAGCAGTCTGGCTGCCTCAACCGAACGTGAATCTGTGCTGGTGCGCATTCTTGAGTCTTCAAACGCGTTAAGGTCACCTGAATCTTTAAGTCGCTCGGTAACAACTGAGCGCTTCGATACGAGACTCTTTGTGGCGCGATGACATGCGACGGATATTGATCGAAGATCTCTTGCAACATCTGTTTGCTTCGGGTTGATTTGTAATCCACGACATAAGTGGCTTCTTTGTCCGTTGATTCAATACCTTGAATCAAGGCAGTAATCTGCTTAGTGGTTTCAGTACGGTTTTTCATCGCAAACTCAAAGCTGTGGTGCTCTTTGTACACCAAGGCTTCAGCACCATGACCAACAAAATATTGCTCAGAGGCGCAGCCTAAAAGTGACGTGCTGAATAACGCCATTAATAGTAATTTCTTCATTGGATAAACCCTCCTTGCGACAACAGACGAATCGTTGCATCGGAAGATGTCACCGACTTACCATCCCATTTAATGTTTAGCCAACGCGCCAACGTGGAAGTCTTCTTGATGTAAGGCAGTTGAATGTCTTTCGGTTTCATCGGTTCAACAAGATTCACGGTAGCAACGATGATCAATTCAGTTCGTTTTCTTTCTGTGGTTGCTTTGCGGAATGCGGCACCGAGTACTGGTATGTCGCCAACAAAAGGAATTTTTTGCATTTTTTCCAAATCAGCACTGCTCATCAAGCCACCAAGGACGAAGCTGTCGCCATCGGCTAACTCAACGGTTGTCATCGCACGTCGTGAAGCCAGTTGCGGAACTTTGATTCCGGCCGTTTCTATATAACCTTCAACTTCGCTTACTTCTGGCGCTAATTGCATGCGGATTCTGTCTTGGCTAAGCACTTTCGCGGTGAGATCGAGTTTGATGCCGAACTCTTTGAAGGAAATGTTCACATTGTTACTGGTAGTAACGATAACGGGCACTTCGCCGCCCACAAGGAAACTTGCAGACTCACCGGACAACACGGTTAAGTTAGGTTCAGCCAGAACTTCAGCAATCTGGTCGTTACCTAATGCCGTGATTAACGTACTCAGGTTTGCTGCATCGAATTGGTCGAAAACAAATTCGCCGACGCTTGAACCTACTGAACTCCAATCAACACCAACAGTTTGTCCAAACGATTCGGTTACTTGCGCTACCGATATTTTGACGTTCACTTGCTGAGTCGTCGCCACTTCAATGCGTTCGATGATCCCTTCCCACGTCATATTGCGGGCAAACACCATGCTTTCGGGCTCTTCATAATTTGAGTTGTCGGATTTAAACTCCAGCTTCACCGTTTTGTCCCATTTCTCTGTTTTCTCTCGTCCAAGCAGAGTGGCAACCAAACGATAGATATCGTCACGAGTCGCCTCGGAATCAACAAGACCACTCACGGCGACTTGCTCTCCCACAGACTGAATCTTGACTTTGGCATCAGGGAAATGAAATTTGAGTTGTCGTCTAATATCCGTTAAATCCAAATCAACAATAATGCGGTCTGAAAGCAGAACATCACCATCAATGCCATAGACGATCAGTCGTGATTGCCCAATAGCATTGGCGAACACAACTATCGTGTTGTCGTTGATTATTTTGTAGTCGACGATGTCAGGGTTATTAATAAACACTTGGCCAATCGGACTTTTTAGCTGGATGTGCTGACCATCGTTGAGCGTGATGGAGCGATCGGCGGCAAAAGCGTTTGTTATAGAAAGTAAACCAATCAGCGGCGCTAGAATGGAAGCAAACAGTACTTGTTTGATTCGATGGTGAATCATCATCACAAAGCCTCTCTCGGGTTGTTCTCGTTACCACGTAACTCAGCAATCCCTGTGTAGTTATCGATAATATTGCGCACCTCCGCGAACTCGGGTTGCGTGTAGGTTTGGCTTCGGTAAATTTCGATGTGCATTGTTCGTTGTGCTAGCGCAAGTTTTGGTAACTCGTCGGGGCTAACTTCGATGACCACCGTAGTCAGTCCATCCTCTTTACTCGGAGCACGAGCGGTAATAGAACTGTCGCCAGTTGCGTCATTGCCAATGTTCAGTACTTTGACGTTTTTAAGAAACATTGACGCCTTCACCCCTCTAAAGCGCTTCGGCTTATCGATATTTCCAGCTAAGTTATCGTTTGGAGAGCTCACAGTGAGGATATCAATGGACGTTCCAGGGCGGATATAGTCGTTGATTAGGTTTTTGTCACTGACTTTAAGTGGGTATAACGTCATACCTTCCGTGATCAAAAGGTCGATGTATCCGGGCTGGCCAGGCGTCACTTGATATTCAGGTAGCACAACCTCACCTGCACTAAGGCTACGATTGAGCAAAATGGAGGGTGAAAAGCTGATTTGTGCGTCTTCTCTGACACCAAGCGTTAATGCTTCACTAAGAGGGAGTTGTTGTTTTACGACACCTTGCGCATCTATCGCACGTCCTTTTTCATAAGGTTCCGTGGTCATCCAAACGGCAACATGCTCTTCATTTTTTTCTTCCACCACTTCAGCGGTCGTTGTCTGTTGAGGTTCACTCTTCAACAAATCGACAACGCCCAGCGCGCCAACTATTAAGGCAGCAATGGCAACAAGTAATACCAGTCGAGATCTCATAATGTTCTCATTCTTGGAGGTTTATATATGTGGCGTGTTTTGAGTTAAAATTACCAAGTAGAATCCAATGCTAATTGCTATCCCATATGGAATACCTTGTTGGTCGTTCGACGCTTTTCTTATTAGCTTTTTACTTATCAGCTTGTTATTTACGAGATAAATAACGGCTAAAAATCCGCCAGTAAAAGCCGTCATAACAAACGCCCAAAGTAAATCGTTGAGAGGTATGGTTAGTGATAGAACCGCGGCATATTTAATATCACCGGCTCCAATCCAAATCAGGGCGTAAACAAGCAACCCTCCCCCTAACACCAGTAAAAAACTCATAATCTGAATATCTAACGTTGACAGAAAACATTGCAAAAAGAGTAATATCAACAATGCGAAATTTTGTATCTTGCGATAGAGAAAATCGGTAACCGATACATAGACACACACGATTGCCAAAATCAGTAAATACACTTCAAAACTCAAAATTGGAAATATTGCCTAAATTTATATGGATTGGCGTTAGCATGTATTAATTGCTATTCCCAATTAACTGAGCCAGACCAATGAAAAACATAGGTCTGGCACAAATATCTTTCGATATATTCTACATTAGCCATTAAGGCTTGATGTTAGCTGCTCGCAGTATCGATAGCAGTAGCTACATCTTCAAAAGCACCTTCAAGTTTGCCAATGAAACCATCAGCGCCGACTGCAGTAGTTACTAATACAGCCATTGCTACTGCAATAAGACCATATTCAATCGCAGTTACGCCGCGCTCATCGTTTTTGAATTGTGATAGAAACATGCTTGTTTTAACGTATAGCTTAGTAATCATTATTATTTCTTCCTATAAGGCTGTTGAAAATTCGTCGCCATTATAATTAGCACCACCAATCTATGGAAAATACCCCCTATCGATTCAATCTATAGGTCGTGTGAAAAATGATCAAAACAAACACCTTAAAAATACCAATAGAAATACAAAAACCATATATCACAAACACTTACGTTGAAAATTAGTTAAAAGACAAAATGAATATTTAAATTTATAAACTTGAAAAAATAAGACACAGGTCAATATTTCACTTAATCTAGAGTTTATATAAGCTTTGGAACTAGCCTAATGGATAATTCATCGATCTTTATTACTCCTTATAAAACATGTTGAAATACAATTATCATCACGCTATTGTTCTTCGAATCAACAAACCATAAAAAATATAATTTCTTTGTGTCAAAAGGTTAGTCGAATCATGAAACTACATTTCGAAAATATTGTTTCGTTCATAGCAGTAGTTGAAGAAGGTTCATTTAGCTCTGCTGCACGTAAGCTTGGCAAGTCTCAGTCAACGGTTAGTACCGCTGTGCAAAACCTTGAGTCAGACTTGGGTTTCAATTTATTTAATAGAGAACACTCTAAAGTCTGGTTAACTGAGAAAGGAAAACGCCTATTCCAATTATCTTTACCTGTGGTATCGAAATATCGTGAGTTAATCACTATTGCAGAACAAATGAATCTATCCGATCAGATAGTTTACCGCGTGGGTATCGATCCATTAGTTTTCAACAAAAACGTAAAAAAGGCATTGTTGGCATTTTCAGAAGCTTTTCCTAATGTCGACCTACTTGTTGTGACTAAACCTAGTTTCGTTTTAGGTAATTATGTTAATGAAGGAAAGATAGACCTAGCGTTAGGTAACCCCTATCACAAGACAAATAACGATTTTAATATAGAAGAGCTTTTTCACGTTAACTGTTGGTGGGTGGCACACGAAGACTTGGTATCCTTGAAGTCTCACGCGCCATCTCAACGTGTTCTATTAATGGATGGCTGTGAAGAGCTGCTGAATTTGTCGAACATCGCCTCATATAATCTATGGCGACTGGATGATTTAGCCACCATTATCGAACTGTGCAAAGCTCAAAAAGGCATTGCTTTTTTACCGGGATTTCTCATCGAAGGAAACGTAGAAGACAGTAAACTTAAGGTGATTACAGACCACCCCGATTTTTTTGGCAAACGAGTTATTGCATCCCTTTTCTGGCAAATACATTCTGACTTTAGCTTATTTAACCAATGGATTAAGGACGAGCTAAAAACGAGCTCCAGCTATAAACAAACATTTGTTGCTGACTTAGCCCAATAATGTTCTATTAAAATCATGACAATCACACTCTAGCTTTGAGTGTGATATTTCAATACCGATATTTAACCGAATATAAACGCCAAACAAAGCATATAAAATACATATAATTCCCATTGCATTCATTAGATAATATATGCACTTTCATTTACTTCGACTATTTTATTACCTAGCTATTCATAAATCTGTAATAAAACCTAGATAGAAACCAGCTTTTAAGGTTATTCAGCACTTTAATAATACGTAGTGTGTCACCAAATATCGATTAATACCTCTTAAGCTAAGAGCGCTGAAAGCCCACAAGAGATAATAGTATTGAATAAGAACTTTTCTTTAGTTACATCAAACTAATCCCAGCTATCAGATTTTTTTACGATAATATCGACAATATCTGCAAGTTCTTTTCCTTTTTCTGTCAGACCATAATATACCGTCACCGGAACGGTTTCTTCTTGCCTACGCCAAATGAAACCTTCTTTGCTAAGCAACTTAAGTCTCTCACTAAGTACTTTACTAGACACCAGAGCCAACTGCTTTTGGATTTGACCAAAGCGTATTTCGTTAGTCTGACCTAATAACCAAACGATGTGAGCAGTCCACTTCGTAGAGATCAAGGTCAAATATTTATCAGCGTTACAGTAGCCTTCAGGTTGCTTACCCTGTTCACTCATATTTACCTCTCAGGTTATCCAAATCACCAATTGCATAGTTACTTAAAGGTAATTAGTTACTTTTAGGTAGCTAATTTCTTTTAGTAAGCACCCTATCTATTATGGCCTCAACCCAAAACACAAACAAGCAGGTGGTTCCATGAAGATATTTCTGTTCATAGCTTTAAACTTTATAACTTACTATTCTTACGCATCAACCGATTACAAAAAACCGCAGTCGCCAACAGAACTGCATCAGCTTTTCGCTGAATACTTTTCAAAACAAGACATCGACGGACTGGGCACTCTGTTCCAGGAAGACGCCATATTCGTCCTGGATGCTCAAGGGAACCTTGCTAGAGGGCCAAAGGCTATCAAGACGATATTGAAAGGTTACTTTCAAGGTGACGTAGAAATGCTCACCCATGATGTATCCATCCATATTAACGGCGATACGGCTCTTATAAGGTCTGAATGGGAGATAGTTGGAGGCTCTAAAGGAACCGCTCTGGAAGTGATGAGATATGTTGATGGAGGTTGGCTATACGTTATCGACAACCCAAATGGATTTTAACTGGCCATCACACTTTAGAGCATTGAAGAACAAAGTCTAAAAGCTTAGCCGGAATAAATTTCAGATACAAAAAAGCCCACACTAGGTGGGCTTTTTTGCTTGTTCATAAAGAACGAATTTGGTGCCCGCTACTGGACTCGAACCAGTGACACCTTGCATGTCATGCAAGTACTCTAACCAACTGAGCTAAGCGGGCAATGCTTTGAAACTTATCTAACCGCTTTATTAAGTGGCTAACGCTTCAGAACGAGATGGATAATAGCGAGTGAATGGGTAGTGCGCAAGGATAAATTTGCACAAAACTGATCGTTTGCTTTTAAAAGCAACAATCAGAATAAATTTTAAACACAAAGCAGATCAATGGCTTGAAGTAGATCACATTTCGCCTCTACTTCAATCTCTATATACATCTGCCTCTTTCGTCTCTTATCCCTCAGATTAAGCGTTTTGACTCAAGATATTAGTTAGAATCTTCATCCACATCGAACACAACATTATAGTTCTCGGTGTAAGTACAATTAGGTTGACGGCTACATGTGAAGAAGCGTCGGCCTTTAAAATCACCTTGGCTTGCTAGCTTGATGATCATCGGGCTACCGCACTTCTTACAGAATCGAACTTCTTTTGATGGTTCAATAAGGTCAATATGAGTTGCCAATAACCTTTTTAAACGACTCACTTGGTAGCTGTGTTTTACTGATGCACCAATCAAGGGTAACCCTGCCGATTTGCACACATGTATTAGCAGCTTCTCGCGATCTACCTTGCCCTTATTCAGCTCTTTGCCGTTGTCGAGCTCGATGATGACTCTGGGCTCTAACGTACGCGGGTCACACACCACAAAGTCGAAATAGCTTCGTGCGATTTTATTGTTCGCGATGAACCAGTTTTTCTTGGTATTCGTTTTTGCAGGTGTAAGTACGTTTGCCATGTTCACTTTTGCAAACACCACGCCGTGATTACCCACTGCGGAGATCAAGGCCGTATAGAAGGTGGCTTGCTGTACGTTGAGCAATGTCCCTTTCTTTTGGTAAGCGTGGTCTTTGGTGTCGTCGTGTTTAAACACATACTTTTGAATAAAGTAAAAGAACACAACAAGAACCACTACAACGATAAAAATATTAGTCATTTTTGAATGCAATCACGTAAATAGGGAGATTAGAAGAGTTTGTAGCCTAAGTAGAAAGCCTGCATGTGGCAAGAAAAAGAAAATCAATTGCTAACAAACATCACGCCCTTTCAAGCCTGCTAAGGAGAAACTGTCACTTGATGAGTTCGACATAGCTCACCAATTTGATCATTCTAAGAATATTTACACCCTAGATTGATGTAGATCAATTTGCGTACATTTGTGATCACTTAGATTAAAAAACGTTAGGCAAATGTTAATAAGGAAATTGATATGACACTAAAACAAGACCCTCGATGTTACACCGATGTTTGTGTTGATGGTAAGTGGTTCCACTACGACCATTGCGGGACGCAAGCCTACATGCTGAAAGGTGGATCTTCTGCAGTGATAGAACTAGCAAAAGAGCCTGCAACAGAAGGCGAATTAGTAGAAATGCTACAAGGCATCGCAAAGTAAGTTAATACGCTCATCTAACACTGATACCCAAATTACCGCCTAGAAGTCATTCTTATCTAACCACGATCAGAATGGCTTTTTATTTCCGGATTAGAGATTAACTTTCAGCGATAACCACTCGGTTTCTACCTGCCTCTTTGGCTTGATACAGAGCATCATCAGCGGCTTTAAGCGACTTCTTATAGGTACCATTGTTAACTTGCTCTTGAGCGATGTTAATAGTGGCACCGATTGAACAGGTAAGACTCAACGTTCCAGCATGAGTATCAATAGGATGCTGAGCGATGGCTAGCCTGATGGTTTCTAGTTGTTGTTCCGGATCTTGAGAGCCTGAAAGTAACAGAACGAACTCTTCCCCGCCCCAACGTGCAACAACATCATTTTGAAGTACTACCTGACCTAAACGCTTAGCCACTTCCACCAGCACTTGATCACCAACATCATGCCCGTAGGTATCATTCACTTTCTTAAAGAAATCGAGGTCTAGAATCGCAAAACTCATTCCAAATTGGGTGTGCCCGAATGGCATAGGTTGAGCTAGTAATTGTTCGAGGTAGCGCCTATTGAACAAGCCGGTAAGCTCACAAGTCGTTGATTGGGTTAACAAGGCACTGTTCTTTTTTTGGATTGAACGTAATCTAATCATCAATAGCAGTGCGCTAATACCCACCATAATGATCAATGCGACAACGATTCGATTCCTAAGCTGCTGCTTTTGCAGTAACAACTCATTCAGGTCTTTTTCCGTGTTGAGTAATTCGTTTTCTTTCGCGAGTGTCGCTGTTGCAAAGTCTTGTTCTAAAAGAAAGATATCACTCTGGCGCTTGTCAAAAAGCAGCGCTTTATTAGCTTTATAATATAGCTTGTAATAGTGTAATGCCTTATCAAGATTACCTTTTGATTCGTAATATTGAGCCAGCCTTTTTAATCCGAGTACCTTCCAATTTCGGCTACCCACAACTTCAAAAATGTCGAACGCGCGTTGAAAATCTGTCAGGGTATCATCATCTTTATTCAGTCCGACTTTCGCCAACGCTCGGTTGAGGTAACACTGCCCATGTTGAAGCGTGTATTTCTCGACCCCAGGATAATGAATGCATTGATTCGTCACATTGAGAGCTGATTGGAATTCCCCTTCCGCAAGCAATACATCACTGTATGTTCTGAGCAATAGAACCTTGTACCGTGTACTAACTCTCTCACTATTCAGCTGCTTTGCTTTGTTATAAGCAATACGACCTTTTACGAGGTCACCACTGCTTAAATAGGTGAAGGCTTCGTTAATGTAGAGGATACCAATGGCCTCATCTTCAAGTAATCCGCTTTGATAATAGAGTTTTTTGGCTTTCTCAATAATCTTGAGTGCTTTCGGCCAATCTTCCAAATAGATATAAAGCAATGCCATGTTAGACATGAGCTTGCTGTTATAAATATGTTTTGGGTACTTTTTCCCCAGTTGTATCCCTTGATGGAAAAAGTATTGAGCATCTTGGAGGTCGTTACGAACGTTATTAATTGCTCCCGCCGTATTATAGGCTTTGACCAACAGTTCTTCGTATCTTATGGATTCTGCAATATCGATTGCGGAACGAATTTGAATTTCAGAGGCAGCGAGTTCACCTTCTTTCAAATTCTCGATGGATAATTCAACAAGCGACTGGGCTCTCAACCACAACAAATCTTTGTGGTCAGCCAATTCTTCAAGCTGTTGAACATATCTCATGACGGCTTCGGTATCTTTCTGATGCTGGGCGACATTTGACAGAATCATCAGACGGTAAGCTTGGTAAATAGCTGAAGATTTTTTAGGTGAAGTGTCTGTCAGCTCAGCAAGCTTTTGCTGTGCGAGAAGTGGATCACCGCGAGATAGCTCAAGCAGTTTGATTAACTGGAGCCCATATGCGGACTTAGAAAGTTCGTTTTCTGGGGTGTAAGCAGCAGTGTTCGTTGATTGCGTATGACTCAGGTCGTCGTCCTGCAATGGGTACAACAAATAAAGCCCGAGTACGGCACTCATTGTTACAACGAGTAGAAAGGACCCTAAAACGTTGTTTTTACTCATGTATCAAGGCCGTTCCAAATTGAATTCTCATATCACTGCTGTTTATCTATATTAGAAACGCATTATACCCGAGCCCTACACAGATTAAAATGTTGCCAGCTCGACGATATAAATAAGATTTTTCTAATTAAATAGAATAATCAGGCAACTTTCTTGATTTAACTCAGGCATTCATCTGGCACATTGGCGTTATAGTGATTTTCCTGTTCCTATAGCCGTGACTTCTGACGAACGAGCGGAAACATAATGAGAATTAACAATGACCCAAATTAATGAACAACGTCTTGTCGACCATTTCTGCGATCTTGTGAAAATCGATAGTGAATCACGCAACGAAAAAGCCATCGCGGAAGCACTGGCTGAGCAGCTAGGCGAACTAGGCTTTGACGTACATAAACTGGCCGTTCCTGAAGAAGTGTCGAACGGTTTCAACATCTACGCTCGTTTAGATGGCACACTTCCAGGTAGCACAGTATTTAGCTGCCATATGGACACAGTAACGCCAGGTATCGGCATTGAGCCAATCATCGAAGACGGCATCATCCGTTCAAAAGGCAACACGATCCTAGGCGGCGACGATAAATCTGGCATCGCAGCTATTATGGAAGCGGTTCGCGTAATCCAAGCTGAAGGCCAAGCGCACAAAACCATTGAAATCGCGTTCACCGTATTCGAAGAAGGCGGTCTATTTGGTTCTTTGAACTTTGATATGTCTTACATTCAATCTGAGCACGCTATTGTTCTAGATACAGGCGGCCCGATTGGTACTATCGTAAATGCAGCACCTGGCCAACAGAAAATCGTTGCGAAGATCAAAGGTCGCCCTGCACACGCTGGTTTAGCACCAGAAGAAGGCATCAGCGCGATTCAAGTAGCAGCAGACGCTATCACTAAAATGAACCTGCTTCGTATTGATGAAGAAACGACAGCAAACGTGGGTATTGTTGAAGGTGGTCAAGCGACTAACATCGTAATGCCAGAGCTTAAAGTTGTGGCTGAAGCACGTTCTCTAAACGGCGAAAAGCTTACTGCTCAAGTTGAACACATGATTTCGACATTCCAAGAAAGCGCGAAGCAGTTCGGTGCTGAAGTGGAAATCGAATCAACTCGTGCTTACGATGCATTCGTGATTGCAGACGATCATCCGCATATTCTTTCTATCAAATCAGCATTCGAAAAGCTTGGGGTAACGGCGAACACCAAACGCACTGGCGGCGGTAGCGATGCAAACAACTTCAACGCGAAAGGTCTAACAACGGTTAACCTATCTACGGGTATGGCGAAAGTTCACACCACTGAAGAGTACATTGCAGTGAAAGACATAGTCGCAATCACTGAGTTTGTTGTCGCTTACGTGACTCAATAGTCTTGCTTCTAAGCTAGGTCGGAATACCGTTTAGCTCATATCAAAAAGCCGAGTCCCAACATAACGTGTGACTCGGCTTTTTATTGTCTGCGTTTAGCCTAACGCTAACGTCTACCAGAAATTTCGTCTAAAAACCTCGACGCTTCCAGAACTGGTTTTCATCTTTACCCACTAAATCGAACGTCTTGTCGGCTATGATGTTTCCTTTTAGCTCGACCGTCATGCGCCATTTACCGAGTTTATTTGAGACAGGAGCCCAGATAGTGTCGCCTAAGTAAAAATCCCAATCGTTGTTGCCGACGTACTCTTCCCCATCAAACGGTTCTAAGACCTCACCTTTGTCTGTGGTGATATCTGGGTGATAGATGCAGTAACGGATCTTTTCACCTTTGGCTTTTTTGATATTCAGAATGTAGCCAAACTCAACATCAATTTCAGCGTCAACAATCGTGGTGAACTCTTGGATTTTTGGCAGGTCTTTAGATTTTGAATCCCATGTGGAGTAAATACCATAAGAGGTCATGTCGACCACAACAGAGCGCTTTGCCATTTCAATCTTTACCTTGGAGTTATTCTTTGAGTTTAAATATTGATCGTTGTGTTTGATTCGTTAGCCAGATACTAAGTTGCAAAAAAGCACAGGGTTATTCTTGCCAATCTTTCGCCATACGCTTAATCACCGATGGTTCGATATCGTGAATGCTGCCATATTGCTCTCGGCAGACTTCGATAACCAAATCTGCTTTGTATTTGAGTGCAAGTTGACGATAAGCCTTCATTTCCCATTGCTTAATGAAGGTATTCGATACCACCACATCAAGCCCCTGCTTTAAGCCGTTTTCAGCCGTGTTTTGACACCACTCATGAGCTTGTTGCAGCTGCCTAGGGTCAAAATGATACTCACCTTGCTCATTCACGTAATACATATCCGCTTCGACATGTAATGCATCGTAGGTCTTTGCCTTTGTTGATTTACCCGAGCCAGGCAACCCTCGAATGAGTATTAACTTCATCTGTCACTTTTCAGGCTAATTCGAAAGCTCAAGTTTATCTCAAATACTAGCGAAGTGCTCTAATAACTCTACCAATCTTACAGACTTGAACCAATCAATTCCCCTTACACGAATGTATGAACAAAACACAGCATTCCCCTAGCAAGCTAAGTATTGCTTCTGATAGAAAACACAAATAATTTACAACTATCCACTTTGGATATCGACAAGCGTATCAAACTACTATAGATTTAGAAGTATAGACGTCTACATATCTAGCTTAGGGAGAAAGCTGTGCCTATTCGCATTCCAGACCAATTGCCAGCATCTGATGTTCTTCGTGAAGAAAACATCTTTGTTATGCCGCTATCAAGAGCATCGACACAGGAAATTCGTCCACTTCGAGTCTTGATCCTCAACCTAATGCCGAAGAAGATTGAAACTGAAACTCAATTCTTACGCCTACTATCAAACAGTCCATTGCAAGTGGATGTTGAGCTGCTGCGCATTGATGACCGCCCAAGCAAAAACACACCGACAGAACACCTTGATAACTTCTACCGCCAATTTGAAATGGTCAAAGGAAGAAACTTTGATGGACTGATCATCACGGGTGCACCGCTTGGCTTGGTTCAATTTGAAGATGTTATCTACTGGGATCACCTAAAAACCATCATGGAGTGGGCCAATAAACACGTCACCTCGACTCTGTATGTGTGCTGGGCAGCTCAAGCGGGCTTAAAGCTGTTGTATGATTTGCCAAAACGCACGCGCAAAGAGAAGCTTTCTGGTGTTTACAGTCACGAGATACATAACCCATACCACCCGCTTCTACGTGGCTTTGATGATACGTTTTTAGCGCCCCACTCGCGTTACGCCGATTTCTCACAAGAATACCTAAACGACCATACTGAACTGGATATTCTTGCGACATCTGACGTTGCTGGTGTTTACTTAGCCGCAACCAAAGATAAGCGAAACGTGTTTGTAACTGGTCACCCAGAATATGATGCGCATACATTACACGGTGAATACGTTCGTGATTTAGGGGAAGGCATGGAGCCGGTGATTCCAATCAATTACTACCCAAACAACAATCCAGACAATAAGCCGGTTGCAAGCTGGCGAAGCCATGGGCACTTGCTGTTCTCCAACTGGCTAAACTACTGCGTTTACCAGCAAACGCCTTACGATCTGGATCACTTCAGCGAAGACAACTTCACTAAAGACGATTAGACGTTAGTTCGTAGTAAATAATAATTCTTTGTAATCAATTTTGATAAAGCCGCACTCGATAGGTTGTTGATAAAACAGCTAATTGAGCGCGGCTTTTTTATGGTGTGTGGCTCGCATTCCATAATAGATTTACCACTTCAACGACTGCGATTTCATATGATGTGTTTGTGTTCATAAGGAGCCGCACATGCCTGCCAAATCGTTGTTTTCATATCCCCTATTATCAAATCTCGCACTACTCGCCTCATTCTCACTGGTTGGCTGCGTTTCTGTGACTGAAGGACCACCTAAAATAGAAAGCGACCCTATTGCGATGTCTGAATCTCGAATCGAGTTAGGCTTAGGGTATATGGGGCAAGGTAACATGGTAAGAGCTAGAGAGAATCTTGAACTCGCGGTTAAACATGCACCAAGTTACTATCGCGCGCGCCTGTCTATGGCTCACTACTTTGAGCGAGTCGGCGAAATTGATGAGGCCAGAGTGACTTATCAAAAAGCTCTGCGCTTGGATTCAAAAAATGGCAACGTGCTCAATAACTACGGCACCTTTCTATGTAAACAAGGTGAATACCAGCAAGCCGATAGATACTTCAACCAAGCTATTGATCAGCCTTACTATTATTTAGTGTCTGCAAGTTATGAAAATGCGGCTTTTTGTGCGTTCAAAGCGGGCGAAGTGGACCAAGCACGATACTACTTCACGAGAGCGATTGACCACGATCCAAACCGCGTAAAATCAGTTCTTCAGCTCTCTAAGATAGAGGTCAGTACTGAGGATTATAATGATGCTCGTCTGCGTCTGTTTAAATTCCACCAGCGTTATGGCTATCAAGTCCCCTCACTTCAAATCTTAATCGAACTAGAGAAGAAAGCCGGTAACAGCGCATTACAACAGAAGTACCAAAGTGAATTAGACGAGCTGCTTTCTGTTTAAACCAGCTTACGGTTCAGATGATAAAATGATTAAATAATTAGATCAAAAACGGGCTTGCTGAAAGTATCAGCAAACCCGTTTTTAATTTTAGAGGTCGGTTTTGAACCAGTTACTTTAGTCTTGGATTCGTTATTTCAACTCGATCCATTGTTGACGCTGTTCGTCGTCCATAAATGTCCAAGCAACGAAGCGACTGACTTTTTGTCCTTGCGACATCTCAACCACTTTCACTTGTTTTGCTCTCAGCTTACCAAGTTCTGAACGAATCATGTCTACGTTGTCTTTTTTAGAAATCAGTGTCGTAAACCATAAAACTTGCGTCGAGAACAATTGACTCTCTTTAGCCATTTTCAAGATAAACGCGGCTTCACCACCCGTACACCACAACTCGGTTTTCTGACCACCAAAGTTCAATGTTGGTTTGTTCGCTGCATCTACGGCATTCTGCACCGTCTTCTTGTTTTTACGCTCAGGCTTAAACGGTAAGCCTGCTTTCTTCGCTCGATTGGCTGCTAAGTTGTCTAGCTTACGTTGCGAACCTTGCTCAGCTTCTTCCTGTGAACCATGGAAAGGAGGATTACAGATAGTGACATCGTAACGCTCATTATCCTTGATCACACCTTTAAAGATGGATTCTGAGTCGGCTTGCAAACGACTGCGGATCTTACCTTTTAGGTTCGCATTGCTTTCTGCAATAAAGTTCGCCGCTTTCACTGAAACAGGATCCACATCCGTGCCAGTACAACGCCACTTATACTCTGTCGCACCGATGATTGGGTAGATACAGTTTGCACCAACACCGATATCTAACGCTTTAACCGAAGCATGGTTATAAGGTTCACCTTGGCTATCGCTATTCAGAATATCTGCCACTCTGTGGATGTAATCAGCTCGCCCTGGAATAGGCGGACACAAATAACCCGCTGGAATATCCCAATGCTTCACACCGTAGTGATGAGCAAGTAAGGCTTTGTTCAAAAGCTTGACTGCCAGAGGGTCGGAAAAGTTCACCGTATCTTCCCCTACTGGATTCTTAATCAGGTGCTCTTTCAACTCCGGCAATGCCGCGACCAACAGGTCAAAATCGTATCGGCCTGTGTGTTGGTTTCTTGGATGCAAACCGCCTTGAGGTTTTTCAGCCGAGCGTCTTTTCTGCGCTGCGTTTTTGTTAAAGGCAGTTTTATTAAAAGAACCCTTATTCGATGATCCTTTATTGGCACCCTGTTTACCTTTGCTATCTTTTGCAAAAGGTCGCTTTGCGTTGTTATTGCCAGCGCCTTTGGGTGCACTACTCTTACGGCTTTTATCAGATGTGTTCTTTGTAGAAATACGCTTGTCGCTGCTTGGCTTAGCTGTACTTGGCTTAACGTCAGCTTGATTGTCTTTTGTTTTTACTGATGAGGTACTATTTTTCGACAGGCTTAGCGTAGTTCTGTTTTGTGATTGGCTCATTGGGCTACTTCTTTAAATCTAAATACATCATGAATAAACGGGCATCTAACTCAAGTTGGTGATAGTCCGGTTCCATGTGACAGCATAGTTGGTAAAAAGCTTTATCGTGCTCTTTCTCTTTAATATGCGCCAGTTCATGAACCACCAGCATTCTCAATAGAGGCTCTGGTGCGTTCTTAAAAACACTCGCTATGCGAATTTCGTTTTTCGATTTGATCTTTCCACCGTGATTCTTTGCAACGTAAGAATGAAGGCCTAATGCATTATTGATTAGGTGTATCTTCCCGTCGTAAATCACTTTGCTAATGGGCGGTGTTTTTTTCATATAGCGATTTTTTATCTCAATCGCATAGTCAAACAAGGCTCTCTCGCTCTTTATCTCATGATTATTTGGATAACGAGCTTCAAACCAAGGCACTAATTTATCCGTCTCAAGTAACTGAGTCACGGGGTCAATAATGTGCTTAGGATAGCCTTGAATATACCGCAAAGAAGGATGCATGCTGAAAGACCGTACCGGTTACACCACGACAATACGTTGTGGTCTTGAAATTTGAGCCGCATAGTGTAACTGATCACACTTTTCTAATCACCTAGGATTCGTTACACTTTAGCGAGATTCACCAAGAGAATGAAAAAATGAAACGTGTTGTATTGTACGTCGCAGACAAATGCCCGCACTGTAAAGATGCCCAACGCTATCTGGACTCAAAGAAAATTGAATATCGTCTCACGAATGCAAAAATGCAGCGTGGTCGTAAAGAATTGCAGGCAATGGGCGCGCGCTCTATCCCTGTACTTAAAATCGGTGATCAAGTGATGGTCGGTTGGAATCAGAAGAACTTCGATAAGATGTATAACTCAAAGAACACATAACGTGGCCTAAGAGCTTAATACTTCTACACAACAAAGCCCGCAGATCCAACCAAGGATGTGCGGGCTTTGTTTTTTGTCTTTACTAAGACGCAAGAATTACAGCGCATTAACCTTTGATTTTGAAAACCATACCGCAATGCACACATTGGTACCTACCTTTAATACCAAAGAAACGATCCATAAACGTTCTATGAACCCTAACTAGCTTTTGCTCTTTACACTCACATGTCATAACCTAAGAACACCATACCATTAAGTATGACTATTATTGAATACTGGCCTTTATTAGTAAATTATAACCCCTTAATGATTGGTTCTCATTTTGTGATTCAATACGCAAAACAACGTGCAAAACGTGATCTTAGTTCAATTCGACCCTTATTTTGAACGTTAAAGATCAATCACACATATTGCTTCACGAAATCAATAAAGGTTCTGTCTGCCTTCGACAGATAGCCTTCTTTTCTCCAGGCCAAAGATAGGTTCAGTTTCACAGGGTCTTTGAATGGCACGCCGACAACATCTTCCTCGTACTCTGTCACTAAGCTGAGTAGTGCGGTAATGGCGAACTCTCGCTTCACTATAGAAAGAATCATCGGGAGCAAGTTGGTTTCGAATGCGATGGTCATGTCTAGGTTGTACTTTTTACAGGTCGCATCGATAAAGTCACGGTGGAAATAACCCGACTTGAACATGATGAGTTCTTGAGCGAAAAACTCTTCAAAGGTGATGGATGCTTGCGTTGCCAATGGGTGATCTTTACCAACGACGGCTAGCATTTCAGAACTCAATAAATGATCAGTTTCGAGGTCATCAGGCACGTTTTCATGATTAATCACGCCGATATCAAGCTCACCGTTTAATAACATTTCACGAATCGAAGCGGTACCCGCATCAATCAGTGTTAACTTGAGATTTGGGTATTGGCTCTTAAATGCCATCAAGACTTGCGGGAAAAAGTAGCTCCCCATCATACTTGGTGCTCCTAAACGCACCTCTCCTTTCTCTAACCCCTTTAACTCGTTCATTGCGAGCTGAGCATCATCAAACTGCTGGGCGATTCGCTTCGCATGCTCAAACAGTACCTTACCTTCTTCCGTTAAGGTGACGGATTTATCTCCGCGACGAAACAGAATTAACTCCAATGTTTGCTCCAATTTCTTAATAGAAATACTCAATGCAGGCTGTGCGATATGCAGCGCTTTTGCAGCCTGAGTAAAGTTACCAAACTGAGCAACGGCCAGAAAATGTCGAAGAGGTTTTGATTCAAGCATGTCGATATATTTTATATATAGAGGTGATATTTTTAATATATTTCTTTAATCACAATTGTGCTGATAACTTGTTCACAAATAGCTTATTAACTCGTGCAGGCACAACGTAAATGTTTGATAAAGGCAGTCCTCAATACAAACGCATCACCCAATCATTGGCGATTGGCTCGTTTATCATTTTCTGTAACCTTTACCTCTTTCAACCTATCTTGCCGCACATGGCCGAGCACTTCCAAGTATCTGAAACTCAAATCAACTGGTTGTTTGCCGCGACAACGCTGGGGCTTTCCATCAGTTTGGTGCCTTGGGCAATCGCTTCTGAAACCTTTGGTCGAAAACCTATAATCCTATTCAGTTTGTTCGCTATTCCTTTGATTGGATTGAGCATGGTGTTCACCACAACCTTGCTACAACTGGTTATTGCCCGAGCTTTCATGGGAATCGCAGTCGCTGCTTTTGCGGGCGTGGCGGTTGCCTATATGGTCGAAGAGTTATCGCCCAAAGCCTTTGCGGTCGCGATTGGTGGCTATATTGCAGCCAACTCATTAGGTGGCATTTTCGGGCGTGTACTCGGAGGCTTAATCACGGACTATTTCGACTGGCATGCGACTGTGTTGTTTTTCGTTGTCGGCTCTTTACTTGGCGCGCTCTATATTGCGTATAGCCTGCCTGACCAGCAAAACTTCAAACCTCAGAAAGGGTTGTTCTTTCATCATAACCGCTCTGTAGTGATGCACTTAAGAAACCGCACCTTGTGGCTCGCGATGTTGATTGGTGGCGCTAACTTCGCGCTGTTTGTTAACCTGTATTCGGTAATGGGCTTTAGGTTGGTATCCGAACCTCACTCAGTACCTGTTGGTTTGGCTTCACTCATATTCCTATGTTATTTGGCCGGAACGGTCAGTTCTAAGCTATCCAACAAATGGACACTTCGTTTTGATCCGTTAAACGGAATCTTGATAGGGGTGTGTATCAGCTTAATCGGAATGCTAATTTCTGCCGTCGACAAAGTTCCGTTCATGTTAGCAGGCTTGTTATTGATTAGTGGCGGCGCGTTCTTCGCTCATACCCTTGCCTATTCTTGGGTGAGTCAAAAAGCGCCAAGTGCGAAGGCCACAGCAACCGCACTTTACTTAGTCCACTATTACATAGGCGGAAGTTTGGGTGGTTTCTTACTCTTATATTGTTGGCAACTGTTTGGCTGGAATGGTGTGATCGCAGGTGGTTCAATCTTCTATATTGCGATTTTTGCTTGGGTCTATCAGTTAAAACAACTTCAAGGATCAACCTCGAAGCTAGCTGAAGCTTAAGTAACACAAGCTGTCTGATTGAATTATTGCTTTTGATTAACGTCCGTTCTGATATCCTACGCAAAATTTCATTTCGGAACCTGTTATGTCGAACACTCAAAGCACAGATCTTCAAACCATCCACGACCAAGTAAAACAATGGTTAGACGATGTCGTTATTGGCCTAAACCTGTGTCCATTCGCAGCTAAGCCACAACGTAATAAACAGATTAAGATCTTTGTGAGTGAAGCGAATACCGAAGAAGCGTTGTTGCAAGACATCATGACGCATTTCGTAGAGTTAGATAACACGCCAGTCGCGGAATTAGAGACGACTTTAGTGGTTGTCCCTAACATGCTGCAAGACTTCTTCGACTACAACATGTTCATTGATTGGATAGAAGCGCTGATCAAACAGGAAGATTGGGAAGGTGTTTATCAAGTAGCGACGTTCCACCCAGACTATTGCTTTGGTGGTGCGGATCCAGAAGACGATGAAAACCTAACGAATCGTTCTCCGTATCCTGTTTACCATTTGATTCGTGAAGCAAGCATGGAAAAAGTGTTGAAGCACTACCCTAACCCTGAAGCGATTCCTGATACGAACATAGCAAGAGTTGAGTCTTTAACGCCAGCGGAACGTCGTCAGCTGTTCCCTTATCTATTCAGCTAATTGCGGCAGTTGCCCATTAAGAACAAATCAATTTCGGCTTACGAACCGGAGTGTTCTTGATGATATGGACGAGAAATAAACTGATCTCGTCCATTTTGTTTAGCAATGTACAGGCATTCGTCGGCAACTTTGATTAACGAGTCTAACGCCGACATTCTTTCCCCTTTGGTGTCTCCAGTACTCAATTCAAAATGACATGCACCGATTGATATCGTGACTGGCTTTCTATCGAGTGTGATTTTCTTCATCTCTTGTAAAAGAGTCATGAACTTATCTTCCACACAACTTGGGGTTTTGTTTGGATACCAAAGAATGAACTCCTCGCCACCAAAGCGTGCCACGAACTCTCCTTCTTGAGTGTTATGACTCAACACGTTCGCCACTTTCTTTAACACAACATCACCCATTTGATGGCCGTAAGTATCATTAACGACCTTAAAGAAATCTATATCGACAACTGCCAAGGTTCCCTTTCCTAAAGACCCTTTTAACTGCTCAACTTCTGCATTCAGCGTTTTGAACAAGCAGCGTCTATTCGGTAAGTGTGTAAGAGGATCGTAAAGAGCTTGGTACTCTAGCTTCTCGTTTAGCTCTTTGAGTTTTCGTTCTTGCTGTCTTCTAACGAGTTCCACTTCTATCCATGAAGCCATTAACCTCATCACGTCAATGTCGAACTCTTTGAATTCACGATGATAAGGAGTCGGGCTTGAAAAGTTTAAGGTGCCATAAAGCTCATCATTGACGAAAATAGGGACACCAATGTAAGACTCCAGACCAAAAGATTGGTAGGCAGGATGAGTCGCATACTTATCATGCTTACCACAGTGTTCAATGCAGATAGGCCTAATCGATTTACACGTGATCTCACAGTAGGTCGAGCGATAATCGAAGGTGTCACCATTATTGAGTTCAACACCTTCGGGTGTGACACAGTGTTCAACTAAATAAGTATTACCATCGACTTTAGATAAGATACCAATATCTAAGTTGAAGCGTTCAAGCCCCATGATAAGCAGCTGAGCGATCTGAATATCGAAACCCTTTCGATAATCATTGGTGATTTGATACAAGCGGCGTATAACAATTTCACTTTCACTAGCTTGGTTCATAACTGGGATCCCACTGCAGCCAGAGTTAGTGGCAACATTAATATTTGGTATATTAAGAAGAGTAAAGGGTAAAAAAACACAATAATCAATTGGTTTGTATGCAAAATACCTCATTGGTCCAATGAATAAAAGTCGACTTCTTCGACTTTGCGTTAGCACCCTATTCCCAGCTTTGGTAAAATACCCCATTAACGAAACAGAATGGACAGGAAAATGAACCTTTCTCAACTAAGCCAAGAAATCTACGATCACCTTTACCGCGACATTGAAGAGTTCCGCAGTACTTTTGATCTGCCTGTTGCTGCTCCTGAAACAATGGACGAAAAAGGCGATACGCTACACACCTCTCTAGCGATCGAAGAACTAACAGAACTTGCAGAAGCTGACTCAAAAATCGAACAAGCGGACGCTATTGTAGACAGCGTTTATGTTTTGATGGGACGTCTGGTTCACCTTGGTCAAGCGAAGGTTGAAGACAACCTAGCAATCAGCTACCTGATCGACCTACTGTTGAATGTTTCTAAAAACCGTTCAATCGACTTTCTACCTTGTTGGGACGAAGTACACTCAAGCAACATGAGCAAAGTATGTCGCAACGAAAAAGAATACGCAGAAACTGAAGCTTTCTATGCTGAGCAAAACATCAAACTGATGGCGGTTCAAAAAGGCGAATACATCATCGCTAAGTGTGCGGAAGATTTCGTATCTGAAGGCAAGACTGTTCGCCAAGGTAAAGTACTAAAATCAGTACATTACCGTCCTGCGAACCTTGAGTCTCTAACGGCTTAAGTAAGGCTACAACTGAAGCACTTTAAAGCCTCAGTTGACTGAAATCGAAAACGCCACGTTATTTTAACGTGGCGTTTTATTATCTATTAGAAATACTCTAGCTGTGTTAATTGGAGCCGTGTAATAGAAACAGAACACTAGACCAGTCGAGCCATGTGATAAGCCGCCACGTATTCGCCATTTCTAAAGGCAAATCCAGCCGACTCCCCTTCAATCACGAAGCCAAACTTCTTATACAGGCTGATTGCTCTTTCGTTATCGGTATATACCGTTAGCTCAAGTCGCTTGATGTTAATCCAGTTATCACACAAGTCGATCGCGGTCGCGAGCAGTTGGCTACCGACACCTTTGCCTAATACATCATCTTTAACACCCATACCGAATGAAGCAACATGACGCCTTCTCGGGTTTACACATACTTCCATTCCCAAATTACCAACAATCTCATCATCGATCATCGCGACATACGAGTACACGTTGTCAGGTATATTTGAGATTCGTTTCTGCCAGCTTTCCAGAGATGGATTTGGGAGTTGCAGCGTACCGGTATAAGCATTAGTGCATTCGTAAACTTCTTTTATTCCCTTTGCATCTGACGGTTCAGACCGTCTCACTATAATACTCATCGCAACTCCTACTATTATTCTTCGCTAAATGTGATACACATCCTCAATGTGCACCTAGACACACTATCAAATAGTAAATATTTAACAATAGGTTAGATGAAATTGTTTCAAATTAAAAAACTAGTAAGCGGGGTAAGTAGTATTCTGATGAAGGCGTGTTAATAGTGCGGTTTTACTTGTCGTGGCTAACGGAACATTCCCCATGGAGAGAGTAAAGGATAGATTATTATGTTGATGTGATATGGACACAAAGATATGTGCCCATATTGTTAAACTAGCTCTCTTGATTAGTCACGTTCACATTGAACTTGCATGACTTTAAGATCCGTAGCATTGAGCTTCTTAGCTAACGCTGCGCCTTCTTCATTACATTGCTCAAGAGTCGTAAATTGAGTGTTAACTTCCATTTCTGCTGTGCTGTCAGCGCCACCCATCATTAGGCTTAGAATCAGTGTTAGTTCGTACATAAGTTAATCCTCTTTCGAGTTTTGAAAGCATCCATTCGAATAAGATAAAGTGACTAAACTGAGTCTTAGCTCACTTGTTTCGTTTGAGGTAATTCTAGTCATTCACTCGAATCGAGTCTTACCATTTTGTGCCACTAACTAATAAAGCAGCATAGCCTTGATTTAAAGGCGTAAAAAAGACCAGAGCATCACGCTTCTGGTCTTTTTATGAATAAAACGTCAATCAGAACTCAGTTTCTGAGTCACTTTTCTCTAAGCTAATGACATTCAAAACTGCAAATGCAGAGGCTAGGAATAAGCCTAATATCCAAACAAAATACCACATGAGAAACTCCTTAATACAGTGAATGGCCGTTGCGTTCGACATACTCGTTATCGAGTCGTCCAAACATCGTGCGATAACTAAAAGCGGTGTAACACAGGATGATTGGCACCATCACGAATGCTACACCTGTCATGATGTTCAAGGTCAGTTCGCTTGATGTCGAGTCCCAAAGGGTTAAGCTATGACTTGGATTAACGCTAGACGGGATAATGAATGGAAACATCGAAAAACCAGCCGTCAAGATGATGCAAGCATTAGTCAGGCTTGAACTAATAAAAGCTATCGCATCCCATTTCAACCTTGCGCTTATCAAAGCTAATAGCGGAATAAGCACACTGCCAGTTGGCGCAAACCACATCCAAGGGTACATCTCGAAGTTAGTTAACCAAGCACCAGTTTCTGCCATCGCTTGTTTGTTTAACGGGTTTGAAACAGCGCTATGGTTCAACTCACTAACAATCAAATAACCATCAATTTGGCATATCGCTAAACCGCCAATGACCATCAAGCTAGCTACAAGCATCGCGCTCGCCTGCACAACCAATCTTGCCTTGTTGTATAGCGCATCTGTCGTTTTCATCATCAGCCATGCACTGCCTTGCAACAACGCCATCAATAACCCAACAAAGCCACACAACAGAGCAAACGGATTAAGCAAATCAACAAACGATCCGTGATACTCAACCATAAGCAAGCTATTGAGCGAGAAAGGAAGCCCTTGCATCAAGTTGCCAAACGCGACACCAAATAAAATCGACGGAAAGAAGCCTGAAAACGAAATCGCTAAATCACACACTTTTCGCCATTGGTCCTTATCTATCTTGGCTCGGTACTCAAGTGCAAGAGGACGCAGCCACAATGAGATAAGAGCCAAGTACATAGCAACATATAAGCTTGAAAACGATGTCGCATACACTAACGGCCAAGCCGCAAACAAAGCGCCACCTGCGGTAATTAACCACACCTGGTTGCCGTCCCAATGGGGTGCAATGGAGTTAATCATCACTCGTCTTTCAGAGTTGGTTTTACCGATCAACGGTAACAACGCTCCTACTCCCATATCGAAGCCATCGGTGATCATAAAACCAATCAGCAGCACACCGATTAGCACCCACCAAATTAAACGCAATGTGTCATATTCGAACATGAGTCAGTCACCTTATTGTTGAACTTGTTGTGCCAATTTGGCTTCAAGTGATGTTGTTATTTGTTCATAGTGATAACGCCCCGTTTTCAAACTGCTTGGGCCTTTTTTAGCGACGGTAATCATCAAGTAACTTTCAACAATGATGAAGACGGTATAGAGGCTGATAATTAGTGCGAGAGACGTAAGTAGGTTCTCAACAGTTTGCAACGATGCCGCGACCGAAACAGGGAGAATTTCACCCACCGCCCATGGTTGACGACCATATTCAGCAACAAACCAACCGGCTTCAATTGCCACCCAAGGTAATGGGATTGACCAAAGTGCCGCTTTCAATAGCCAAGGCTTTTGAGTGATGTTTTTACGGTAGGTTTGTAAGAAAGCCGCGCCAAAGACAAACAACATAATGAAGCCACAACCCACCATGATTCTGAATGACCAGAACAAAGGCCACACAGTTGGAATTGAATCATCAGCTGCTTGTTGGATTTGCTGTTCGGTAGCGTCGGTCACGGTGTCTGTGTATCGTTTAAGTAATAAGCCATATCCGAGGTCTTGCTTGGTTTGATCGAAAGCTTGTTCCGTCTCATGTGAGGTATCGCCAGATCGCAAACGCTCTAGCAGTTCATAAGCGATGATTCCGTTGCGAATGCGGACAAGGTGTTGGTCGCGTAAGTCATGAAGACCAGTTACTTGTTCATCCAAAGATCGTGTTGCAATAATTCCCATCACATAAGGAATTTTCACAGCGAAGTCAGTTTTGCCTTCCTCTTGGTTTGGTAACCCGAACAAGGTGAACGCCGCAGGTGCGGGTTCTGTGTGCCATTCCGCTTCAATTGCCGCAAGTTTCACTTTTTGAACGTCACCCAGTTCATAACCAGATTCATCGCCAAGTACGATTACGGAGATAATCGATGCGATACCAAAAGACGCCGCTACAGCGAAAGATCGCTTGGCAAAAGCAATGTCTCGCCCTTTAAGCAAGTAGTATGAACTCACGCCAAGGATAAACATCGCACCGCAGGTATAAGCTGAAGCGACTGAGTGCAAGAACTTAACTTGAGCTACTGGGTTGAGCACCACTTCGGCGAAGCTAGTCATTTCCATACGCATGGTTTGGTAATTGAACTCCGACCCTATCGGGTTTTGCATCCAACCGTTAGCAACTAGAATCCATAATGCAGAGAAGCTAGAGCCCAACGCCACCAACCAAGTCACGACAAGGTGCTGGCGTTTGGACAGCCTTTCCCAACCGAAGAAGAACAGTCCAACAAAGGTGGATTCTAGGAAGAATGCAACAAGGGCTTCGATCGCAAGAGGAGCACCAAAGATGTCGCCGACATAGTGAGAATAATAAGACCAGTTGGTGCCGAACTGGAACTCCATGGTTAATCCGGTCGTGACACCTAAAGCGAAGTTAATACCAAACAGTTTGCCCCAAAAGCGAGTCATGTCCTGATAAATTTGCTTACCGGTAAGCACATAGATCGACTCCATGATCGCCAGTAAGCAAGACATACCAATAGTTAACGGGACGAAGAGAAAGTGAAACATAGCGGTTAGCGCAAACTGTAAACGCGACAATTCAACTACATCAAACATTTAAGCTCCAAACATCATAATGATGGCTTTCATATTAAGAATTGGAGCGTATTTCAGCACAGTTCGAACAAACCAAACTAGAACAGATGAGCTGTTAAAAAACAGAACAGATTAAATTATACGACGAGTGACAAGCTAGATTTTAGGTAAACATAGTCGAGGATCGACTAACGACTTAGGCTTATGATTCCATGGTCTGAATCAAACTACCTAGCGTACGAATGGCTTCTGCTATTTTGTCGTCACAAGCGTACGAGCAGTTGAGACGAATATGATGAGAGAACTTTTTGTCGCTGCTGAATATAATTCCCGGCGCAACAGAGATGTTGTGTTCAAGTGCTTGCTCATAAAGCTTCTCTACACAAACAGAATGAGGCAACTCTATCCAAAGGAAGTAACCACCTTGGCTTTTATGAATCAGCGCACTCTTAGGCAAACTGGACTCTAAAAGAGCTATATGTGCCTTCTTCCTTTCATTCAAAAGCTTGCGAAGTTTTTTAAGATGGTTGTCATAGCTATAAAACGTAAGGTAGTGAGACAAGCCAAGCTGAATCGGAATACTGCTGGAGAGTGTCGATAGATGCTGCAACCTCTGAATCTTTAACGCTTGTTTCCTCGCAACTACCCAACCAATTCGAAAGCCGGGCGACAGTGATTTGGAAAACGAGCCACACAGCATGATTTGCTCGCCAGTGTCATAAGCTTTGGCTGGCAATGAGCTTTGGTTGCCGACATGAAGTTCACGATACACATCGTCTTCAATCATTGGGATCTGATGGTCATTCACTAACTCGGCGAGTCGCTGTTTGTTGTTATCACTCATCGAATAGCCAACAGGGTTTTGCGATTCTGTCATGAACCAACATGCTTTGATGTCCATTGAAGCAAACACCGACTCCAATACATCTAAATCGATACCAGTTTCAGGATCAGTCGGGATCTCTACCGCCGTTAGGTTTAGCCTTTCAATGGTCTGTAACACACCGTAAAACGCAGGGTACTCTATCGCGACTAAGTCACCCGGCTCGGTACAGGATTGCAGGCATAAGTTAAGTGCTTCCATTGCCCCAGACGTGATCACTATATCGTCGGGCAATACATTTAGCCCACCAGCTTGATAGCGCTGAGCGATTTGCCTGCGTAACGTTTCACTGCCCGGTGGCAAATTAGTAAGCATGCTGTTATCGGGCATTTGACGACTGGCATTGGCTAGACTGCGCGACAACGCTTGATGCGGAAACAAAGCAGGATCTGGAAATGCCGAGCTGAGTGGAATAATGTTAGGGTCTTTGGCTCGTTGAAGCACATCGTAAAGCAGGTCACTGATTTTAACGGGATACGGCTTGATGGCTTTTTGTTGCGTGTGTTCTGAGGTGAATACATTTCTACGCGATAACACGAAATAACCAGATTTAGGCTTTGAGCGCACATAGCCTTGGTCTTCAAGCTGTTGATAGGCCTGAAGTACCGTCTCGATACTGAGTTTATAGCGCTTACATGCGTCTCTAATTGATGGGATCTTCTCACCACTCAGCCAGATGTTTTGTTCTATCTGATTCTTGATTGTATTGGCGAGTATCTGAGATTTTTTCATCAAAAAGTCTTTTCTATCTAATGTTCAAAAGATTACGAAACCGTGGATATTCGAAGCATTCGGACATTCAGGTATAACAAAGCCCTACCCTAAACCCAATTACCCTCACGGTCGACTTGTTTATCCCTCCCATAAGAAAAGACACCACACTCGTCAATCAAGTATGGTGTCTTGGTTATTACGTTAAAGCTAATTAACTAACAATAGTTAAGATTAGTTAGCTGGACGCCACACGCCCCATTGATCATTTTCGTAGGTCGCTTTAGGGTTTGTACCACCTTGAACCCACCATTGCGCTTTCCATGACTGGTTCGAGTAAGTCACGACTTCGCCACCAAGGTAAGTCGCTGATGAGTCCCACGTGCCATTGTCTGGGTCTGGAGTCGGATCAGGATCCGGCGTTGGATCTGGGTCTGGTGTTACACCACCGTCATCGGCAATTACTTCAAAAGTGAAGGTTTCAACACTGTCACTTTCAATAGAACTAGCCATGAATGACAAGGTTTCATTAGCTACAATACCAGCCGTATCTACGACAACTGACGCAGTACCGTTATTTTGGATGCTTACAGCAGAACCTTGAGTTTGAGTTAATGTCGCCGCTTCACTTGTTGCAATTACAACTTTGTCGCCAGCATTCACTACGTTGTCACTCTTCACTAGCTCGTAGATGTCGCCTTTCAATGGCTCAACACCACCGTCGCCACCATCAATCAACGTTAACTGACCAGAAGCACGACTATCCTTTGAGTTGAAGAAGTTACGTGAAGGATCGTTTTGGAAATACATGTAGTGCTGCATTTCAGCGTGCCAGTCACCAATGAAGATCGCGCCATCTTTGAACTCTTCATGCCAGCCGTTAATTTCTGAAGCCAACAAACGAGCCCAATCGTTAACGTTTGAAGCGTCGATAACGATGTCGAAGCTACGCGCTACTTCACCGTACTTGTTGATGATGTCGTATTTAACCGTATCACCAATTTCTGGCGTACCAAACTGGTCAGAAACAAACAGGTCGCCACGGACTAGATCAGGCTCAGGACCCGGCTCTGGTGGAGGAGTTGTACCACCCGCGATTGTGATGTCTGAACAGTTGTAGAAGCCTTCTCCTGCTGCATCGTCACGTTGCCAACGTACGTATAAGATTGCGTCGCCAGAGCGGTCTGAAGGAATCGTTACGTTGATACGGTATTTGCCACCACTTACAGGAACATTCCCAACTTCTTGGATAAGATCTAAATCACCCCACGCTAGGCCTTTGCTCAGGTCGGCGTTTGGTTTCGTTAGGTAGAACTCCCAGAATGACGGGTTGTGTGGTGCAGTCGCATTGAATACATATTCAAATGTACCAGTGCTTAGCTCGGTGCGAGTCCAACCTGTATGAGGTGCGCCCATACCACGCTTTTGCGAATCATTGGCATAACACAAAGTGCCGTCTGGAATCGCAGCCTTTACAGCATTGATGTTGTTGAAATCTTGGATGTTTTTCGCATATTCATTACGTTGAACGAACGGATATGACCCTGAAATATCTTTTGCTTGAGCACACGCCGCATTTGGTGGCGTACCTGACCAAACTCCGCCCTGCTCGTAACACGTATTCTGACGTGCACTTGGAAATTCAGACCAGCCATGAGCGTTTGCCACTGATGGCACGCTCGATAGCATAGCCATCCCCACTGCTATTTTTAGAATATTATTATTTGCTGTTTTCACTTTCCCACTCTCTATTATTTTACCCTGGACACAACATCAATTGGTCACTTACCAACCTAAATTGCAGTTCGAAGGTTTATAGTTTTTTATTGAAGAACAACGAAAAATATATACGTCAATTTTATCAATGACAGCGGGTTTTATATTGATAGGAATCAGAGTCACACAACTCAAACAAAAGCGTTGTAGATAGATGATGTTGCTTCGAATTATTGGATCTCAGTATTCCGTCTTGATTGACGCAACATTATTCAAAGTGAATAAAAAAGCGGCTTAATGAGTAAGCCGCTTGGAAGTTTGTGTATCGAATAGAGAACCGAGCCTAGTCGACTAATGAAATCTTAATCCAATTTTTTCCATTGTTGTTCAACCCAATTAGGATCTTCAGCAACACCCGGAAGATACGCTTCTTCATTACACTGTTCAGCCCATGAGCCAAAGCATTGATAAATACCTTCGCCTTCAAATAGGACGATGTCTCCATCAACGTAACTACCAAAACCTTCTGGATACACATAATCATGTTCAGGGGGTGGTGTGCCGGCTTCAATCAAATGGAAATTCAACGTCTGTTGCCCTACCAACTTGTCTTCACTGTTTTTCACAATCACGACTAACATGTGGTGCCCAGCTTCTGATTTGGATAAAGGCAGTGCTATCGATTCTGACGAATCATCTTCTACTTCACCACTCCAGTGCGCCAATGACTCTCGACCATGGTTATACACCGTCAATTCAGCTTTAGCATCACCTTCAGCCAGCAGTGTTAGGTCTAGAACTGTTGCTTCTTCACCAATTACGTATTCAGGCTCTAACCCTTCAACTGTGAGTGAGGTGTCAGGTTCCGGTACTTCAACATCGTAGCCTATTTCTACGCGCTGGATACCGCTGTCTTTATTGACGTATATCGGGTTCACGCCATAAATTGGATCGAACCCGCTTTCACTCCATACACCAGATTTAATATCGTCATGATCCTGATTAACTTTGGTCGCTAATGCCTTTGACCAGTTCTTTGATTGGCCAGCTTCACTGTCAGTAATCTCAAGACGAGTACTTAGTGCAGCGTTTTCGCCAGAACCATCAAAGACACGTGTGTATACCGCATCACCCTCTTTCAAATTCATGGTCGGAATTATCTGGCCTGCATTTCCCCAGCCCGGTAATTGAGAGTCATCGCCATCAAACACAACATCAATCGCGTTATAGAAAGCCTTATCTGTATCACCAACATCCCAAACCGCCAGAATCACATGATAGCCTTCTCTCTCCGGTACGTTACAAGTGTGAGTAGCCGTATCTTGTGTCATCTCTCCATGACCATCAACTTCACAGAAAGGTGCAAGGTTGAATGCAGCACGTGTCAGTGGTGAGTTTTGGTCCCATCCATCTTTCGTGATGTAATACTTGAAACCAGCTGCAACGTGGTTAGCCTTAAATGTCCACTCAAACTCTTGGGAACCCGCTTCTATTGGGCGTTTCTGCCAGCGCTCTGAAGTTTGTTCATCTAGATTTCTTGCAATTGATATCTCAGCACTAGCAATGTAACCATCATCAGGCCCGCCTTCAGGGAAACCGTCATCACCTTCCACACTTTGTGGTTCGTACTGTATGTTGCCGCAGTCCATGTTCTTAGGCTGACCTTCAGAATCTTCTAGGTGACACAGAGCGACACGACTTATTATGTTGCCTTCATCATTTAGTGACACAAAACCATGTGCCATAGCACCACCACAAACGGTAGACAACGCAATCGCTAGAGCCGTTTTCTGTATTCTTATTCTCATAACATTTCCATTTAAAGACTTCATTATTCCAATTAACAGACCTCAATAATTTGGCCCGTCGACCTATCCAATATTGTGGATTGATCTGATATTGCAATTCGCTATTAACGGGTTACTTGGCTTGAATATAGTTATTTAGCTCGAACATTAATAAAGAGAATGCATATCAGTCGATTTGAGCATGGTTTATGAAGACGGGATTATTTAATCAATAAGACTGATTGATACTCAGCAAAGCTGATAAGGTAAAAAAGCCAGTTCATACATCTGAAAAATATGAGGTTTATTCAAAATTTAATGAGACAGAGCATTAACTATTTGAATGGAAAAGGCATAGGCTGGTTTAGAAAAGATTGGATGAAAACGGAAAGAGTCGAGTTTCTCGTCAAAATAACGATTTTGACGAGTCATCATAAATAGCGGGTTCGATTAGATCAGGAGAGGAATAAAATTGCTTACTAGTTTATTGCCTCAGAAGCTTAATAACGGCTGTTCATACCAAAGCGATGTGACATGTCATCGTCCATACGACCGCCCTTCCAGCCGCCGCCACCCAAAAGATTGAGCACATCGCGCGCGGTGTAATTCTCGCCGCCGAAGAAGTCATTAGACACATCATTACGTAACAGCTGGATAATGGGAACCAATTCAACATCTAAATCTTGTGGATCAGCAAATAAAGCCAATGCGATTTGCTGTTGGCGTTTACTCAATTCACGAGAACTCGTTTCGACTTGACCGATCGAGAAAAAGTCACGGCTTCCGTAACTCTGTACCATCTTTGCAGACAGTAACTTAATCACCTTTTTGATTCTTCGTCGTTGAATATATCTAAACACTCTAGTTCCTCTTTCAATTTACAAATATCACATCAAATGTTGTTCAGATTTGAGCAACACTTAGAATGTCACTCTTTATGACGATGCTCAATATATAACGTCAGTAATATACTGATTAACAATGCAAAAAGGCAGTTTCGAGACAAATACTCTTTGCACCGCTTCTCATTGAAACGGATCAATAAGTAAATTTTTAGGTAAACCATGATTCAGAACACTAAGTACTTTCTGACGTAACCATAGCGTACCTTGATCACGTTGATGGCGCACATGCCAAGACATCGAAATGGGTCCCGGCTGCATGGTGAATGGCGTTTTCTTAATCACCAGTTCTCCCTTGCTCACGCTCTCCGATATTATCGGTAATGGAATCGTCGTGATCATGTCAGTATTGATTAACAACTTAGGTATGGAGTAACAGTGGTTCACCGTCATGGCGATGCGCCGCTTCATCCCCTTCTGTCCTAGTAGCATGTCTACCCCGCCCGTCGCTTCACCTGATAACGAGAGCAACAAATGATCAGCACTAGCAAACGCACTTAGCGATAGCTCTTCACTGGCTAACGGGTGATCGGCACGCATTGTGCACACAAAGTGATTATCAAACAGATGTTGAGTTTGAACTTGAGCTGAGTTGCCTTCGAAATAATCCAAAACCATATCGACATCGGCACTGAGCAATAACTTTTCTCCATTGACGTTGTAAGGTACGGCGTGAATATTAACGTCAGGCGCTTCTAACTCTATTCGTTGCTTTAACGGCAACCAAAACAGATCTGCCATCCAATCTGTGGTCGCGATTCTAAACGTGCGCTTTAACGTCGCAGGATTAAACTCATCACGCTCAGTTGCAATCCGTATTGATTCTAACGGCTCACCAATCGTTTTCCACAACTCGACGGCGTAAGGGGTTGGGCGAATCCCTCTTCCTTGTTTCACGAATAAAGGATCTTTCCAAGCGTGACGCATTCGAGAGACTGCGTTCGATACCGACGGTTGCGTCATCGACAATCGGTCTGCAGCCACAGTAATCGAGCTTTCCTGCATGATTGCATCAAAAATAACCATTAAATTCAGATCGACATTCGCCATCTTACTTGCCTAATTACACGAGGAGTTAGATGCATGAGTATCGACAAACTCATCATATTAATCAATGCATATTATACCAATCATCAATTAGACGATAAGTATCAAGTTGGGCAAAGTGAGTTCGACAAGCAGATTAAACCGCTGTTAGAAAAACAAATCAGATGACTCACTTATAAGGAAATACGATGAAAGCCGTGTATTTAGAAGAGTATGGGAGTGCGCAGAACTTAACCTTCGGCGATATAGCCAAGCCCAGCATCACACCAAATCAAGTGCTGATCAAAGTACAAGGCGCGGGGGTAAACCCTGTCGACTGGATGGTAAGAGAGGGATTCTTAGAGTCTACTGGTCAACATGAAATGCCACTCATTGTTGGCTGGGATGCAGCAGGACAAGTTGTCGAAAAAGGTAACAATGTAAGCAACCTTAAACTTGGGGAACAAGTCTATGTATATGCGCCCATTTCTGAACAAGGTGCCTACGCCGAATACCTTGCTGTCGATAGTGATTTAGTAGCAAGTGCGCCTAAGTCTCTCGACATGGTGACTGCTGCGGCTGTGCCATTGGCCGCAACAACAGCATGGCAAGCACTTGTTGAAGGCTGCCAACTCAAAGCAGGTCAACGTGTCCTTATTCACAATGCATCCGGAGGTGTTGGTAGCTTTGCAGTTCAAATAGCGAAATCACTCGGCGCTTATGTTATCGGAACAGCGTCAGCCAGCAACAAAGCCTACTTAACGGCTTTAGGGGTCGATCAATTCATTGATTATCAAACTCAACGCTTTGAAGATCTGGTTGATGAGTTAGATGCTGTACTCGTCGCTGTAGGAGGTGATGGCATCGTGGAACGCTCACTCGAAGTGGTACGAAAAGGTGGCAACGTAGTCTCACTGTTAGATGACATCGAAAGCGCATTACCATTGCAACTAGGCGTAAACTTTCAACGTTGGTGGGTTTCACCCAATGCCAGAGATCTACAACGTATTGCCGCTTTAATTGATGATGGCGTAGTTAAAGTGAACATCGATAAGGTGTTCCCACTATCTAAAGCCGCTCAAGCACACGAGTTAAGTCAGTCGAAACGTGCTCGTGGCAAAATCGTATTGGAAGTTTCGTTGTAAACACTATCAAGGAAAGAGGATATAAAATGGCCATTAAACAAGCTTTTCGTAATAAGAACCTACCCGATATGAGCAATGCGTTTAGTTGGGGACTAAAACTAAGTGAATTCAGCGAAGTATTCTTTGTCACAGGTCATGCTGACTGTAACCCGGATTTTATTACTCAATACCCTAATGATCCTGTTGCTCAAACACGATTAATTCTAGGCCAAATGAGGGCATTCTTAGAAGACGCTGGCTTTAGTGTTAACGACATTGTCAGGACGGATTGGACATTTACCAACGAAGTAAACTCTGCACAATTCGAAGGCATTGCTCATGTCTGGGAAGAGTTTTTAGGTGATGTTGAAGTAAAACCAGCGACAGGCACGTTGCGCTATGTTCAACGTTTAGGGATGCCAGATATGATGGTTGAATATGAGATGATGTTGGCCCGATAACTGGGAAGTTTTCCAATCCTAAGATTCAACCGTCTTACCCAAACGATAAAGGCTCAACCAAACAACAGATAGGTTTGATTATCGACTGAGATGCTTTTGACTTCAGTGTTGAACACGGACTCTAGCTGTTCAGGGGTGAGCACTTGTTCTGCACTACCTGATGCTTGAAGTACGCCTTTGTCGAGCAGCAACACTTGGTCTGCGTGTCTTAGGGTTCTGTTCAGGTCGTGGTTAGCCATAATAACCGCAATGCCCTTCTTTGCCACTCGTTCGATGAGCTTGTATAACAAGGCTTCTTGAGCAATATCCAACGGAGCTGCGGGTTCATCGAGGATCAGCAGCTTTGCGTAAGGATTAAGCGTCGGCCAAATTTGCAGGCACATTCCCGCCAAACGAACGCGTTGCCATTCACCACCAGACAAGGTTTGAATGGAACGATGAAGTTTGTCTGTGATGTCCAACATCTGGCTTATCTCTTCCAAGGCTGCGTTAATTTCAGTATCAAGGCCGTGTGAGGAGCTTGGTAGCGACAATGCAAGGTATTGAAACACGTCTAAGTTGAAGGCTGGCCTTGCGCTTTGACACAGATAAGCACGGTGTAATGATAAGTCTTGTAACGACAACACAGATAAGTCTTGTCCATTGAGCTTGATATCGCCTTTATAGCCATCACCAATACCAGATATCGCTTCGAGTAAGGTACTTTTACCGCTGCCATTGGGGCCGATAACGTGAGTCACCTGCCCTTGCTTGAGCTCAAATGATAGTGGTAATAAACGAGCGCCGACGCTCAGGCTCTTAATTTGAATCATGATTTTTAATTAACATCCAAATGAAGATAGGCGCACCGATACTGGTGGTCATCACACCCAAAGGTAATTCTGCAGAATCGAGTAATGTACGCGCGCAAATATCAGCAAACACCAGTAACGCGGCACCTGCAACGGCAGACAAAGGAAGAAGGTATCGGTTGTCGGTACCAATCGCTAAACGTAATAAGTGTGGCACAACCAAGCCAACAAAGCTGATCACGCCGCCCAATGCCACCGCGCAACCTACCAAAATAGACACAGCGAAGATTAGACGCCAACGTAATCTCGGAACGTTCACGCCTAACTGTGCTGCATGTGTCTCGCCAATCATTAACTTATCTAGCTTACTACCTTGCAGACACAACCAAATAATCACGGGGATCATCACTAACGTGAGCGAGTGTTGATACCAAGTCACGCCACCTAAGCTGCCCATCAGCCAATACATCAGTAAACGAAGACTAAGGTCATCACTAAAGTAGAAAGCCCACGTAACCATCGCGCCAGAAAGAATACCTAGCGCCACGCCCACCAACAATAATTTGGCCGTAGTCAGTCGCATCGTTTTGACCATGCTCACCAGAATAACGGTAAAACAGAGTGAACCTAAAACGGCAGCGACCATGAAGAGTTCTGGTGTAGGAGCAAACGGCAAGAAGAACAGCACGATCACCATCGCCAAGCTTGCACCGCCAGAAATACCAAGCACACCTGGCTCTGCCAATACGTTACCCAATAAGACTTGTAAGCTTGCGCCAGATACAGCTAAACCTGCCCCGATGGCAATAGCCGCCAATAATCGAGGTAAGCGTAAATCAATCAGTAGTTTTTGTTCTAACGTGGACAAGGTGCCCAGAGGGGAAATGAAAAGATCGCCAACCATTAGATAAATCGCACTCAGCGCAACAAGCAGTGCTGCCATCAGATAAATGGCTCGCGTCCATTTACGCTGTTTTTGGTGAAGAAGTTGTTGGAAATCCATATCAAGCTACTTTGAAATTGTTCGCGTAACCTTACCTGTATCCCCAAATAAACTCAAGGCTCACACCGTAATGTGAACCTTGATATTTCAACCAGTTGAGCGGTTGTTTCCGTCGCTTAAACCCAGCTAGTTATTAATCGTACACAAGCTGACCGTGGTCGAATCGTGTTTCAACTTCGCACACCATTAAGGCAGCTCGTTGACCAATGGCCACGTTGCGATTTGGGAATACCACGGCTTCGTTTTCATTCTTCGCCATCAATGGCTTATCGCCATCATGACCAAATACTTCACCGTGCTTGAACGCGGTAAAGTTCTCTACAGAATCAGAGAACATGAAATCAAAGTCATCGTGCAAGCGTACAATAGTGCGGCTCACACGATACATGATGGTTCGCTTAGGCAGATGCTCAGGCTCAGCTTCAGCAATCAAGTTACGCATTGCCAAATCAAAAGCAGTGAGCTTATCAAGTTGGTTCTCACCAATTCTTGCGACCTGACCCAATTCCATTGTCAGAGCTTGCGCTTCAAAGTTTTCAGCGCTGTACCAACTGAAGGTGCTCGTTGGTGCATTAGACAGCAAAACAGCTTCAACGTGGGCACTGTTAATGAAATCGAAAAGCTCCTTGTTGCGTACTTCGTGGCGAACCTTAGGGCTCACTGCGAACGAGTAATGCTTAGATAAACGGATTGCGCAGTGCAGATCTAGATGCCAACGAGTGGCAGGTTCCGTTTCTTTGTAAAACTCAGTAACCAAGAACTTCAAGTTCTTCGCGATATCCACTTCTCGATTGCTTTCATGCTGCTTTTCATCAAACAGACGATTCATATTCACATCGAGAAAACGCGTATGCGCATTGGTCGCTTCTGGATGAGCGATGATAAACAGGCAACGAGCATTTACTACTTGGAAGCCTGTCTCAATATCCTCAACTAATTTATCTACTAGCTCCATCGGTGAGGTTTCATCACCATGAACACCTGTTGAGAAGATGATGTTCTTAGTTTCAGAATTATAATCCGCGGGAATTACTTCCAATACACCACGTTGATGAAGCTTAATTTCAACACCGTTACTCAGTACGGTCTGTCCTGCAAACACTTCTTGCTCAAGATCTAGGCTGTCAAAAAGAAATGATTGGCGAAAGAGGGTCTTCGTCATGCGCTACTCCTTAATTGCACGGCCGTATGTTAATAAATTGTACATAGAAATTGTGTCGCTAGGATCGCACTTATCAACAGAAACTCCGTTATCAATCACAAATACTACCCATATATTTTTATATTACCTGCTGGCTTCACTAACCGACATCTGTTCCAAATAACTTTCTCTAATTAAAGTAACTTTGGGTCGTCTCAGCTTTTCTCAAGTCATGTCAGCAAGATAAGAGCCACGTAAGCTAACACAGCTCTGACCTGCTATGAACAGATTGAGATCAATTAATCTTCCTGATTCAGCAATCTTTCGAATTCATCGATTTGAACTTTGACCATGTCGATACTTTGTTGCCAAAAATCAGCTTGAGTCAGATCCATTCCGAGATGCTTTTGCACCACTTCTTCCGCCATCATGCTGCCTGTATCACGAAGCAATGAGACATAATCACCGTAGAATTGTTCGCCCTTAGCGTCACGTTGTGCGTAAACGCCTTTACTGAACAAGTAACCGAACAGGTATGGATAGTTGTAGAAGCTCACTTGAGAGATGCTGAAGTGCAACTTGCTCGCCCAGAAATAAGGGTCGGCTTCTGTCATTGCATCGCCGTACCAATCTTTCCAAGTGGTTTCCATCAAGTCGCACAGCTGTTTAGCCGTCAGTTCGCCTTTTTCACGCTGCTCGTAGAACGCTTTTTCAAACTCGAAACGTACTGGAATGTTTACCATCAAAGCGAGTGAAGAAGAAAGCTCTTCCCACAGCATTTCAAGTTTCTCATTGCGTGTTTGTGCTTGCTTTAACAAGTGGTCACGAACGATGTTCTCTGCAAAAATAGAAGCGGTTTCTGCCAGCGTCATTGGGTAACGAGTTTGACACAATGGCATGTCTTTCATTACCCAGTTGTGGAACGCGTGGCCCAGTTCGTGTGCCAGTGTCATTAAGTCAGAGCGGCTACCGCTCCACGTCATGAATACAAGCGGTGTGCGTGTCGCAGCAAACTTAGTGCAGTAAGCACCTAAACGTTTGTTGGCGGCAGGCGCGGCATCAATCCAACCGTTCTCAACCATTAAGGCGACAAAATCAGCCATCTCTGGGTTTACTTCAGCGAAGGCCGTTTTGATCACTTCGAGCGCTTCATCAAATGGATAAACCTTAGACTCACTGTCACCCAGCGGCGGCATAGCGGCTAAATGGTTCCATGGCTTCATTTCATCTAAGCCGTGAACTCTAGCCATCAACAGACCCGCCTTTTGGCCTACTGCTCGATTGGCTTTCGCTACCGACATCATAGTGTCTAGGGTTTCTGGAACAATTCGGCTGCCATGTAGGCTTGGATCTAAGAAATGTACGTCGCTTATTTTTGAGCGTTTTTTGTTTTCAGTCAGTCGCCATCCAGCCAATGCGTTTAGGATCGAAGCAAAAGACTCTTGATGCGTTTTCATCGCACCTTGAACCGCGCGCCATGCAGGCTCTTGTTTGTCGAATTCACTGCCGTACAACAAGCTCGCTGCTTGTGAAAAACCTAGGGCTTCGTCTTCACCGTCTAGCTTTAGCGATAGTTTCAAAGAACCGGTTAAGTTATCGTACAAACGTCCCCATCCATCACGCCCATCAACCTTCATCGCAGCTAATAACTGCTCTTCAGCAACACTAAGGCGGCTGCTCGATAGTTTGCGTGAGCTTTCAATAACAAAGCGTTGCCCTGCTACATCGGCACTATCATGCTCTAATACGGCATTCACAAATTCAGGTTCTGCGTGAATTAAGGTGTCTTCATAAGGGCTGAATGCTTGAGACATTTCAGAGTTCAGCTTAGCTACACGGCCAAGCAGTGCTTTTGCTTCTGTGTGTGTCGCGTCGACCGATGCGTGACAGTTAGCAAAGGTATTGATTGTGCTGAGTAACGTGCCTGCCGCTTCTGAGGTCTGGATTGCGTTTTGCATTGCCAGAATTATGTGACGCTTTTCAACATGCAGGTACAACAGTTCAATGCACTGTTGAATCAGTTCGATGTCTTGTTCGATTTTTGCATCATCAAGATCGCGATAAGCAATGCTTAAATCCCAACTTGGAGTTGTCATGACTAAATTCCTTTCACGTAGGTAGTAATACCAATCTGGTAGAGCGACTGTTAGCGCTGCTTTATACTTTTAATACTTCTAATATTTTTAGTAGATTGTTAGTTCTTAAACTGTGTTTTTGAACACTCAGAGAACAGGTAGCCCTATCGCTTTAACGCTGATAAAGCTCTGCGCAAACTGAGTGACTTGAATATGGGTTATCGACGCATTCTCAATCGACAGCTTCGAGTACAAGCTCGGGTTTTTCCAATCAATATCAAGGCAATGCGCTAATAACATTCGAATTACGCCACCATGAGTAACCAGCAATAGATTGTCACTTGGATCATTCAAAAGTTGCGACCAAGCTTGAGTTACTCTGTTATGGAAGCTCTGTAAACTTTCCGCGCCAGTCAGTTGATGGTTTGCGGGATCTTGCCAGAAGGTGTCTAACATCGCCCACTTGTCTTCAAGTTCATCAAATGCGATGCCGTCCACTTCACCAAAGTTCATTTCTTGGAAATCTGGTGCAACAGACAAAGGCACCGACATGCGTTGTGCATATAGGTTTGCCAAGTCACTGCATCGTCTTAATGGTGAGGTAATAACACCATCGAAAGCGACATCGCACTGAGCCAACGCATCACAAATCCGCTGTTGAAGATTTGGGTTAACCAACACGTCAGATAAACCATTCAGTGCCGCTTTACCTTCAACCTTGCCATGTCTCAGCAAATAGATGTTTTTGGTTGTTCCATTGACCATGTGCGCGACCTAACCCTGAGTATCAAGCGATTGATTAGATGGTTTTAAGTGCAGTGGCAATCCTGCGGCGATCAACGTAACTCGTTCGACAACGCGAGCCAATGCTTGGTTCATTCGCCCTGCATTGTCGACAAATAAGCGCGACACTTTACCCAGTGGCACCACGCCCAAACCGACTTCGTTAGACACCATGATAATTTGCGCAGGGCTTTGCTCAACGCTTTGCACTAAAGCCTCAACCACGGCTTCAACCTGTTCATTGTTTGCGTCATCACCCAGTTCAAAGATGATGTTGTTCAGCCACAAGGTTAGGCAATCAATCAACACCACATCTTCTTTCTCAAAAGACTGCAGTTTTTTGGCTAACTCGACGGGCACTTCATGCTCAATCCACTGCTCACCACGACGTTGTTGATGGTGCGCGATTCGTTCTCGCATTTCATCATCAAGATATGTCGCTGTCGCAATATAATTGAGGCGTCCATTTGAACATGCTTCAAGCGCACATAATGCTTGTCGCTCTGCAAAACTAGACTTACCAGAACGAGCTCCGCCCAATACCAGATGGCTATTTCGCTGACTTGCTTGATTAATTTGATTAGCTCGAAAAGTTTGATTCGTGTTTGTCATAGGACGCCGTTATAGAAAGCCATTGTAAAAAGCAGTTATGAATACAAGGTAAGTCAGCAACTCCATCAACTGTTGAGCCGCACCCAAGCAGTCACCAGTAAAGCCGCCAATTCGAGCCATTAACCACTTTTTGAAACCTGTTCTGAACAGATAGGCTACGACAGATAAAACCAAAGCGAACTCAAGGCCAAACCACAAGCTTGGCAACACACCAATAATTAGCAGAAAGACCAGCTCGCCCTTGGTTTGTTTGTTGGCCAATGGCTTACTTTTACTGGTGTCCAAATCGCTGACATAAGGCATGTCGTAGATAAGGGAAGCCGCAATCGCACGGCTAAAGGTATAACTCGCGACGATAACCATAAACAGTCCAGTCATGCTCACGAGTTCATTCAATAAAACCCACTTACCCAGCAGAGCCATAACCAGAGCAGACGCGCCATAAGTACCAATTCGGCTGTCTTTCATGATGGTTAATCGGCGTTCCAATGTCATACCGCCACCAATGCCATCGGCCATATCGGTTAAGCCGTCTTCATGGAAAGCACCCGTCAGCATTAAGCTGAAACTCATCATCAAAAAGATCGCAATCGTACTCGGCAATACCGCATCGAGCAGTAAGAACAGACCGCCACACAATACGCCAAGCAACAAACCGACCGTAGAGAAATAACGACCCGAACGGTTCATTCGCTCTGATGAATAGGGCGTGTTCTTCGGCATTGGTAAACGAGAAAAGAAGCCCATCGCCAGCGTAAACAGCTCCCACTGATAAGTGACTCGACCTTTCAATGATCCTTCTGGCACATCACTCATTAAACCGTGACTCCAGCACTTTCGAAGCTTGCCATGTTGTTATAGAACTCGGCTGCCGCACGAATAATTGGCATAGCGAGAGCTGCACCAGTGCCCTCGCCCAATCTCAATCCAAGATCGAGCAATGGCTCAGCGTCTAGCAGCTCTAATAGAATTTTGTGACCAGACTCTTCTGAGCGATGAGCGAAGATCATGTAGTCATGGCAACTCGGTTCAATTAAGGTTGCGACATAAGCCGCAACTGACACGATAAAACCATCGACCAATACAGGGGTTTTGTTTTGATAAGCGCCAAGGAAAGCACCGACCATTTGAACGATTTCATAGCCGCCGACTTGTGCTAGTACCTCTTTAATATCTTTAACTTCTTTCGCATCTATGCCTTTGCAGCGAGCTACACCTTGCTCAACCACAGCCACTTTACGTACAAACTGCTCGTTATTGATACCTGTGCCTAGGCCAACACACTCATCTGCAGACCGATTTGATAATGCACTTAAAATCGCTGATGCGCTGCTGGTATTACCGATACCCATTTCACCAAACATGATGATATTCGTGCCATTCGAAATGGTTCTAGATACAAGCTCTGTGCCTAATTCAATCCCACGTTCAACCGTTTCTAAACTCATTGCCGCTTCGTTGGCAAAGTTATTGGTTCGCTTACCTAAGCGCTGAGAAATCAACATGTCACTGTCAGATTCAACAGGCAACAAAATCCCAGTGTCCACGACTGTAATATCGACGTTGTTTACTGCACAAAAGCAATTAATCGCTGCGCCGCCGCTTAAGAAATTCAACACCATCTGCTGTGTGACGGCACTTGGGGCAATACTCACGCCTTCATCAGCAATACCATGATCACCTGCAAAAATGATGATGCTCGGCTTGTTCAATTCGATGTGTTCAACCGCAGCTTCTTTGCCTTGGCTCTGAATCAATGCCAGTTGATGTGCGACTTTTTCTAGTAGGCCAAGCGCACCGAGTGGCTTGGTTTTTTGGTCAATGCGATGTTGAATGGACTGCGAGTATTGGGTATCTAACATAGTTTTTAAAAACGCTTATTCTGGGTACGTTGATTTAGGGGCTGCTACTTAGGGCGTGCGACAGAGAACACATTGGAAAGCGTCGCGTATTCACCGCCACCAAGTCGAGACAAAGGGTTCAATGCCAGCGCATCAACCTTAAGACGCTCACTCTCTTTATCAATCACATCTTCGGAGATGTACACGGTTTCGACTTGAGCAAAGATGAGGCTTTGTGGCACCTCTCCAACTTCTTTTACTTCGTACAAGGTGCAGCCAAAAGCAACCGCGCACTCTTTTACTCTCGGTAAAGAAAAGCCCTCAAATTCAACCAGCTCAATATTATTAGCGGTTACTTCAGAATCACCGTGATCGAGTGTGGCTGCTGTCGCCGTCATTGTTTCTGCAGAACTTGAAGAAGCAATGTGAATCACCAGCTTACCCGTTTCAAGGGCATTGCGGGTGGTATCTTTGATTTCGCCTGATGGCTTCTTTCCGACCGATAACATCAGTAGCGGCGGATTGCTGGAAACAGGCGTGAAATAAGAGAAAGGCGCTAAGTTGTACTCTTGATCAGAAGATTCCGTCAATGCCCACGCAATAGGGCGAGGAACAACGGTTTGTGTCATCAGGTGATAAATCTGAGTGGGAGCAAGAGTATCAAGCTTGAGGTTCATAGCACGTCCTTGGTCTATGTGAATTACGACTCAGTTTACGTGTTAAGCAATGCCGTATCTATGCCTAATCAACAGAAACCATAGAGAGTGTTCTTAATTTAAACAGATCCCACTGGTTTTTTCTCAAATTGACATTCAAATTGACGAACCCTAAAACACCAACAATACTGATAATAGATTTATCAATAAGTTACATTTTGGCATCGTTTATGCTTTATATAAAACAACTTATTAAACCCTCTCCGTTGATAAGTTAAGTAAGCAACTTGTCGGTCTCTCTCCATCGAGAAGTTAGCAACAAAGCAAGTTCAGTAAGACGGTAATAAAAAGTGACTCCCCTCACTTAGTAACAAACAGTAGATTAGTAAAAAACAAAGATTTAGGAGGTGAAATGTTCGCAAACCAAAGCAAAAGGAAACCAATTAAATCGAGTAAAAAAGCAAGTAAGAAAGTGAAGAAAATCCCACTATCCTTCACATGATTATGACAAGCCCGTTGCCCAGCGGGCTTTGTTATATCTGACACTAATTAATATTGAACATTAGATTTTAGACCACCAGCCCCGTTTTAACTTATTGTTAGACTTCCATCCTATCAACCTATCAGCCACGCAACTGACCACTCGTTGTTCAAAAGTTTTATTCGCTTAAAATTCAAACACTGTTTATATTAAACAAGCACTTGCAAAGGGTTAAGGATAGCTATGAGTATTTCAGGAGACAAAGCATCGGTCATTGTTGCAGGAGCAACAGGCCTGATAGGTTCACACGTTTTGGATTTACTCATAGACGAACCCGCGGTCGAGCATATCTACGCTTTGTCCCGAAGAGCACTTGATTCTCAGTTTAACTCCAGCAAACTCCACACGCTCATTCATGGTGATCTACAAATAACAAGCTGGGACGATACCAAAGCGACGCCCAACTTAGGCATCATCTGCCTAGGCACGACCAAGAAAAAAGCGGGTTCCAAAGAAGCATTGCGTAAAGTCGATGTTGAATTGGTCAGCCAAGTGGCTCAGTCGATGAAGTTTATCGGAGTAGAAAGACTTGCTGTGGTTTCAAGCTATGGTGCATCACCAACATCCTATTCTCATTACCTAAAATGCAAAGGTCAGATGGAACAGAATTTGATGCGTATCGGCTTCAAACAGCTATTTATTGCTCGTCCTGGCCCTCTTGTTGGCGAAAGAGCTCAGCCACGAGCCGACGAAAAACTCCTACAAAGTATCTTCCCTTTGTTGTCACCATTTATGATTGGTAAATATAAAAACCTTCGCCCTATTCAGTCAAAAGACGTGGCACAAACCATGCTGTTCCGATTATTCGAAAATAATTTCCAAAATGTAGAAATTTACTCGTCAAGTGACATGCTCAATTTATTGGCAAAATATCGCTAAAAAGCTCATCTATTCACCAAAATGTTGGATATCCATTCATCCCATTGAGTGGATATTACTAATTGTTCTAATCAATTACTTTTCTTTATTTTACGTTTTGTAACAGAACGTTATCTTAGCTAACAGTACTTAAGCCTATATATCTAGGCCACCCATCAATCTGAAGTAATTCATAAGGACATTAAATGTCATTCCCAACTATCGCTGCCTTAGCGGTATTCATTGGTATTCTATTTTTTCTCTACGGACAGCAGAAAAAAGAAAACACACTTTCTCGCCTTGTTCTATTAGGTTTAGTTTTTGGTAGCGCATTCGGCCTAGGCTTACAGCTGCTATTTGGCGAAGGCAACCCGGTCATCAAAGAAACGTTGGATTGGGTAAATGTTGTTGGCAGTGGCTATGTTGGCCTACTAAAAATGGTGATCATGCCATTAGTATTGGTTTCAATGATTGCTGCCGTGGTGAAGCTTGAGAAAGGCGGTTCACTGGGCAAAATTTCTGGCATCACTATTTCAGTATTACTGGCAACAACGGCGATCTCTGCGATTGTTGGTATTGCAGTAGCTCAAGCATTCGGTCTTTCGGCAGAAGGCTTAACAGAAGGTGCTCGTGAAACGGCTCGTATCGCAACACTAGAAAGCCGCATGGGAAGCGTATCTGACCTAACAATTCCACAAATGCTGGTTAGCTTCATTCCAACTAACCCGTTTGCAGATCTAACCGGTGCTCGTTCTACTTCCATCATCGCGGTGGTTATCTTCGGTGTGCTTACAGGTATTGCTGCTCGTAAAGTAATGGCTGAAAAAGAAGAGCTAGAGTCACCAATTCGCACTTTCGTTGAAGCGGCTCAATCTATCGTAATGCGCTTAGTTAAGATGATTATGGCACTAACGCCATACGGCATCGCTGCGTTAATGGCGAAAGTTGTCGCAACATCAAGTGCATCAGACATCCTAAGTCTATTAGGTTTCATTGTTGCTTCTTACGTCGCAATCATCCTGATGTTTGTTGTTCACGGTGTGTTGGTCTCTTTTGTTGGCGTAAACCCAAAAGAATATTTCCAAAAAATCTGGCCTGTACTGACATTTGCTTTCACTTCACGCAGTTCTGCAGCAACGATTCCACTGAACGTCGAAGCTCAAATTACTAAGCTAAACGTGCCACCAGCGATTGCTAACCTGTCTGCAACTTTCGGTGCGACAATTGGCCAGAACGGCTGTGCGGGTATCTACCCTGCAATGCTAGCAGTCATGGTTGCGCCAACCGTGGGCATCGACCCAATGGACATCAACTTCATTCTGTCTTTGATTGCTATTATCACAGTGAGCTCATTCGGTATCGCGGGTGTGGGTGGCGGTGCAACTTTCGCAGCGCTTATCGTACTGCCAGCTATGGGTCTTCCAGTGACTATCGCAGCTCTGCTTATCTCTATCGAACCACTTATCGATATGGCACGTACTGCGCTTAACGTATCAGGTGCAATGACAGCCGGTACAATTACAAGTCGTATACTGGGTAAGAAAGAACAAAAAGAGTTGGAACAAGCGAACGCTTAGTTCGACTTCCGTATCCAAGAGCGATTAAAGCTCTTGGTATGAGTAAGCAAAAAAACCGATGCAAATGCATCGGTTTTTTATTATCTGTCTTTTATCAGAGTGACTTTGTAAACGGCAGAACTTAAAGCACCAGCTGAATTACTTTTTCAGCTAATACTTCATCGTCGTCTTCGCTCAACCCACTGATACCAATCGCCCCAATCACCTGCCCTTGATGTTGAATAGGTACACCACCTTTAAAACCGGTGATTTTCGGATCTGTCCAATAGCTTAAGTCTTTACCTGTCGCCCTCGCCCATACGCCCAAGTTACCACTCGGTTGTCTATCTCGTGCTGAGGTATAGGCTTTGTTTTGAGCTAACAAACCGGCTTGCACGCTGACGTTATCCATTCGTGAAAACGCAAGCAGTTCACCATGTGTATCACACACGCTCACCGCAATTGCTTGGTTGTTATGCCCTGCAATATCGAGCGCACTGTACACGAGTTGCTGTACTATTTTTTGATTCAACATATCCATCCCTTATGGCAATGCCTGACCACGTGAATACACGTATAAGTTGTACCACTCTTCGCGACTTAAGGTGATTTGCGTCGCAGCTGCAGAAGCTTTGATTCGATGTAGATTAGTCGTGCCAATAACAGGCTGAATACTTGCAGGGTGACGAAGTAAAAACGCCAGCACAATCGCTTCACTTTCAACACCATATTGACTTGCTAACTGAGCCACGTAGTGCGCGGTCTTTTTCACGTTTTCATGTTCTGAATACAAACCTTGCTCAGCAAACCGACCTTGCGCCAAGCAGCCCCACGCTTGCAGTTGGATCCCCTTCATTTGGCAATGCTCTAGTGTGCCTGCAGAAAAATCAGATTGATGGTGACCTTGTGAGTTAATCATCACCCCATCATTCAACCAATCAAGCTTTGCCAAGCTCATTTCAATTTGATTCGCGACAATAGGCTGACCTAACGCAGATTGCAGATACTGGATTTGCTGACTGTTCATATTCGACACACCAAAGAAATCGACCTTACCTTGTGCTTTCAGGTTCTCTAGCGTTCTTGCCAGTTCATCGAGCTCCATTAGCGGATCAGGACGGTGCAGAAGTAACACGTCGAGCTTTTCCGTATTCAAACGATTCAGAATGCCCTCTACCGATTGACCAACCCAATCTGCCGAGAAATCATAACGACCAACATTGCCCTCGCCTTCAAAACGAATCCCACACTTAGATTGAATGAACATCTGTTCACGCAACTCAGGCGCTTGTTGTAATGCTTGACCAAAGGCTTGCTCGGCTTTGCTGAAGGTATAAATGTCAGCATGGTCGAACAGATTGATTCCTGATTCTAGTGCAGTGTCAATTACGCTGCGTGTTTGCGCTACATCAGCCACCGTTACTGGATTGTCGTTCCAACCACCACCCAACCCCATACATCCATAGGCGACTTGCCCAACATTCTTTAGATAGGTTGATAATGGAATGTTCTTTTTATTATCTGCTTTGCTCGTTGAATCAATGCTGTTCGTCATATCTGATCTCGCTTAGAAGGTTTGATGCCAATAAATATGCCTCTATCATATTGTTCTTTTTAGAAAACAGAATATGCTAGTTACGAATTGATTGTTTGATATGGCGAACAATAGAATTAACCCGTTTTAAAGGAACACGCACATGAACGAGCACAAGAGAATAGAACGACTGATCCTATTTGTAGAGCTTGCTCAGCAACTTAACTTTACCAAGGCAGCAGAGAAACTTGGCATATCGAAGAGTTATCTTTCAGAGCAAATCAAACGACTAGAGAGCGATTTACAGTGCCCTCTTCTTGTAAGAACGACACGCAGCGTTCGATTAACCCAAGAAGGCGAACGAGCCTTACAACAAGGCTTAACCATTCGATCTCAAGTATTGCAACTTGAACGCAGTGTTTCAGAACAACACGACATCGTTAAAGGCACATTACGGCTGACAGCACCAAAGATGTTTACCGAGGTCTTCCTATTTGATATCTGCCAACAATTTAGAGAGCAATACCCAGAGGTTCGCTTCGAGATAAACAGCAGTTACACCAACTTCAATCTTAACCAAGATGATATTGATATCGCCTTTCGTGCCACTAACACTCCGCCTGAAAACATGATCGCCAAGCGTTTGATTACCTATCAGCACGACTTAGTCGCGACGCCGAGTTACCTTGATCGGTTCGGTCGCCCAAGCAATGCAAATGAGCTTAAACATCACCAATGCTTAGCGACGTTACATCAAACCGAATGGCCGTTACGATCAGCAAACATTGAGGTATCTGGCTGGCTCTCGAGTAATGATAACCACTTACTCAAACAGCAAGCGATGAAAGGCAATGGCATCATTCGAATCGCGAGTTATTACGTAGAAAAAGAGGTTGAACGTGGAGAGTTAGAACGAGTGCTTACCAATGAATGCTTGCAACAAGATAACTGTATTTATCTGTTCTACCCTCAAGTCATATATCCAGCAAAGAAACATCAGATGTTCATTAAGTTTGTTCAGGATTACTTTGATAACTTAAGTAAAGGTTCGAATGACTAGAATTTGATGAACAAAAATAGATTCAATAGCATTGAGTAAGGTTTAAATAACCCTCCTGATTTATATACCTATATTTTAAGAGGGATTAATCGAACAATAATAAAGCGTTTTAGTTACTACTATCGCGAGCATTAATAATTAATAGAAAGAAATCGTGCATTTGTTCAATAATACAATGAGTTAGCTATGAAGTATCAACATGATTGATATATGATGCAACGCTTCAACATGCGACACCACCTTGGCACCAGTTCGATAACGGGATCCTCATGAGCTTTATTATACTTTTACTTTTTCTGCTATTCGTTGGCATTACACGTTTACTTCAATGGCGAGCAACTTCTAATTTTTTATCTCTTCTTCTTATATCGTCATTTGTATTGATTGGTTCAGGTTTGATCCCTCGTTATTTATTAGACGACCTACAAGCGAATTATGAAAGTAAGCCTGATATTCAATGGTCTGACAATAACGCCATTGTTCTTCTGGGTGCGGGAACGCAGTTAATTGAAAGAACACAAGAGTTCGAGCCAGCTTTTTTCTCTTTTGGCCGAATCAGCGAAACCGCAAGCCAATATAAAGATTGTGCAAAAGCGCAAACCATATGCAAAGTGGTCATCAGTGGGGGTGATGCTCAGAATAACGGCGTCACAGAGGCTGAGATTTATGAACAGCAACTGCTTAGGCTTGGCGTTCCAATGGCCGACATCATCCAAGAACCAAATAGCGTGAACACTTGGAAAAATGCGCAATTGACGAGCGACCTAATGAAGCATCATCAATTCGACAACGTTGTTTTGGTGTCATCAGGCCTGCACATTCGCCGTAGCGAGCTCTACTTCAACCACTTCGGATTGAACGTAATTCCGGTAAGAGCAGATTATATGGCGGCTCAGATTTCATGGCTGCCACTGTGGTACAACTTTGCAGTGACAGACTTTGCCCTGCACGAGCAAATAGGTTTCGCTCGATACAATGTCTACAACTTCATGGGTTGGAACAGTAAGCGAGAAAAGCCAGGCGATGCTTAATCGCTTGCTTGGAAGCTCAGAAGATTATCAGCAGCTAAGTTAGCTCCAGTTTACAAACAAAATGCAGCAGCAATCGAACGGTTGTTTGTTGCATTTTTTAGTTCAAAGCAACCGCAAAATACTCCTATCTTACCCTCTCACCGCCCTTCATTTTTTATCTCCAACCGCTTATCTATTTAGGGTTTAAGTCAGCCTTTAAGCAGAATGACCACCTACATAGATATCCATCAATAAAATAATAAAACCATTACCGTAACTAGCTGATAATAAAAAGAAAATTATTTCAATTTAATTCAGTATTTTTGGCATTGTTTTATATGACAGAGTACACACCGCTAGGGGCCCTCGGCTTCAAAATAATATAAATATAATCTAACAATCGCTTCTAATAAAAATAGCCAGAAAATGGCATTTAGGAAATTATTCATGCTTAACGTCAGTAAAACAATACTATTCAGCGCTGCCCTCTCTTTAATAACTTTTACAGCTCATTCAAAGATTTACTCAGACCAGATCGTCTTAGATAAACTCGGTGATGATAGTTGTCGTTCAGACTATCGCCCACTTAATAAGTTTGAAGCTCAAGAACATAAAACGGCTCTTATCTCTCGCATGAACGTGTGGGACATTGTAGGCCTTCAGGACGATTGGGAGATTATGGGCTCGGGCTATCACGGACTCATCAAACAAGGGCAAGCAAACGACAACACTTGGTGCTATCCAAACTCGCCAGATGCGGGCCTCCCTTATTACGATGAACAAGCGATTCAAGAGAGCGACAACCTTGATGTTCAAAGCGCTTTAGTCAACGACAACGGAAACTTTATCAGACCACTAAGTTACTTGGCTCACAATCTTGGTTTTGCATGGGTGGGTGGTAACAATGCCCGCTATGTCGGTCAAGACATGTCAATCAAACAGCTCAACGATGGTTGGGAGATAAAAGGGAATAACGACGGGAGCTGCAGTGGCATGCGTTGTAATGAGAAGACGACAATCACAGTCGATAATTTCTCTTACACCTTAGACAGCGAAGCATTTTCGCACGGCACGATTTTAGAGCCAGCTCAGGAACTGATTAAAACCGTATCAGCCTACGCAATCAACGAAAGCAACGAGCCTAAGCAAATCATCGTTGACCTTCAATTTGAACAATCGACTCGTTGGCACAAAACCAATAGATTTGACCTTGCTGATTCGGTGATCATCTCTGATAACTTTAAATGGCCACAAGTTGGTAAAACGGACGTACGAGTACTTTTAGAGGAAGAACAGCGCTTTTCTGATACCAATAATGGATCTCGTTCTGAACTGAGCGAACTGCAAGCTATCATTACGGTTCCCGCAAATTCAGTACTGCCCTTTCAAGTCGAGTTCTTACGCTCTACCATCTCTTATCCTTACCGCATCAAGGCCAACATAAGTTACAACGTTAACTTTACTGGTTTCCTTCGTCATAGCGGAAACGCGCTCAGCAGTCATCCGACAAATCGTCCGACGATTTCTCACACCTTCACAATGGGAACCAACACTGAAGAACAAGCGAATATCCGTTACCAATGGGATCACCGTTATATTCCTGGAGAAATGAAATGGTGGGATTGGAGTTGGGCAATCAACACCAATGGTTTGAGCAGCATGCAATATGCCGCTGGCGCGAGTGTTCGCCCCTTCTACTCTTATGTTTCTGGTCAGTTTAGTGCCGAGTCACAATACTCCGGGATGATCGATATCGGTGCGGAGCAGTCTGTCGATTCATTTGATGTCGTGAACATATTAACCAACCACAAAACCTACCATGCGGGCGATATAACCGTCGTTACCGATTTCGACCCTAACGCGCTAAATCGACTCGGTTATCACGATGCTCAGCTAATGATTACTCCAACACAACACTAAAAATACAACTGTACTCCAACACTAAGCTCATCACTCCAGTGGTGAGCTTAGTGTTACTTCCATATCCACAAGTAAACCAAAACACTTAATCAACAACTGTTCTGGGCAGGTTCCCTCTGTCGTCCGTGAACACTGTTCGAGAAGTGCTTTTCCTCCCAACCACCAAAGAAAGCCACTACCTAAATATGACCAAGAAAATCCATTTATGGCGGTTCGCTGCCATTGTGTATAGCCCCTTATCCGTCGCATTTTGTCTTAGTGACGACGTCCAAGATATTCAATCATTAAACGCGATTAACCAGAATCGAATAACGTCATGGGCTCGAAACGAAGTTTATTCAGAGCCACAGTTTGGCATTGCACTAGGCGAACTTGAACACGATGCTCATACAAACTCTTTTTCGGCAGCTTGGCCACAAACAGAACAAGCACTCGCGAGCGTCCCGCAAACTTTTGAAAGCACACTAAGCGAACAAAGTCTATTCAACCGCCTCGGTAAAGTAGGCTCTTCTACGCTGGAAGTTTTAGGGCCAGTTGGAGATGCGGTCGCTGTGGGCTTTTGGCTAGACAACATGGTAAGTACATTTTCTCAGGAATCCTCTACCCGTCTTGATGAAGCCGCTTCTGTTTTTTCCATCATTCCTCTCGTTGGTGACGAGTTAAACCTATTGTCGAATGATATTAAGTACTTCGCAGCGAAAGAAAAAATTGAAGAGTTTGAAAGCCAATCACATTACGTGTTTAGTGACCACTCGCCAGATTTTTATCGCTTCCATCACAAAAAAGAGGACGCAATTACTCTACTTAACAGATACGACAATCACGTATTACAGAGTGCCGAAATGTATGTCGACCACTTACTTCTTGAAGCTGACACAGAATATCGCCGACTGACCGCTGCATACGATAGGCAACTTTCTAAGCAAATGGCACGCATTGATTTAGAAATGTTGAAATCTATCGCTCATGTATCGCCTGAATCAAATCTGCACCAACCTCTATGCCAAAACGTTCACTCCTCTTTAACAGAACTAGAACGCTGTATTCGCACTGAAGGGCCCTCACGCATTGACAATTTAGTTAATAACCTAAACGAAGATGACTACCACGCGCTCGCTTTAAAATTACATAGCAAGAAAAGAGAGCTCGTTGAAATCGCTTTACGCCGACTATCCACGCACAGAATGAACATAGTTAAAAGGCTAATAGAAAGGTCAAAACCTCACGTCGCATCGATCATAACACACAGCAAAATCAACCGAAGTACATTGGAATTTCAAGTCAGGCAAAGTGGACTGAGAGAGTATGCAAACGAAGTTTGGGGACTTGATTATCTCAGTGAAGAGCAACTTAAAACTGCTACCTTACTGATACGCCCAGCCAGAGAATGTTGGGGAGTTCCTGCCATTGTACCAGGAGGCATTAAAGCCTCTGTCGATGCGTGTAAAGACTCTGGTGCATTATACGATACTTACCACCCTAAAAAGGACCCAGAGTTATCAGAAGTGTTGCTAAAAAAGGTTGAACTTAATGTCGAAGAGCATATTGCATCAAGAGTTATTGATGGTTGGCCAGCTGGCTTATTTAAAACTCACTTAATCAATACTGCTAATGCCTACATATCTGGCCAGCTCTCTAATCAGGTGTTTGAGCAGCAATTATCCCTGCTAACTGACATAGAGATTCTTAGCTACCAAACGTCTTTAGTGGATTATCTAGAAAGCAAAGGAATCGACGGTTCAAACCCCGACAATCGTACAAATTGGTATCAGATTAGCCGTTGGTACGAGCTGCTGCTAACAGAACGACCAAGTGGTGGGGTATTAGATCAAATCAAACAATATGAAATTTTTAAATACTTTATTCAGCCGCAATTCAAACTGGCTATTTCAATGTCTTACATACGCTCTCTCAATTACTCGATACCGTTTCCTAGCGTTTACTCTGCAGCAAACCTTAGGTTTTATGCCCCTCAAATGGCAGACATACTCGATAACATGATGTCGCAACCTAGCGCTCACTTTGAGCGAAACTTTCAAAGCGCTATTGACAGCATAACGGAAAAGGCTATGAAGGCGACAAGTGCCAACCAACTTCAGTATTTATTGGGCGATCTTTCTCTCTATCTTCAAATCGCACAGCATCAGCAGTCAGAATCAAATATATCAACCAACAGTAAACATCAACTGTTCAACAGCACGCTATCACCTCTGCATTTGAGCTATCTATCACAAGACCATCAAGACACCATTGCGTTTCAAGTTGGCGAAATCTCAACCCACCAGATTTGGTCACACCTTGCTGATATCAAGAACACGTTAAGCCAAGGAGATATTCAAACAGCAGTAACGCAACTAGGAGCCATCGTTAAGGAGGATGACTTTACCATGCTTCCACACATCAACCATATGTTGCTTAGAGAGCTAGAAGATTGGATTGAAGTTCAATTGGCATTAGAGGAATAAGTCTATGACACACAACATTACACGAACCTTTTTGACCTTATTGCTGCTCATTAATTCAAGCCATACATTTGCTGGAAAAGGATCTGAATTTGGACTCTTTTATGATGTTCCAGACGGCGTAAAAGTCATCGAAGGATACAATTCCACGGCTTATGGAAACCTCTATCGCATGTCCAGAAATCTATACGTGCAAACCAAGAGTGACGCCTACCTTGCAGACATGAGCGTGTTAATTCGCAACCTGCAACTATCGCCAACAGGGCGTGAGATTTTGCGACAAATCGCGACCTACGAACCAGTAAATGCACCCGATGATGCTGTTGAACCGTTAGTTGAACATACGGTTGGAGTCGATCAATCAAAGGCCACTGTTGTCACTGTTATCAGGGAGCCTGAAGGCCCAGGCCGACTATTCGAGACAGTACCTTCGATATTCGAAGATCAACAAAAAGCTTCACTGGCATGGCAACGACAATTCAATGGTAAAGGTGTATCGAATACAATACTCTTCTCCACCACAGAAATGGTTAACATTCCAGGAAAGAACACACCATTTGATCAAACTGTCGCTTTAGGACATGAGCTCATCCACGCTCGAGACTTTGCTTCTGGCGCTGTTCCACAAGGCAGTACACCTTTGTCTCATCGACATCCCGACACCAACCAAATCACAGAATATGTCATTCCGAATTATGAGTACCAAACGACAGGAATTACACACTACAACAATGCTGAAAATGGGCGAGATCCTGTAACGGAAATCAGTAGTGCCAGACAATCAATGATCAACCTTCGCGAAGATATGTATTTCCATTGGAAAGCACTGGAACAAGAAAAGGCTAAGGCGTATTTAAAAAATGAAAAAGTAGTGAGCGAGTTTCATTTGGCTGATGATCTAGGAAAAGCGAAGCGCAATACTTATTGGCCAAAAGAGCACTACGACTATCAACCCTATGCCCTTGAAACTAGACCATCTGCAACACCTCAGCATGCCCCTAAATGGGATACCGTAGAAGGAAAGCAAGCTCATATAGAAGTTAAACAAGCACTCCAAAAGTCATTAAGTGAAGGGAACAAGCCAGCGATTGTTATCGTTGACGCTACCGAACAGCGTCTTTCTCAAAGCCTGCAAAACTCGCCAGCGCTTACACGAAGAGGCCTTAGTAACCAAAGTTCCATTTTAAAATACGCAGCTCAGAACGACATTAAAGTGGTCAACCTATACAGTGCCGCGAATGAAACGCCACTGGGCTCGCTAAAGAAACGGAAAAAGAACCTGCTGTATCGAGCAATTTCCGGTCAAAGAACAGGCGAGACACAAGGTTATCGAGATGTTCAGTACAACGAAGGCAACCAAACAGCCCTAACCTCGGCACTGGAAGACAATGACGAAGTGTTAGTGATGGCCTACTCTGACGGCAAAGTAACAACCAATATTATCGACAATCTTTCAGAAAACATGCAAAAACAAGTAGTGGTATCGCGATACGCTAACTTGGATTACCAACCATCAAACCTCAGCGCAGAAGAAAGCACGGCCTGGAAATCGCTAGGAAGAAAAGACAATGTAAGAATGCTTGGAGGTGGCAGTCGCTCTCGCTTCAATATATGTAGCATCCAATAAAAAAGGCTCAAAAAGCCAGTTTGCAATCAATAAACGTCGTATACAACTGGCCCTTTGTTAGTGATTAACCACAATAGCAAAGGGCTGGTTTATGACAAATAAACCCGTTGCGTAACTTAAAAATGAAATCACAACGAAACAAAAGTTTGAGTTAATGGGGCCGGTTATACACTGGGATTCCATCAGGAGGATCTATGAAACACTGCCCATCTTGTTCAACTGAACTGGTCGCAAGAGACGATGTACAAATTTGCCCACGCAATGAAATCGGCGACTGCTATTTTGATGGCTATGAGCAATATCAGCTCGAATATCATCAACTTAAAAACAACCAACAAGACTCAACGTTCGACATCGCAGACATTGTTGCCGATTAGCTGGCCAAAGCCTTAGTCGGTAACTTACTTGCTTGCTTACCTACTTACTTACCTATCAGTAAAGCGGTCGTAAGTGAGACACCGGCAATGAATTGTTTCTCAAATATAGAGACACGACCGGTTCAGATGAGCCCGTAAATAATTCTATGCAGTTGCCAACATTGAAAAAGCCCCGATGTAAGACACATCGGGGCTTTTAATACTTCTTCAACGCCACAAGTAATTGACGAATTAGATAGTGGTTTAGTCGAGGACTACCACATTAGATCATCTGGGATCACGAAGTCTTTGTACGGGTCATCTTCGTCTACTTCATCTGAGCTTGAAGCTTGAGTATCAACGATAGATTCTTCGTCACGCATCGCGATCTTGTTCGCTACCGCAGTAGGGATAACTACATAGCTTTCGCCTTGACGCGCGATACTTAGGATACCTTTACTGAGTTGCTTTTGAGTCAGATCTTCTACGTAAAGATATTTAACTAGCGTACCATCGGTGAAGTTGTATTTGATCTCACCATTCTTCTGTTCGATCTTATTCATCTCAATCAGTTGCTTCACTTGAGCTTTAATTTCTTTGCTCAACTGTTGTTCTTTCAACTGTTGGTTTAACTCTTTGTCTTTCGCTTGCTGCGCCAGTTTAGTTTCTTCTGCTGCCGCTTTTGCTTCACGAGACTGAACGCGAGACTTTTTAGAGCCCTTCTTCGCCTTCTTTAATTTTTTCTCATTTACCAAGCCAGCTTTAAGCATTTGCTCTTGGAGTGTTAACTTTGCCATGACTTTCCCAGTTCAGGATTAAAAACGACACTATCATACCTGTTTTTGAGGAATCTGTTTACTGAACAATGGCAAAATTTATGCTGATAGAGCAAGGCGGTTAGCGTTATCCCTTATCGTGATTCACAGCATCCATTTCTGGTTATTTCCCGACCTATGATTTCCACGAAAACACACCACTAGTGACTTAGCCTCAAATCCAAATCGTTCCTCTGTTTGTTAGCGTGCGCGCGTATCACTTATCATTCCGACAAAGCAATATGTTAATTATCAATGAGTAATCGAATTTATAAAACCATGGCGTATATCTAATATTTGGATAATTCTGATAGAGTTATAACTCCAATGTCATAACTCTTTACTACGTTATTCTTTAAACCAATCAGTAAGGATAACGTGAAAATGAAAACTCAATGGACTTGCCTGAGTGCATTACTTGCATCAGCTTCATTCATTTCAACCTCGGCTATTGCAGATACCGATGTGTATCTGACCAACAACACCAACCAAGTGATGACGATTCAAACCAATCATACCGGTACCGACTTACTGCAACTTGGCGATGAGTGGCAACAACATGTTGAACAAATTGGTCCGTGGGAAACGAAAAAACTGATCAGTTTCAACCGCTGGACAGGCGTGAAGTCCGGTAAGACATACGAGTTTGACACAGTAGTCTCAAATTCTATTGGGGAGAGCGTCACACTTAATCAAACCATGGAAGGACATTGGTACAACTCAACACTGCAACACGGTTTGAGCGCAGCAGACGTCGACTTAACACTGCATGATGATCGTAATATTCACCGTAGTTCAACCGATGCTTTTGATGTGAATACGGAACTTGCATTCAAAGCTGATAACACCGCTCGCTACGATGATATTTACTACACCATCACCCCACAAAAAGTGGATGAGCAACCAGAGCCAGATGCCAACACATTGAAAGTGATGACCTACAACATTTGGGCTCTACCCGCTATCGCTTCGCACATCGGTGATCGTTACGACCTCATCCCTCAATACGTTAAGGGCTACGACGTATTGGCGCTTCAAGAAGTGTTTGCCAACGGACGAGATGAGTTCTTGCGTGAACTAGCGAAAGAGTATCCTTACCAAACCAAGATGCTCGATAAAGATGGCTTCAACATCTATGACGGCGGCGTGATCATTGTGAGCCGTTACCCAATCGTCAACGAAGCACAGTACGTTTTTCCTGATTGCACCGGAACGGACTGCTTCGCAGACAAAGGCGTGAATTACGCTGAAGTCATCAAAAACGGCCAGGCTTACCACGTGTTTGGTACTCACACGGCATCATTTGATACCGATACCGCTCGTGACTACCGACAGCGCCAATTTAAACAGATGCGTCAGCTTGCTCAATCACTGGAAATACCAACCTCAGAGACGGTTATTTACAGCGGCGACTTCAACGTGAACAAGCTGAAGTTCCCAGACGACTACCAACAGATGTTCGCTAACCTGCAAGCCGCTGAGCCGGAGTATTCAGGTTATACCGCTTCCACCTTTGACCCACGCATCAACAACTTTGCGGGTGAACCTATGTCGGGTGGTGAGAACGTTGAGTATCTCGATTATGTGGTAGTGAGCTCGGAATATGCAGCTAAAGCTCATAACGACAATCGCGTGGATGTCCCAAGATCAACCAGCAGTGAGTTATGGAAACACTACAACCTTTCAGATCACTTCCCTGTTAGTGCTGTTATCAAGTAGCGCGGTGAACGGATAATGCATCGAGTTATATTAATCCTAATGCTCGTCGCGGTGACGAGCATTGTTGGCTATTCATGGTCATCAAAATCGATTGGAACACCGCAATCCTCTGTCCAACACACAGAAGCAAAAAAGCACGTTTCTAAAACGACTGATGACAATGGTCCCACATCAAAGACGGCAGGCTTTTCAGACAATCGCGTTTCGCAAGGTAAACAAGTCCAAACTGAAAACCTGCACGGAAAAGCGTATGCAGAAAACCTAACTGAACTTGAAGGTAAGACGCTGCTGGATGAACTCGATGAGTTTTGGACGCTTTGCCAACAGGTGGGTAATTGCACTGAACAACTCGCGCAGTTGAAAACTGAGTTACCAATAGAATGGTTTGAACTATTAAGTGATTACCCGAAGCTCTCTGCTGATTGGCAACTAAGGGAAAGCACAATTCCACTTGAGTCCGTTGACTCTTTGGAAGCGCGTGTTGAGCTGTTTAAGCAGTCTGCACAAGAGGTTTGGGGAGAGTTCGCCCACCAGCTATTTGCCGATCAATTTGCGCATCTGGACTTTACGCTCAGAGCAAAAACGCTTGAGGAAGTTGAGCCCACTGAGTTTGTCTTGCACTACCAAGATTTGATCTCGGAATGGGAAAGTAAAACAGGAACATTAAACGCAGAGACTCCGGCTCAAAAATACGAGCTTGCTGTTTCATTACTGCCAAACAGCTACAGCTCTGTTGAGTTAGCGACGATCAAGGCTGAACTTCAAGATGCATATTTAGATGCCGAACAGGCCGATAATATCGCTGTGCGTAAACAACAAGTGGCTCAACAGCAGCAGACGGTGATGACTTATCACGACCAACTTGATCAATTAAAATCAAGCTTAGATTCTCAACGCTCTGCAAGTCATGCCAATTGGGATACTCAGGAATGGAACAGTTACTATCAACAACAAGTAACTGAATTTCGTGAGCAGTTCTTCATGAAATAAAGAGAGACAATAGTTATAACCAGATTAAGTGAGACCGTCGCGAAACTGCGCCGGTGTTTTATTTAGCCAGCTTTTGAAGGCTCGTCTGAAATTGGCGGGGTCGCTATACCCTAGCCTTTCGCCAATGTCATCGATGCTCATTGCTGTGCCGAGTAACAACTCTTTGGCTAACTCGACGCGAACCTCGGTAAGTAATGTTTGATAACTCGAACCTTGAGTAGTTAGGTCTCGTCTTAATGTTCGAGAGCTACAGCCGAACTCGTAAGCAAGTTGTTCAATACTGGGGACACTAGCCGCGGTTTGATAGAAGATTGTTTTGATCTGATTTGTCAGTAGATGCTCAGAATCCAATGTCTCAACTATCGACTGACAAGAAGCAAGGTAGCGTTTTAACGTCGTCGCATCGTGAGTCAGCAAAGGTTGCGATAAAACGGAAGCATCAAAGCGCAGCTCACACATCCTTTGCTTGAAATGCACAGGGCAATCGAAACGGCTTTGATATCGCTCTGCGTAATTGGGTGGCGCATAAGGTAACGACAATTGGTTTATTGAAAGTGGCTCTCCGGTCAGTTCTTTAAACAGAGACACAACAGAGCTGAGAAAATACTCACTACAAAAAGGCAGCAAGTCGCCCACCTCTAACGTATTTTCAATTTGAATCGCCGCCAGATCCGAATCTACAAGCAACTTGACGGAAAATATCGGCCCATTTAAACGCAGATATTTGAAGCCTGATTTAATGGCCTCTGCTACATCTTGACTGGTCGACAGCGCATAGCCCAACACACCAAAGTGGCTCAAGCTTGCATACTCTCCGAGCCATAAGCCCAACCCGTCATCAGGAAAGTGTTGATTGGCAATGCTGAACAGTGAGAGTTTGTCAGCGTAGGTCAACTTTCCATTCGGATCTCGTAAGTCCAAACCTGATAAGCCCGCACCAATCAACAGTTGCTCAATACCAACACCTCTTCGTTCTAAGGTGTTCAACAACAGTGCGACATCCAAAGTACCCAATTGATGTCGATGCTCTGTTGGCATGTACTCAGCGAGAATGTCCACCCCACGCTCCCTATGTGACTTTCACTTTGTGTTCACTAATCATAACTAACCGACATGCACAAAACCGTGATGGAAGATTCACCTTTGTCCGGAAATGACCTCCCAATTAAATCGTTCTAACGACACAATAGCACCAATTGTTAACGTTATGTAAACGAGCGAGCCATGATACAGACTCAACCCGCCCCAGATAGCATTATTGAAACAAACGGTCAGCCCATTATTGGGCACTTTGACGGCATTCCTCACGCTCTTAACATTGAACATTTCGACTACCGAAACTCCATGGATGCCAAAGCCAACGCATGGCAAAGGCACTTCCACTATAAACAATTTCAGTTTGTCAGTATCGTTACACTTACTCATATCATTGGTGTCGCCATTGCAGATATTCGTTATCTAGGCTCAGCCTTTGTTTATCTATACGACATCGAAAACAACCAACTTGAAGAGTGTTCATGGCTACGCCCTTTGAGCCTAGATAAACAAGTGACCTCTTCACCGTTTCAAGGCATCACACACATCGCAGGGCAAAGCATTGTGTTTGAAATTCACGATGGCGAATGGCACCTGCGACTCAAAACAAAAGCCATCAATGCGGATGTCAGATTCACTCCGCCAGCTAACAGCCTTCCGATGGCAATGTGCAGCCCAACGGGATACTCAGGTTGGACGTTCACCCAAAAACACAATGCCTTAGCTGTATCTGGGCATATCGAAGCCAAAGGAAATATCATCGACCTAAACCAAGCACTTGCAGGGTATGATTTTTCCGCTGGATACATGAGGCGTGAAACCAGTTGGCGCTGGGCAAGCATCAATACACTTGCCGACCAGAAAAGTATTGGCTTAAACCTCGCGGCAGGCGTGAACGAAACCGGTACTTGCGAGAACGTATTGTGGGTTGATGGCTCTAGACACCTACTTAACCCCGTGCACTTTATGTTTAACCGAGATGATATCGACCGCCCTTGGACAATCACGTCGCAAGATGGGCGCATCAACCTGACGTTTACCCCTATTAACCAACGCAGTGAAAAGCTCAATTTATGGGTACTTAAAAGTAACTTCCGACAGTTCATCGGCCACTTTTCAGGTTCAATTCAAGACAACGATGGGATCATCCATCAGCTAGAGAATGTTCTTGGTCTTACTGAAGATCATTTCGCACGCTGGTAGCGCGCCTAGTCACGAAGAAAAAAGGAACAGGAAATGGATATCGACTCACTGATCAATCACCCAGAATGGCTACTGCTTGTGTTGGCTCCCTTGTTTCTGCTTTGTATGTTGGCCGAGTATTTTATTGGCCAGAAGCAAGGTCGATTACCCGACAATTCGAGTTATAAATTGTCTGAAGTGCTCTGTAACTTTACGTTGGCGGGTATGCACCAGCTCTCCGATTTGTTAACCGGATTACTGATTGTTCAACTGTATCTTTGGTTATTCGGCTGGCACTTAATGGATATCGAAATGGGTGTGCTGAGTTTTATTGTGTTGATGGTTCTACAGGACTTTTTCTATTACTGGTTTCACAGGGCAAGCCACCGCGTTCGCTGGATGTGGGCGGCACACGTGGCACACCATAGTTCAGAAAGCATGAACTTCAGTACGGCTTTCCGTCAGAGTTTAATGTACCCATTTGCAGGCATGTGGTTATTTTGGGTGCCTTTAGTCATCATAGGCTTTGACCCTAAATGGGTGATATTTGTGGTGCTTTTAAATCTCGGTTTACAGTTCTTTGTGCACACCCAATGGATAAGAAACCTAGGCCCATTCGAATACATTTTTAACACGCCCTCTCACCACCGTGTACATCACGGTAGAAACCCGCAATACATAGATAAAAACTACGCTGGTGTTCTTATCATCTGGGACAAGCTATTCGGTACCTTCGAACCTGAAATCGAAACAGTGCGTTACGGCGTCACCAAACCTGTAAACAGTTTTAACCCGATAACAGTGACCTTTCAAGAATGGAGAGGCTTGTTCAAAACGATGCAAAGCCAAGAACTGACGATCAAGCAAAAGCTGAGGTTTATCTTCTCGCCTCCCTCTGATTAAGTAGATTGATGAGTGCTAATACACCTTATGGAAATCGATGAGATTGAATGTAAGAGCGCTTACCCAAAAGTCCCCGTCCAAATCGGCGCCTTGCACATATCTTTTGTCGCCCATCTCTAAGGTGACAATGTACTTACCCGCGATGAGCCCTTCTACCATGTAGAATCCATCGCTTTCAATTTCACTCGAATATTCCGTGCCTTTTTGTATGTGTTTGAAGTGTAAATATGCGTTATCTTCCAGCGTTCCCTCTACTGTGCCGTCAACGCCAAATGACACCACCATTTCGATATGAGCATGGGTCGACCCGACTTGTTTAGTATTCACAAATACAGGGTTCTGAATCGGTGTTAAGTTAAGGTCAAGCGCACCTTCATCGATATAGATAGGCAGATTGACGCGCGCGGGAACACTTGAGAATTCGAAGCGCCCTTTTGAATCGCTCACCGCACGTTGGTCCAGTATTTGTAAGCTCACACCCGCGATAGGCTGCTTGTGGTGATCATAAACAATTCCCGTCAGCTTAGAATGATTGTATTTATTCCACTCAACGAACTCGCCTATGTTCTTATCAAAATAGGTTTTCGCGCCAAATTCAGTGGTCACCTCCACACCATAACGGTCTTCGTTTCCTTCCAATTTGAAGAGCAGATAAGGGTTCACACGCGCTTCTAGAGAAGCCGAAAATGACACCTCTTGCTTTTGATATCTTGCGGATACATTGGTCGTAAGTTCTTGAAAAGCATTAAGTGGGTCCAATATGCACTCTTTGCACGCGTTCCTTAACGAAAACTCGGTTCGTTCATGGTGTCCAGAACCATTCACTGTACCCGATACATTCCAAGAGGTGTCTGAAAAACCACTCTTGGCTAACCCTATTGTGTGTAGATAATCGTCTTTATGGGAGCTCTTGATATAACGATAGTCGCCAGCATAAGAGAGAAATAAGTTGGGAGATACCTTGGTGTTAAACTTGGGCTCGACACTCAATTCCTTCTCGTCATCTCTCACCGTCAAAAATGCGGTTAGGTTGGCTAGAGACAGGTTATATTTGAAGACGTGGTACTCCATCGACTCCCAATCTAATTCATCGGTTTTATTAAGCTCTATCGAAGCGGATTGATCACTTCCCAACAAGATATCAAACTCCATTGGAAAGCGGTCGAAATCAGGTAACCAACCGATGTGGCCTGCAAACCAATGAGTAGGCAAGTATCGTCCTTGAAAGCCAATCAGGTCCTTACCGTCTTGTCTCATAAAGGCGCTGCCTACGGTGAAGTAATCCGCGAGTCCGTACTCCAAAGATACGGCGCCCGCTCGATCTGCTCCTTCGTTCCCGACGACTTGAACGCCCCATTCGTTACTCGGAAGAAAGGCATCTTCTAAACCTGCAACCGTGATCTCCTCTTCTCTCCAAACCCCCTTTGATAGGTAGTAGCGAAACTTGATGGTGTCACCGGGTGAGATGTTGTCTTCTTCAACAACAAAACGGCCAAATTCATCGGAGCGATACGTGGTTTGATAGATGCCATTCACCAACACATCAATACTAATATTAGGCTGGGTGGTACGTTCTAATTGCAGGTTACCAAACTCAGGTTGTCGCTTTCGATTAGTGTAATAAAGGCCGTCTTCCAATGTTTGATTGACGGTAAAAACGCTACCATCCAATAACACATGACCTATTTCTAAAGAGCCTTCACCTTCATGAGCTTCTACCGCAATGTTGTAGTAAACGATGGGGTTATCTTCTCGTGAGTCTATAGACAATCGAGATACCGAGTTCTCGGTTGTTAGGATGGTATCGGAAATGGCGTAAACATCACCGCCAGTTTCACTATCATGATAAACAGAAGTAGCGATTCGAGTCGCCAAACCTACCGTAGCCTGCGGTTCAATCGCCGGGATATTGCCCGCACGCTTTAACGCTTCAGCTTTCTGCCGTGATTCATTTTTCATCTTAGAGATAACCGTCTCTAACTCTGTCAATGAGCTAAATTCAGGAGAGACGGTTAGCCGATAATCATCAATGTCCCAGCGCACTTTAGCTGGAATACAAGCTTGCAAGCTGTACCAATGAATGTAGGTTTCTGAGTCAATCACTTCATATTTAATCGACTGGATATTGTTTTCATCGCGATAGCAGATTGCTTGCTCAGTATCGACAATATACGGAGGGGATTCTCTGCCGACATCTTGCGGCAGATAGATTTCGCAGTACCCGCTTTCATCACATTGACCGTTCATTTCCAACAATGAAAATGCAGCGTTTGAGATGGAGATAAAGGGCTCTTCGTAGTCGTCCATCATGACACGGTAGAAGCTATCTCCAACCCGACCAACGCGCACTTCGATATGAGCAGGATACAGTTCGCTCGCCTCTGGGTTCACTTCTGAATGCGCCGCCAGAGACAGAGACAAAAAGAACAACAACAGGGCATGCCAAACCACACGTCTAAGCATTTTACTTTGCTTGAGTCGTCTGCACTCTCGCTACAAAACGCATTCGAACAACGAGTTTTCGTTTTGAACCAACGAGACCTTCGACCCTTTTGGCAAGGGTTTAGTCAGTTCAGCATTGCGGAGCAACACGACTTTTTCAATATGGTCGTCAACGTTCAGTTTGGCATTGAACTGGAAGTTACCGTCATTACGAATCGTAATGCTTTGTTCATCACAGTGATACTTAACATCTTGTACTGGCACCCCTTTCTGAACATAAACAGGTACATAGCTGTTGATGTGGAAGTTAAGTTCAAAAGCCGACCCATCATTCGATTTAGCCTTTACCGACAAGTCGACTTCCGATAAGTCTTTCGCTTTGGCGATAGGAGAAAACCACAAATACGCACGATATTCGCCGTCAGGCATATCTGCTGGCAATGCTGTCATTCGTAAACGAACCGTACGTCGTTGATTTGGCTTCAACTCACGAATAATTGGGGGCGATACTTTAATCCAGTTCGCGATGTTCTCTGACTGGGTCACACTCGTATCAGTGCGCACCAAGCCACTGGCCTTTACAGGACGGTAAATCGGCTTTATCTCCAAACGAATGGGTTGATCGGAGTTATTTTCGACAACAATCTTTTCCGTTACCGACGTATCAGCATCAAGAACAAAGCGAGTCGGAGCGATCAGGAGTTGAGCATAGGCTTGAGCGGTGAAAAGTAAGCCGAAAACGCATGAGATAAACAACTTCATTTATAATTAACCTCAAAGGGGATAGTACTGGTATAAACACCGGCAGGATGATTAGCGCCAATTTTCACTTTTGCACCAATACACAATAATTTGGTTCTGCCGTTGCCTTTTATTTTGGCTCGGCCTCGTTTTGATAACCCACAACCAAAATAGAACTTCCGAATACGAAGCCGCTTGGATTTACGAGAATGGTTGAGGTATTGCTTTGAAGGAAGAGAAACCACAATTTTTTTCCCTGGTTCACCTTCAACATAAAAACGCACGACATAAACCTGGCTATTCGCTGGGTTAGCATCGGCATTTTGTCCAGATCCAGAGATATACATACCTGGAAATTTTACTTCCATATTTTCTGGAATAATTTCTAATGCATATAATGAAAAAGAAAAAACCATGATGGCAGTAAAAAGGGAATGTTTTAAAAATAGTTTCATAGTAAAAGCGACTGATAAATAGCAGTCGCTATTATTAGACTTGTTTTATATCAATTACTGGTAAGTAACATCTACTGCAACGTTTGCAGTATAAGTACCAGCAACTAATGTTGCACTTGAAGTACGTGCTGTGCCACCAATATTAAGATCCGCACTACCACCAGTAAGAGTAATAGCGTTATTAAAGTCGAATTCTGCTGCAATCGTATTTACACCGTTAACTAAGTTAGTATCAGAAATACTTACTGTTACTGCATCACCAGACTCTCCAGAAAGAGTAAATGCCGCAGCTCCTGCATCACCTTGAGCGATAACAACATCTGTTGTGTTATCTGAAGTGATGATACCAAAGTCAAGATCACTTGTTTTTGTCATCGTAATTGCTTGTTTTACTTCTAGTGTTGCATCAAAAGTGTCACTCACAGCGAAAACATTCGCTGAAGAGATAGAAAGTGCAGAGACAGCAACAACCTTAAAAATTTTGTTCATTTCTTTAATCCTTTATATAAAATCGGCTTTATTATTAGGGTTACCTAATAGTTAATCAGAGTTAACAATTAAGTAACAGCAATCCTATTTAGAAAATATATACATTGACACTAATTTATAAAGAAATGAGGCGCAGTGAGAATAAGATCACGCAAATTGACACAAATAACACTAGCAAAAATAGTGGTATTTAAACAATTCCACCAAATAGATATAAAACTGGTTTTACATTTAATTCCTTTGTTTTTGTACGCCATTATTTTTCATGAAAGATAATTCCATTAAAATAACAAAAATATAAAGGAGAACAATAAACACTTATTTAATTAAGGTTAATTATTATATAGATCATCGTGTTGCAATATAGTCTCAAAAGTGAAACAGATCAGCATTGACCTCAAGCTGTAATAAAAGTGAAACATTACTACTATTTTTATTATCCAATTAAAACAACGCGTCTATAAAGTATTAAAAATGAGACAAGTAGAACTCACCAATTAAGTTAATTTCTTAACTCATAAATACCAGAAATTAATTAAGGCTAAAAAGATTGTATAGTAGATGAACGCCTTTCTGGGCGGAGCGCTCGACGGGTAGTTGCAGCAATTGAAACATCAGTACAGAGATAATCAGGGTGCCTCTAACCACTTCCGCTAAAGCAAACCGTAAACAAGATTGTTCGCGGTACCTTTAAACCCAATTCATAAAGACCAACAGATAAGGCGATCGAAAGAGGCAAACAGACAGAATCGTTACTAGAAAATAGCCACAATTGGACTCAAAAGGACACCTATCGACTCGATTGAATAGTAAAGCACCGTTTTACGGCAATTTATTTGTGATCTGGGTTGCACGCGTACCGCATACTATCAGATACTGAACAAAACTAACCTTCAGCCACAGTAAACGGCTCCCGCTTGCTGTTCAGGAAATTCAATGAGTTCAGATAATCAGTCGACCTACTTCTTTTTCGATTACGAAACATGGGGCGTTAGCCCAGCGAAAGATCGCCCGAGTCAGTTCGCCGGTGTTCGTACCGACCAAGATTTCAATATTATCGGAGAGCCTTTGGTTATCTACTGCCAACCTCCTGCTGATTATCTGCCTGGACCTGAAGCCGCATTAATAACCCGTATTACACCTCAAAAAGCCATGTCTCAAGGCCTACCTGAGCCTGAGTTTATCGCTAAGATTCATGCCGAGCTTGCTAAGCCAAATACGACGAGCCTTGGCTATAACAGCATCCGATTCGATGACGAAGTAACGCGATACACCTGTTACCGTAACTTTATCGACCCATATGCGTGGAGCTGGCAGAACGGCAATTCACGTTGGGATTTACTGGATGTGATGCGTGCAGTTCATGCACTGCGTCCTGAAGGTATTAACTGGCCAACGAACGATGAAGGTTTTCCAAGTTTCAAACTGGAACATCTATCGGTGGCAAACGGTATTGAACACGAAAACGCGCACGATGCGATGGCTGATGTGATTGCGACAATCGAATTAGCGAAGAAGCTAAAAGCTGCGCAACCTAAGATGTTTGATTACCTATACAACATGCGCCACAAGCGTAAGCTGAATGAGTTAGTCGACATCGTAAACATGACGCCTTTAATGCACGTATCTGGCATGTTCGGTCGTGATTGTAATTACACAAGCTGGGTGGTGCCTATGGCGTGGCATCCGACCAACCAAAACGCGGTTATTGTGGTCGACCTAGCGAAAGACCCAAGCCCTTTGCTGGAAATGGATTCGGATGAACTAAGAGAAAGGCTTTATACCAAGCGCAGTGAGCTTGCTGAAGACGAACTGCCAGTACCAATCAAACTGGTACAACTCAACAAGTGCCCTATTCTCGCACCAGCAAAAACGCTCACAGCTGAAAACGCAGAAACGATCGGTATAGACCGTCAACAGTGTTTGAAGAATCTAGCCCTATTACGTGAACATCCAGAGATCCGTGAAAAGCTGGTCGGTTTATATTCACAAGAGCGTGAATACGAGAAAAGCAATGACGTAGACACACACCTTTACGACGGCTTCTTTTCACCAGCCGACAAGACCGCGATGAACATCATTCGTGAAACTGACCCAAATAACTTGGCAGCATTAGACATCACTTTTGGTGACGAACGCATTAAGCCTTTGTTGTTCCGTTACCGCGCTCGCCATTTCCCATGGACGCTAGACGAAGCTGAACAACTGAAATGGGCTAACCACTGTCGTGAGTATTATGAGAGTCGTTTAGAGGATTATATGTTGAACCTCGAAAACCTCGCGCATGAACACGAAAGCGACGAGAAGAAAATGGCTATCTTAAAAGCGGTTTATCAGTACGTAGAAAAGTTAGCTAGTTAATTCATTATCAAGAGATGTGACACTTTGAAAGAAAGATTGATCAAACTCGTTTACTGCTTAATCTCCTTCACCTTAATCATAGGTGCTCTCACTGCAGGCAACGCGTTACAACAATATCTAGAGACCTCTATCCCAGGCAGTATCTTTGGCATGTTGATCCTATTTACTGCCATGGTGATAGGTATCGTCCCTTCACATTGGGTACAACCCGGAGCCAGTCTGATTATTCGTTTGATGATCTTATTGTTCGTCCCAATCAGTGTTGGATTAATGGATCACTTCGACATGCTTATCGCCAATGCACTACCAATTATGGCAAGTGCAGTTGGCGGAACGCTGATCGTATTGGTGTCTCTATCATGGTTCTTAGACCGCTTGCTTTCGAGAGGTAAATAATCATGTGGATTCTACTCACTATTGTAGTGTTCCTGTTTGCTCGCTGGGTAAGCCAGAAAGTGAACTCACCGCTGTGCAACCCTTTACTGATCAGCATTGGCATCATTATTCCTATTCTGTTGTTCTTCAAGGTTCCTTTCGAGACCTACTACGCAGACAACACTTGGATTACTTACATGCTTCAGCCTGCGGTTGTGGCGCTTGCTTATCCGCTATATGAACAGTTACCTCAAATTCGAGCGAACTGGCGCATCATCACCTTTGCTTGCACGCTGGGCAGTGTGATGTCGATGACAACAACAGCATTGATTGCGGTCGCCTTTAAAGCAGATCTGAGCCTAATTGCCAGCCTACTGGGTAAATCGGTCACTACACCTATAGCAATGGAAGTCTCAAGTCATTTAGGTGGTGAAGCGGCTATTGCTGCGATTCTGGTTTTGATTGTTGGTCTGTTTGGGGCAATTTTTGCTTACCCAATCTATAACCTGATTGGTATTAAGAGCCCAATCGCCAGAGGGTTAACCATGGGCACGGTATCTCACGCATTAGGCACTGCGACATGTGCTGAAAAGAACCAAGAAGATGCGGCATTCAGTTCTCTAGCGCTTGTTCTCTGTGGCGTCATTACCTCGATTATCGCACCGAGTATATTTTCGCTTGTAGTTTGGTTCTATTCTTAACCACTTTGATTACGGTTTATACGCGCTCTAATAGATAAGTGGGTAAATCGCTAGACTCACTGGTTCGCGACTTTTAAGCGTTACAGATATCAATAAGCCCAAGCATAACCTGATTATTTCAGTGATGGCTTGGGCTTTTTTCTCTCATTTATTCATCAATACGAGACAAACCAAACTCAATTTCAAGCAATAAGTGCGATATCAATGGTAGTTTTTGTCGTTGCAATCGATTTCATCTGTGACCTCACTCTAATTATGCAAACCAATGTAACAACAACAATACAATAGTGATAGTTGTCACAGAAAAATCCTGAGCATTGCATAGAATTAAAGCCTAAGGTCAATTAAGGATTCAACATGAACAGTCGTATTACCCTGGCGCTGGAAAGTGCTCCAACATCAATGAAAGCGCTTTTGAGTGACATCGTATTAGCAGACAACTTTGACGCCACTATCTCTAAAGAGCAGTTTCAATGCTTGTTGGACGCAAGCGGCCTTTCTGACAAAGAAGCTCGCCTAGCTTTACTGCCAATTGCAGCAGCATACTCTTATGCGCCGCTTTCTGAATTCTATGTTGGTGCCATCGTGCGTGGCCTATCTGGTCGCTTGTACTTCGGTGCAAACTTGGAAATTGCTGGTGCACAACTTGGTCAAACGGTTCATGCTGAACAATCAGCCATCAGCCATGCATGGATGAAGGGTGAAGAAGGCCTTTCTGATATCACGATCAACTTCAGCCCTTGTGGTCACTGTCGCCAGTTCATGAACGAACTGACGACGGCAAAAGAACTTAAAGTTCAACTACCACAACGTGATGAAATGTCATTGCAAGAATACCTACCTGACTCTTTCGGCCCTGCTGATTTGGGTATTACTACTGGCCTAATGACTAAGCTGGATCACCAGTACACGTCAGAAGAAACTAGCCCTGTTGTGGTAAGCGCACTAGCAGCATTAAACCGTAGCCATGCGCCATATACTAAAAATCTAAGCGGCGTTTCACTACAGCTAACAACTGGCGAAATCTTTACGGGTGCATACGCAGAAAACGCAGCATTCAACCCTAGCCTACCGCCACTACAAGTCGCACTTGTTCAACTGAAATTGGCTGGCTTCGATTTCGAACAGATTGAAAACGCAGCCTTGGTTGAAATCGCGGATGGCAGCATTAGCCATTTAGCGGATACTCAATCGACGTTGGAAGCGATTAACCCCGACATTCCAGTGACTTACTTAGCAATTTAAGTACATGTAGTTAACAATATTTTAAATAAGCAGCCCTATTTTACAGGGCTGCTTTTTTTATGCTTCTAATTCACGCCACAAGCCACGCAAACGTTTGCTTTTATTCTTCAAATAAGTATGATCACCCCGTTTTCAATCAATCGTTCAAAAGATCGGAAGGAATTTCTATGTTTGGTACCGCTACTCGTGAAAATGCTACTCGTGTACTTCTATTAGGTTCAGGTGAACTGGGTAAAGAAGTTGCTATTGAGTGCCAACGTTTAGGTTTAGAAGTTATTGCATGTGACCGCTATGCAGACGCACCAGCGATGCAAGTCGCACATCGTAGCCATGTACTAGACATGTTAGATGGTGATGCACTTCAAGCTATCATCGAACGAGAAAAACCTGATTACGTGGTTCCTGAAATCGAAGCTATTGCCACCAGCAAGTTAGTTGAGCTAGAAGCACAAGGTTTGAATGTCGTTCCAACTGCGAATGCAACCAAGCTAACCATGAACCGCGAAGGTATCCGTCGTCTAGCGGCAGAAGAGTTGAAACTGAGCACGTCCCCTTACCGCTTCGCAGACACCTTCGAAGATTTCTCATCCGCTGTTGAATTCGTAGGTATGCCTTGTGTTGTGAAACCAGTAATGAGTTCATCAGGTAAAGGTCAAAGTGTTATCAAAACACAAGAAGACATCCAAAAATCTTGGGACTACGCACAAGAAGGTGGTCGTACTGGCGCGGGCCGTGTGATCGTTGAAGGTTTCATCGACTTTGATTACGAAATCACGCTACTAACCGTTCGCGCAGTCGACGGTGTTCATTTCTGTGCACCAATCGGCCACCGCCAAGAAGACGGTGACTACCGTGAATCATGGCAGCCACAAGTCATGTCAGACAACGCTCTGAAAGCAGCGCAATACACGGCAGAGCAAGTGGTTAACGCGTTAGGTGGTCACGGTATCTTCGGTGTTGAGTTGTTCGTTAAAGGCGATCACGTAATCTTCAATGAAGTCTCCCCTCGCCCACACGATACAGGCTTGGTTACTTTGATGTCTCAAGATTCGTCGGAATTCGTACTACACGTTCGCGCCTTTACGGGTATGCCAATCAAATCAATTACTCAGTATGGCCCATGCGCATCAGCGGTTATCTTAGGTCAAGGCACATCGACGAACATCCGTTTTGAAGGTCTTGAAGAAGCGCTAGATGCACCACAAACGCAAGTTCGTCTGTTTGGTAAGCCTGATATTGATGGTCGCCGTCGTCTTGGTGTGGCGCTTACTCGCCGTAATAGCACAGAGACAGCAATCGAAGATGCGATTGAAAGCGCTGCAAAAGTAAAAGTGATTTACTAACCAGCTATTCAATTCTGAACAATCAAGAGTCAAATCTGAACAATAAAAAAGACGGGCCATTGAGCCCGTCTTTTTGTTGGTGTTATCTTTTTTATTGAAGCCGTCTTTTCGCTTGAAAGCTCACTGCGCTTAAGCTTCTGACTCAATCAAATACACTTCTTCACTGAATCGTGACAAGCCTTTCTTCGCAATCTTAGGGTGTTCATCGTCTGCGATATCTTGATTCAACAAAGTGATCTTATAACCAGTAAACAACTGATCGATCTCTAGCTTAGGTACGCTAAACGGAGGCCCTGCCATCTCGCTTTGGTCGTAATCCAGAGTTACCAGAAGGATCTTACCACCCGGTTTCAGCAGTTGTTTCAAACGCTCTACATACTGCACTCGCATCTCTTCAGGCAATGCGACTAAAGACGCGCGATCATAAATGGTGTCGACTGGTTGAATGGGCGCAGTGAAGTAGTCACCGGTGTAAACACTCAACTCATCGAATTGATAAAGCTCATGTTGACCACTGATTTGAGTCACTGTCGGCGTGTATAAGTGCTCAGAGAAAAATGCGCGAACCGCAATCTGACTTAACTCGACACCTTGAACCTCTTCATGCTTGGTCGCTAACCAAATCAAATCTTCACTCTTGCCACACAGAGGCACGAAGACACTCTTGTCGTAACTGGGGTTGGTCTTTTGCCAAAACTCGATAAGAAGTGGATTTACATCTTCAAGGTGGAAACCAATTTGATTGGCTGCCCATTTATTGTGCCAAAATTCAGGATTATTCATCTTTCGTTCATGTTAAACAGTCATAATGCAAGGGTACAGTATAGAGAAGTAAGAGCAACCTTCGCTTGATTCAAACTTGAAAACGACGCGAGTTAACAAAGAAGATTGCCGAGGTTCAAAGTTCTCAAAATTTGGGAACAAACGCTTAAATGATTTGTCTATATCTTCACATTTTAAAGCAATATTAAACGTTAGAGTTGGTTTCGGTCTTAACTAACCCCATCTAATATATAGCGAGATTGGTTAGTGTAGTTAAGCTGTTTTTACTCTTATGCGTTACTGGTTACCCCTTTTGATTACCCGTTTTTGTAACCTTGTATTTTGGAGTTTGAATGAGTGTATTTCTCCGTACGACGGCCCTAATGCTTCTAGTATTGAGCCGAGCGCCTGCATTCGCAGCAGCACCTGTTTCAACGAGTTCAACTGATCAATCGCGCACTCCTGCGCAAAACCAAGTTTCATCAAACGTATTCCGCCACAGCCTTAGCGGCTTATACGGCATCAAAGCATTCGACTCACGTCCGACTCAGCCTTATACCGACTTCGATATTCTGTACAGCAAAGCTCATCAAGCTCAGGCTGAACTAGAAACCATCTGTAAAAGTACCGCCCTACTGACTAACTCAGACGCACTCTTTGCTGGCGTTAAATCTCAAGCACGAGCAGAAGAAAAAATCGACCTTGAGTTAAATGGCGATGTATCAAGAATTACCGACTTAGCCCGTGCAACCATCATCGCTAACGATGTTGAAAGCTTGGTCGAAGTTTACGAAGCACTAAGCCGCGAAGCGGATGTGGTAAAAGTAAAAAACAAATTCAAATCACCGGCTGATTCTGGCTACCGTGATTTGAACCTTTTGGTTCGTTTACCTAAAACCAATGTTATTGCCGAAGTTCAGCTTCACTTGAGAGCTATCGCTGATGTGAAAAGTGGTCCTGAACACGAGCTTTACGAAATCATCCAAGGCATTGAGCGTCACGCGATTGCAGAAAAACGTCCGATTAACGACATCGAAGCGGCACAAATCAACAGCCTTAGACGCCAATCTCTAGAGCTTTACCAACAAGCATGGCAGCCATACATTACAACGCACATTAAAGCGGCATAACGCAAACCGCATAATACCGATAGACATCAAAAGGGCTGCACTCGCAGCCCTTTTTAATTCTTGTTTGATAAGTAAATCCTGACTTGTCTGGCACAACCTCTCAGTTCCAAACTATTGGTGATAATACTCTTTAGAGCGGTTATACAAATCCAAGGGTCTTAACGTATTGTAAAACGCAGCCGCGTCTTGTAAGTCTTCATTCGAAAGGTGTTTCACCACCGACTGCATGTACAAATCTTGGCGTTCATCACTTTTAAAATCACGCAGCTGCTTAAGAATATACCCAGCTTTCTGACCTTTGATGTTTGGATAAGATTGTACGAAGGGAATGATCTTGTCACCATGGCACTGACTACAAAGGTTCTGAGCAAGTTTCTCGCCCGCAACCAAACTTGGTATATAAGGCTCCGCTTTTTCTAGCTCAACGTCAATTTTGGGCACTACCCGAGTGTCAGATTCGGAATGTTCATCAGAGCATGCAGAAAGCAATAGAACGGCAATCGCAGGCGCCAGAAATATAGACACTAACGTCATTGAATTTGTCGTCATTTATGCGCTCCCGGCATTGGTGGCATCAAGGCACCATCAATAGGCTTACGACGATACTTGTTCATGTCGATGCCTTTGTCTTGGTAGTAAGTGCTCAGGTAATCCAGTACTGGATCCCACGTATCAGACAAGTCCCACAAGCCTTGAGTATCAACCATCCATTGAATCGTCTCTCGCCACTGCTCTCTAGTGCCGCTGTTTTGAGCCACGATTAGGCTGGTGTGACACGCATTACACTGGCCATTCACCACTTCCCAGCCTGGAGCCATAATTAGCCCAGATGTCTTGTCTACACCGTAATACTCTTTTGGATTTTCTGGAATCTCATCGGCATGTACGAGCATCGATGTTAACAAGCTGCACACCAGTGCCGCTCTCACTATGCCTTTGCGGTAAGAACGCTTGCTTACATCTGTAAACCGAGCGTGAGCAGAGTTGGCGTGCGTAGGGTTATCACAAAGAGGCTTATCGTTAATTTGCTTCATCACGACACTCGAACTGCAATACGGTGACAACCATTGAACAAATAGCCTTTCGGATTCCATTGCGGTTGCACAACGGGCTGACTGTGGCCTTCGCTGTCCGTCGCTTTTGCCCAAATCTCGTAATAGCCCGTCATTGGAAGTTCGAGATCGGCCTCCCATTGCTGCCATGCTCCTTTATTGACGGGTCTATTAAGCTTTGCATCGTGCCAAGTAGTACCGTAGTCGTAACTCACTTGCAGCTTCTCAACGGTTCTTAGTCCAGCCCAAGCATGACCGCTGACCGTGACTTTTTTACCAAGCGAAAACTCAGTCCCGCTCTTTGGTGAAGTAATTAACGATTTCACGATCATCTCTTCAATGATTCGGAAGTCTTTGTTATCGACTTTTTCGCCTGGTGCTATCGGATGTTTTGGCACTTGATAAGCAGGTGCTGCCATCTTATGACCGTCATGAATTTTGTTACGAATACTAATGCCTGTGGTGCACTTCTGAGAGACCGAGGCTGGACGCCCACCAAACACGGTTCGAAGTGGGAAGCCATGAAGGTATGGAATAGGCTCTCCATTCATTTCCCATGCAATCAATGCGTTATCATTCATTGCAGCCGCAATAGGTACACCGCGAGAGATGGCTTCGCCTTTACCACTTAAGTGCTTATCAAAGCCATGATTTCCTACGTAAACCGCATCGTCTTTAATACCACAATCTTTAAGAACATCACTGAGCAAGACACCGGTCCATTGCGAACAATAAACGCCTGCGTTACTCCATTGGTTCCCCTTGGTACTTGGATAGAAGTTATTGCGACTGTTACCACCACACTCCAACACAAGGCTCTGAGTATGATGTTTAAACTTGGATTTAAGCTCTGCAAGCGTGTAAGTTTTACTTTCTTTCACTGACTCGCCTTTCACTTCAAAAGTCCAAGTCTCAGGATCCATTTCTGCAAAATCTGGCATCAAGCCATTCCATCGAACAAAAGGAACATCTGCAGGTGTGATTGCTGGAGCAAGCATACTTTCTGGTGGGTAGGCATTCAGGGGGTTGGTATTCAAAACAGTGTAGTAATCAGGAAGATCTTCGGCTTTTGCCCACGTTAACGCGTTGATATCGAGTGCTGCCAAATCTTCAGGTCGATTAGCCGCAAATACCCAAGAAACCGGCAATGCAGAAACGGCAGTAGCGGAAAGCGCAGCTTTAAGAAATTGTCTTCTGTCTAAACTCATTGAGGTGACCCTTTTTGATTCAGTGTGTAAAAGTAGTTGGCTAGTTTCTCGATATCGTCTTCAGACAAAAGTTGAGCCACTTTAGACATGGTTTTGTCTTTGCGTTTACCACTCTTAAAGTTCGACAACTGTTCTGTAAGGTAAACCTTGTTTTGCCATTTCAAATTGGGAATCGAAGGATATGATGTATCTTCGTCGCTACCGTGACAGGCAATACACATATTCGCTATTTGCTGATACTCCGCTGCTGTGACTGCCACAGGCATAAGGAGCAATATCAAAGCTAGAAAGGCTTGTCGCAAGGTTTATCCTTAGTATTTGAACGGTTAAATAGGTTAAGTGATTGTTAATGTCGCGCATTAAATCAAATTGATTTGTTTATTTAAATTCAAACATATTTAACCTTCGTTTATTAAAACTAAACGATCACCGGCCCGGCTATGAGTGAGGCAACAAAGACACCGTTAGTGTGAGATTTAATGAAAGAAGTACGGCTTAGAAAAAGGTATGTAACGCAGAAATGATGGGGTTAACCTGAAAAGGGATCAGACAAAAAGCAAAGTATAAGAGATGAAATTCAGGGAGCGAACAAGATGTGTCGAAACGAGAGGATCTAATAGACTTAAGATACGCGCATAGGAAACGGTACTGTTCTTGTACCAAAGAGATGTTTGAAGTGAGACGATTACTGGAGGTTAAAATGAGCCAGATACAAAAAGACCACGCTAGGCGTGGTCTATTGCTTGGCTACTTCTCGATTTTAATATTCTCGACACGGGCCTTTAGTTTTTGTCCCGGTCTAAAAGTAACAACACGTCGAGCAGAAATTGGAATGTCTTCACCAGTTTTCGGGTTACGACCAGGTCGCTCGTTTTTCTCGCGAAGATCAAAATTACCAAAACCAGACAGTTTTACCTGTTCGCCATTTTCGAGTGCTTTACGAACTTCTTCGAAAAACACTTCAACCGTTTCCTTGGCATCCCGCTTGCTGTATCCGAGTGTCTCAAACAGGTTCTCAGCCAAATCGGCCTTCGTGAGTGCCATAAAACTTTCCTCAAAGCTATGTTAAACATTGCTACCATCGCCAGTAGCGCCAAAGCATTTACCCTATTCAATCAATGAGATAAGGTCATTTACAAGGAAAGTGTATGCCAAGCTTCTGATTTTCGCCAACTTTTTTATCTCAACTATTTAATTATTCTTTCAAATCAGAAAGATAACTCGCTTAAAATTTCACATATATAGCTAAAAACCATCTACTCAACAGCCATCAAATGGAGTTATATTTCATAAAAGTAAAGATATGCAGAATTTAAAACTTTAGCGACCTAAATAATAATTTTTGAGACTTTTCTCCGATACCCAATAAAATCAGCCACTTGATTTGATACGAGACTCAACAGAGGTTACTAAATAAGCGTTATTAAATATGAGATTTGTATCATTTCAGAATTTAATTCGAATTGGCCTGAATAAAACCTTACTGAATTACGCTTTCCCACGGAGTTACTTGTTTAGAAGTTAACCTAATAAAGCTCACCTATGCATAAACAACCTAACCAATACAGCTAGTATTGAACATGGCTGGTCGATGCTCCATCTACGTACCAGTTTGCTCCAGAAACAAAACTCGCAGCAGGACTAGAAATAAAGGTTACCACGTTGGCAACTTCATCAGGGTTTGCCAATCGGCCCATTGGGTTTCTTTCGAGAACTTTCTGGAAGGTCTCCGGATCTTCACGCTTACACCTCCCCCAAAGGCCATCAGCAATATAAGTATCTCCCGGTGAAACGGTATTAACCCTTACCTTACGGACGTAGGTCAAAGCCAGAGATTTCATGTAATGCGCAAGCGCGGCCTTTCCGGCCCCATAAGCATTAGCGTGACAAGCGGTATATCCGCTCGCTTTCGATCCAATATAGGTGATTGCGGCGTAATCCGATTCAAGCAATTTGGGTAAAACCAATGTAATGGCATGCTGCGTTGCACCAATGTCCTTTTGCAGTACATCTTCCCATTCATCAGAAAGTGCACTCACGTTAGGAACAAAAACATCGATACGAGGAATAGACGCAATCCAAGCTTTCATTTGAGCCGGATCATGGGCGTCAACTACCTTGCCAACAACTCGTTCCGCCTTGTTTCCGAGCAGCTCATACAACCTATCGATTCGATGTTGAGAACGACCACAAAACCAAATGTTCGCTCTTTCGTTGGCAAACCCTTCCACTATTTTCGCCCCAATTCCGCTCGAGCCCCCTGTAACAACAACATTGATATTATCTAATCCCAAATCCATCGTAATCTCTCAAAGTAGTATTAACCATCTAAACTAGTATCGTTAATAGCACCTTCCCATTCAAAACAAATAACAAAAGTGACACTATGTGATACATTGAGGGTATAAATAAGTAACAGGATAAAGTGATGGATACGCTCAACCGAGAAATTTGTAGCGTTGTAAAACGGCATTTAAAAAAGGCAGGCATCTCTTATAAAGAGGTTTCAGAGTTCACTGAAATGTCTGAAGTGAGTATCAAACGGCTTCTTAATGGCCATCAATCGCTTTCCATTCTCAAGTTACAAAAGATATGCGAATTAATTCAACGCCCTCTATCCGCAATTCTCTCTGAGGCAGAAGAATCATTGGCCTCGACCTCACTATTTACTGATGAACAAGATGCGGCCTTTTGTGAAGAGCCCGCGCTGTTTACGATTTTTCAAGAGATCGTTAATGAAGGGGCAAATGCTCAACAATTAATGGCTCGTTTTGACTTAAACAAACCTTCACTGCATATCTACCTAAGAAAGCTTGAACAGCTAAAACTGATTGCGATGTTATTCGACTTGAAGTTCCATGTCATTGTGCCTTCAAATACGGCTTTCTCTGAACACGCTCGATTTAGCGCAACCTTCAAGAATCAAGTCATCGATGCACTGAAACAAGCGGTGCAATATATTAATGCTGACAACAAACAAGCTTACTTTATTACGACCAAATTTAGGCTGACCGAAGAAGAATTTAAAGACTACAACCTTAAACTTGAAAAATTAATGTTAAAGACAGTAAAACTCAGCCAATCACGCAGTCGAATGACCGAAGGGTTAAACGACTATGCCATTGTCGATATGGGTGCCAAGGGTATTTTCCACCCAACACTCAAAAAGCCAATAAACTTGGTTTAGGAACAGTTCAGTACGCTCATTATCCCGTAGTAATTCCTTCGCTCTTATTGCGTGGCGAACCTCCTCGCTGCGTACCCAATCCAGAACATATATCGATCATCTCCCTGAGTAGTAACCCTAAACAATGACAACAAAGTTTGTTTCTCACAATAAAATGATATGTTATAACATATCTACATAATTTCTAGTTTTGTGGATTGAATGAGAGATATCGAAGAAATCATTGAGCATGTAAAACAAGGCTGCAAAGTCAGTGGCAAACAATTTACGGCAAAACGACAGCTGATACTGCGAGCCTTGATACACGCCAACAAAGCACTTTCTGCGTATGAAATCGTTGAATATTGTAAAGAGCACCTTGATCAGCATGTTCAAGCAATGTCGGTTTATCGGGTATTGGAGTTTCTTGAAGATCAACACTTAGCGCACAAACTTAAAGTCTCTAACAAATACATACTCTGCGACCATATCCTTTGCGAACATGAGCATGGTATTCCTCAATTTTTAATTTGCTCAAAGTGCGACAAAATCAGTGAGCAAACCATCGACCCTGCCACGATTAATGGACTTCAATCCCACGCTAAGAAGGAAGGATTCACTGTAGTCAGCCCTCAATTAGAGATTAACTGCGTATGTGATGAATGCGTCGATACATAAATGCCCAGCTCCATCAATGGTGGCAACCCAGTAGCATTACGAAAAAATAAAAGAGCTCAATATGTTAAGAAGAAACCCTAGTGGCCACATGCCGAATGTCTCGGAAACCGCCTTCATTGACCCAACGGCCATCATCTGTGGCAAAGTCATCATTGAAGATAACGTGTTTATTGGCCCCTACGCCGTCATTCGCGCCGACGAGGTCAACGAAAAAGGTGACATGGAAGCCATCGTGATTAAGCGTGATACCAATATCCAAGATGGCGTGGTTATTCATTCAAAAGCAGGTGCCGCGGTGACCATTGGTGAACGCTCGTCCATCGCCCACCGCTCGATTATTCATGGCCCTTGTAAGGTCTGTGACGACGTCTTTATTGGCTTCAACTCCGTAGTCTTTAATGCGGTGATTGGCAAAGGCTGCGTAATTCGCCACAACTGTGTGATAGACGGACACGACTTACCTGAAGGCTTCCATGTCCCACCAATGACTAACATCGGTTCAGGGTTCGATTTGAACAGTATCTCAAAGGTCCCACCTGAGTACTCTGCGTTTTCAGAATCGGTGGTTTCAGCAAACCATACCCTTGTTCAAGGTTACCGGAGAATTGCCAATGAGCTCTGATAAAACGCCTATCTTAGGTGTTCCGACCAACATCATTACTGGCTTTCTCGGCGTGGGGAAAACCTCGGCGATTCTCAACCTATTGAAAAACAAACCAGCAGATGAACGCTGGGCTGTCTTGGTGAACGAATTTGGAGAAATTGGCGTTGATGGCAGTTTGATCCAAGGGAACGACAGTAAAAAACAAGTATTTATTCGTGAAGTACCTGGCGGTTGTATGTGTTGCGCGGCGGGCTTACCGATGCAGATCGCACTGAACCAACTATTGTCAGAAGCAAAACCTGATCGCTTATTGATTGAGCCAACTGGGCTTGGTCACCCTAAAGAAGTGCTAGAAGTCTTGTCTTCAGAGCACTATCGTAAAGTGTTGTCACTGCAGAAGAACATTACTTTGGTTGATGCCCGCAAGCTTTCTGACACGCGCTATTCTGAACATGATACTTTCAATCAGCAAATCACCATTGCCGATACCGTTGTGGGTAATAAAGTCGATCTCTACAAAAGTGGCGATGCAGAAAAACTGGCTGAGTACGTCGCACAGGTTTGTCACCCGGACACTAAACTCATATTCGCTCATCAAGGTAAGATCCCTTCCTATGAGTTCGATGGAAACACCAACTTTTACCTCCATCAAGCTCATGAGCACCATCACCACCACGCTCATAAAAATGATAAGCCACTCGCTTCTGAATTGCCGATGCCAGAAAGCGGCATGATAAAGGCGAGTAACCAAGGTGAAGGGTTTGAAAGTATTGGTTGGCGATTCGCGGCTGACCAACTGTTCGACCGTCAGCAATTGCTTAATGTATTAGTTGGGCTCAAAGCCGAACGAATGAAAGCGGTGTTCATTACTCAAAGCGGTATCTTTGGTTACAACCTTACGGAAGATGGTCTAACAGAGTGTGAGTTGGATGAGTGCATTGAAACCAGAATTGAGGTGATTGGTCAGAGCATCGACAGTGACCTAGAAAACCACCTGATTCAATGCTTAGTCAGTTAATCAATGAGAGCAAATAAAATTATCTAAACTATCTCAGAAAACTAACCACTCTTTAAATCGAACCATTAACTCAACAAGGCGTACTTTTAAGTGTTGGACTCAATGGTCTATAGTTCATATGGCAAGCACTTAATGTTGAACGAAAAAGTTCGGTATATCATTGGTCTTTTTCTGATAGCTAAACGATATAGTCTCAATCACGTTCCTCCTATAGAGTGCGTACCGCATCCTTTTAATGAATCAGCTTAGGCGACCAAAATGTCAAAACACACAATCAAAGTACTATTACCTTTACTCCTTCTTCCATTGTCAACTTTCGCTTCTGACTGCTCACAAAAGATTGGTTGTGAGAAAAAAGCGTGTGAGATTGAAATGAAAATTGAGATCGCCAAAGCCAACGGATATGACAACAAGCTAGAAGGACTGACAGACGCTTTGGACCAAGTAAATACATACTGTACCAACGAAGAATTAAAATCAGAGTTAATCGATGACATTGAAGACGCGCAAGAAGAAATCGTAGAGTACAAAGAGGAACTTCAAGAAGCGCAAGACTTCAACGAAGACGACAAGGTCGCTAAGTACCAAAGAAAAATATCCGAAGAAAAAGCAAAGGTTGAGGAATACAAACAAGAGCTTTCGACATTAGATTAATGTTTGACTCAATGATTAGGAAACGTGATCAATCATCGCTAAACCATTACTTTACAAGGCCTCGCAGTTGCGGGGCCTTTGTATTTAAACTGGACTGTAATGCGATGACCTCTATGTGTATTGGCCATCAAACACATGTTTACGACTGCTTTACTACTTTTCCCACTAACTTGGCAGTACCAGATCCCGCCGGCTTCACAATCAAACCGATACCAACTAGAAACAGTACCGATGCAACCACTTGAGCAACTGACAGCACCTCGTCATACATAAAGTAGCCACTAATCAATGCGAAGATTGGCACTAGCAAGGTTAACGGCGCGGTCGTGCTTAACGGGTATTGGATTAGCAATTTATTCCACACCCAGTAACCAAATAGCGTGGTTGGGTAAGCTTGAAACAACACCGCAATCGTCGTGTTCCAATCCCACTGCTCAATCCCCTGCCAGATAATTTGGTCACCGTGTAACATCACGGCAAACAACACTAATGGAACTGGCGCAAACAGCATGCCCCACACGTTGAACGCAAAAGCCTGAGTGGTCTTAGACGCTTTAACAATCACGCCCATTAACGTCCAACTGCACGCTGCGATCATAATCAAGATAACGCCATTGAGTGTCACATTGCCCGTTGCTGCGGAAACCAACACAGCCAACGCGCACATCGCTAACATCGCACCCATTAACTTGCGTACCGACGCACTTTCTTTGAAAACCCATACTCCAACGGCCATACCAATTAGCACATTGGTTGAAAGCAACACCGATGAAAGCCCCGATGAGAGCCCAGCGGTGATTGACCATGAAGCCATGCCCCAAATGCCCACGCCAAATACAAAGCCATAACTCACTAAATAACGCCAAGCGACCTTAGGTCTCGCAACAAAAAATATCACTGGAATCACCGCTAGCGAGAAACGCGCGGCCGTTGCCAACAACGGATGAACATTGGTCACACCCATCTTTATCATCGAGAAATTGAATCCCCAAATTGCCATCACGAACACCGCTAACAACAAATCATTTCTTTTCATATTGACCCCTCCTTTGTTTTGAAAGAGTATCCCTTGATCAATAAAAACAGTACAGATACAATTTTTACAATAAAAACCAGTACAGTTAACAACGGTCGTGACCATGAGTATCTACAGAAAGCTTGCTAATCAATTTATTGATGAGATTGAAACGGGGAAAAGACCCGAAGGTGGGCGCATGCCTTCGCTGCGTCAATTAGCTAAACAACAAGCCATCAGCATGTCGACCGTAGTGAGCTGTTACCAAGAACTAGAGTCACAAGGTTGGATTCATTCTCGACCGCAAGCGGGCTATTTTGTCTCGCCTCACAAGCCTGTTCATTCAACACCTGAGTGGGTACAGTTTGAAAGTAAGGTCTCCAGAGTTAGACAAACTTCATCGACCCACAATTCTATCAATGGGCCTTTAGGGGTCTCTAGCACCACCAATGATGAACAATCGATTGTAGAACTAGAACGTAGTTTCCGTCGCTCTATCAAACGCATGGGTAACAGACTCAACCATTATCCAGATACACAGGGCGAGCCGATGTTAAGACAGGCTTTATCTACCCACTTCGCCAAGCTCGATGTGCACTTTTCACCTGAAGAAATGGTGATCACTGCTGGCTGCATGTCGGCAATTAAAGCTGCTCTTGAATCGTGTACCAAAGAAGGTGACACCATTGCCATCAGCTCACCTTGTTTTAACGGTATTCTGGAGTTGCTTGGCAAGATGTCACGCCAGATCATTGAGATCCCGTCTTTGGATGATGGTGTCGACCTACAACAACTGGAAACACACCTGAAAAATAAACGTGTGGATGCCGCTATCTTTTGTACCTCACATATGAATCCTCAGGGGATCAATATGTCTGCTAGTCAAAAACAAAAACTGGCTGAATTGGCGAATCACTATCGAGTACCAATCATTGAGGATGATGTGTATCTAGAGCTCTCATATTCTTCACACACACCACTGCCTGCAAAATACTATGACAAAGGTGGATACGTTCTGTGGTGTGGTTCGGTATCGAAAAGCCTGTCGCCAAGTTATCGTTTAGGCTGGTGCTTGCCGGGAAGATATTTAGACGAGTACAAGGCTCAATTTTCTGCCGCGAGCTACGGTGTTGCCCTACCCACTCAGCTTGCGGTTGCTGACTTCATCGAATCTGGCCAATACGCTAAACACGTTAGAAGAAGATGTACTCAGATCCTTTCGTTGCGCCAGCAATACCTCAGTTATCTAGCCCAACACCTTCCTCAAGACGTAAAAATAAGTAACCCACAAGGTGGCATGGTGCTCTGGTTGCAAATCCCAAATTTGAACCAGCAAACTTTTGCTCAAGCGGTGGCTAAACAGAATCTTGATATCAGGCTCGGACATCTGTTCAGCACGCTCGATCTCTACAGCAACTGCCTACGCATCAATTTTGGTTATTCGCTTGAGGGGGAAGCCAAGCAACAGTTGGATGACTTGATTAGGCTTATCCACCAATGCGTGAACGGTTAGCCTTACCCAATCTGATTTGCTCATCATTGGTGCGTATTAGTTGTTTGACTTCGACTTTATCATGGCCTTCTTTGATCGCTTTTATTGATAACTTTTTCATAGCTATTTGTCATAAAGGGAGAGGCTATTATTCCGATTAAACCTACGCTAAAGCCCCGTACCGTAAGGAAATTCAATCGCCTCAAAACCCATAAATACTGAGTTTGCAAGCACCCACAAAATTATGCAACTTAGCTAATGACACATCACTTTTTGTCGTCAATATACAACCGTCAGCGCTGGCGTTATCCTGTATTTGAAGAGAACTATTATGAGTGATAAAACCAAAAAAAAACCATTACCTTCCTTTATTGAAGAACGCTTGAACTTCTATATTCAAGACCTGATTACCCAGAACCAAAGCCAGAAACACTTGGTTTTAGGTAAACGTCCACCGCGCAACGCTGTTGTCATGCAGAGCAATGATTATCTAGCCCTGTCACACAACAAGCCGATCCAACAAGCTCACCGAGAAGCGATCAGTGAACACAATGACAACGTGGTGATGTCGGCTATTTTCCTGCAAGATGAAGAGTCTAAACCTGCGTTTGAAACCGAACTCGCAAGCTATGTGGGAATGGAAAGTTGCTTGCTTTCTCAATCTGGCTGGGCGGCCAATATTGGGTTACTTCAAACTATTTGTCCGCCAGATACGCCTGTGTATATCGACTTTTTTGCACACATGTCGCTATGGGAAGGCATTCGCGCTGCTGGTGCAATCGCCCATCCATTTATGCATAACAATACGAGTCACTTACGTAAGCAACTGGAACGTCATGGCTCTGGTGTGATTGTCGTCGACTCGGTCTACAGCACTATAGGCACCATTGCCCCACTCCGCGACATCTACGAAATGGCGCAAAAGTTTGATTGCGCCGTCATCGTTGATGAATCGCATTCACTGGGCACTCATGGAGAGAATGGTGCTGGCTTAGTGCAAGCTCTTGGGCTCACTAATCAAGTCGACTTTATCACCGTCAGCTTGGCCAAAGCCTTTGCTTATCGCGCAGGCGCAATCCTCGGGCCTAAACAGCTATCAGATACCTTGCCGTTTGTCGCATACCCAGCGATTTTTAGCTCAACTGTGTTGCCGCAAGAAGTGATTCGTTTAGAGAAAACCTTGGAGGTGATTAAAGGTGCAGAAGATAAACGAAAAGCATTATTTGAACGCTCTAAATCGCTCACCACAGGCCTCAAGCGGATTGGCTTTAACATCCGTAGCGAATCTCAAATCGTTGCGTTGGAGTGCGGTAATGAGAGGAATACAGAGCGAGTACGCGATTTCCTTGAAGAACGTGATGTGTTCGGTGCAGTGTTCTGCCGCCCCGCTACGGGCAAGAACAAGAACATCATCCGATTTTCAGTGAATGCCGACCTGACACCGCGAGACATTGACCATGTGCTCACGGTTTGTCACGAAGCGTACCATCACCCAGAGTTAGAGTTCGTATAACTCTATACACACCCATCCTATAAACAACAAACGGCAGGACTGAATGGACGCTATCATGTCGCTAAACAAAAAGAGCCCAGCAATTCGCTGAGCTCTTTCTTGTGTCTGTGTTCGCTGACAAAATGGCCGTGAGCTTCAGCTTATGGCATTCACTAAATCCAGTGAGCAATCTTATCGAACAGTCGGTTTTTATCTGCCGGTTTAACGATAAAATCTGACATACCTGACGATTCCATTTTCTCCAAAGTGACGGGGGAACTGTCACCTGTGTGAGCAATGATTGGCACCGAAGAGTACGCTTTATTAGCACCTCGAATTCGGCGAGAAGCTTCCACACCATCCATGATGGGCATTTCGATATCCATCAGTATCAAGTCGATCTCGTCGCTATCCAACGCGTCTAATGCTTGTTGGCCATCTTCTTTCTGCACAACATCAAAACCCTGCTTTTCCAGTAACATCGCAGTAAAACGGCGCAAAGATTCGTTGTCATCCACCACCATAATCGTTCGCTTATTCGCAGCCTCTAGCGGTTTTGTCGGCGCAGCTGGCATCACGTAATTGGAATCGAAAAGTAAGCGGTCGATGGTCGCTTTAGTATTAAGCAGCCAAACTTGTGTTTCTACCCAAATCGGCTCGAAAGAAACGTTACGTACACGCTTAATAGGATGATGCTCATACAGATAGATGATTCGCGCTTCAGTGAACGAAAGCAGTGACTCAATCCTCTCGAGGCTACTGGCTCGTAAGTCCAAGCTCTCCATATCAACGAAAATCAGATCGAATTCGAACTGGTACTCCTTGTTCTTAAGTGCAGATGCGACATCTAAGACGGCGAGTTCAAAGCCCATAAAACGCGATATCTCGGTCATTTTACTGGTCAGAATCTTCTGGTCGCTCACCATCAACACCGTCTTCAGCTTAGTGAGCTCACTCTTGATCTCTTTCACTGTATTTGAAGCCAAAGATGGGAACGTCATCGTAAACTGCGTCCATTGTTCCACTTCCGACTGACACTTAATCTCACCACCAAACGAACGCATCACCTTCTTACAAAATGGTAAACCCAGTCCGTAATTACCCGATTGGCCCGTGGTATAAAAATCTTGGAAAATGCGTCGAATCAACTCACTTGAAATACCCGCACCGTTATCGGTGACCATGATTTGATTGGTCACTTCATCACTACACATCGTGACATGAATATGAAAATCTTCTGGGCTGCGATGATGGAATGCGTTCTTGAATAAGTTATACATGACGTACTTCAGCAAGGTGTCACTGCCCAAGAAATCAAAATCGCTTTGTACATCCAAAGATATCGCAGATTTATCGGCTGAACGCTTGTAGTTAAAGCTGTCTATTGCATCCTCAACCACCGCTTGCGCTGAATGCTTTTTGAATGTTGAACGAGACACGCGGTTTTCATCAATTGAAGTCAGCAACAGGTCAATCGTCTCGTTACCTGAGTGAATAATCTCCATCGCCTCATCCCCCACTTCACGCAACTGGATAACTTCTTCATTGCTCAGCGCGTATTGCCCTTTATGGTCGCCACTTTTGGGGTTCGGCAATATGGACTGCATGACATCGATAGAGGTCAACAAGCCACTTAATGGGTTTCGCATCTCATGGGCAATACCAGCCCCAAAAGATTTCGCCAATGACACCTTGTTCTCGTGTTCCACCTGATTGCGAAAGTAGAACAAGTTACCGAATAAGTAGATAAACAAAAAGATTGGCACATGTGTCCAGTCCATTGTGAGTTCTAGATAGAAGCCTTGTGCCACCCACGCACAAAACGTCGCAATTCCGATTCCGGCAAAGGTCTGAGCGAACATGACTTTAGTTACGTGCACCAACAAGATATGCAGGAATATGGCCGACATGAAAGACATGACCCAAACGTTGGACCAATTGTTCATCAGCAACATGTAGAAGAAGAAGCACGGTAAGCAGAGGGTTATCGCAACTTGATAATAAGCAGGAAGGTATTTGCGCCAGTCAAATGGGACACGATTACGAAAAATAATGCCGAAGAATAATACAGAACAAGCGAGACGCAGCGATAAGTTTTCATAGGGTTGAGGGAACAAAAACTCCCATACAACGTAATAGATCGGAAAGCCGACAAAGCCCATCCATCCGACGAGAGTAAGGTTTGGTTCTGCGTACTGGTAAACTTTGCGAATAGCGTTCATACGGAATACTTTATTAACTAAGCCCTAACGTTTACAAATTCTATGAATTAATTTTTGTTCTTATATTTTGTCACGGATTATATTACACATCGCCTCCGAGCAATGAGGTTTCAATCAAATATATATGAAGGTATTTGCTTTTAAACTTGAATTTGGAGTCAGTATAAATACTGATAAAAGTAACAAAAGCCTTTAGCGGATTCAGAATAACTAAAGAACCTTTGGCCGATTCTGAATAGATAAAGACCCTTTGGTTATGAGTGCTCAGCGATCACAGCCGAGCACGCACAACTCATCAATGTTATATCGAATCAACTGGCGTGCGTAGCTAACCAAGATGTTCAGCAAACTGACACACGCAGCTAATTGAAATTTACAACTACTTGATATGTAAAACTAACTGATATGTAAAGCTAACTAAGCTCCAATTTCATATTGATAGTTACTATTTCTTGCTGCCATTTTTGTTGCAGATCTGGCTTCTGGTGTTTCGCTTTGCGTGACTGGTCTTGTGTTAGTAACTCTTCCAACTCTAACAGCCTTTCCAACAGCAACTCATCATCATTTTGAACTAGCTCAGAGTGTTGATTTTCACTCACCGTAGATCGTGATAACACAGTGCCTGGAGTTTCCCCTCCCACCTCTAAGTTATCAACTTGATTACCGACAGACATGGCGTCATAAACCGCGTCTAGGTAAGTCATTTCCACCAGTTGACCGTCATTGATATACCAGAATCGATTACATGAACTCTCGATGAGTTCTCGATCATGGCTGACTAACAACAGCCCTCCTTCAAAATGAGTCAAGCAATGCGCTAACTCTTCCTTACCTTCAATATCAAGATGGTTCGTTGGTTCATCCAATAACAAGAAGTGATACTTAGCCAAAGATAGCCCGACAAACAGTAAACGAGAGCGCTCGCCACCGCTTAATTCTGCGATCTTTTGATCGTGTCTTTCATAAGAAAAACCAGCACTGATCAGAGCCATTTTTCTTGCTTCCTGCGACACAGGATAAAACGGGTACAGCGAGTCTATTAATGAGTGCTCATCGCACAATTGGTTCAAGCTTTGGTCGTAATAACCGACTTCAGCTTGCGGATGGAAATAGCCATTATCTTCAAGTTGAGAAGCTTGATAACTTGCCCATAACACCTTCAACAATGAAGACTTACCTGCGCCGTTCTTGCCTAAAATAGCGACTCGGTCACCGCTCTTTACCTGCTGGAACAAAACTTCAAACAAAGGCGCTTGGTCTTGCGCGGCTGCGATTGGCACCGATGCTAATTCAAGTAAGCGGTTAGCTTTCATTGACTCACCAGAGAGACTTAGCGTCCATGGTTCAATCGTATCCAAACGCGTCATGGTCGTTCGTAAACCAGCAGCACGTTTCTCCATACTTTTGGCTTTGCGTGCTAGACCTTCGTTATCGAAATCCCTACCCCAAATAGCTAATCGCTGCGCACTCTTTTCAATGCGGTTAATCTCTTTTTGTTCCACCTCTTGTCTTTCAGCGTCAGCGCGATCTTTTTCTTCTAGCGCCTTTCTTGCTTCAGTGCAGGTTTGGCTGAAGTATTGCAGCTTTTTGTCACGTAACACCCAAGTACAATTGGTCACATGGTCGAGTAGCCTTTGGTCATGTGACACCATAACAAAGGTGCCTTTCCAATCCATCAGAAATTGCTCTAACCAAAGCAAGGTTGGCAAATCTAAGTGGTTACTCGGTTCATCTAACAGTAGAACATCAGGTTCGACAATTAAGGCTCTTGCCACCAAGACTCGCGCGTATTGACCACCACTTAAGGTCTCAATTGACTGACCCCAATAGCTTTCGTCAAAACCTAAGTTAGACAAGATGATTTGAGCGCGCCATTGCTCAGAGAGTTGGATCTCAGATGGGAGATTATCGATAACAGCATCAAGCATCGACATGCTCAACAGGCGTTTAGGCAGATGTTGCTCAATAAGCGCGACTTCAGCATAAGAGGCAAAAGACACACTGCCGATATAGTCAGGTAAGTCTTTGTTTAATAGACGTAGTAAGGTGCTTTTCCCACACCCATTGCTGCCAATTAGGCCAATACGGTCACCCTTTTTAATGGTGAAAGAAAGCCCATCAAATAAGCGGCATGATGTTAGATCGTAAGAAATGGATGATGTAGATATTAATGTAGTCATTTGTTTACTCAAGTTTCAAGCGCACGAACGCGCTGTCGTCATTTGCTGACAACAACCAAGTAAACTAGAGTGAAGAAACTCTATAGAAGTTTAGTTTTAAATGCTTCGCTCAAGTTTTGGTTATCGCAGCACGATAGTGTTAAAACTTGAGTTTTGGTCGTACCAAAAAATATGCGCAAAGTTAAATTTACACACTTTCATAAAAATCCTCCTTATTTGTATTGAGTTGAACATTAGCGCTAAAAATAAATCACATTGACCTATGAGTCAAAATATTTAGTCGTATGCTGCTTGGCCTCAATTTACCCAAAACTTACGTAAGCTAAGTCACCGTGACTCTGTGCATTTTTCTTGGCGTGTCGCCGTAATCAATTACCGCGTAATGCTGCGTTACTCTGTTATCCCAAATAGCCATTGTTCCCTTGTCCCATTTGAAACGAACTTGAAACTCAGGGCGTCGTGCAATTTCGAACAGTTGGTTAAGTAAAACATCGCTCTCTTGTCGGTCGAGCTCGTTGATATAACGAGTAAACTGTTCATTGATATAGAGTGTCTCTTTACCCGTTTCAGGGTGAATTTGAACAACCGAGTGAATCACTGGGGGATTTTCTTGAGCCGTTTTGATTAACGACTTATGCCAATCAAGCTCAATCTGATCCGACTCTATACCTTCAAAAGCCACCAGCGAATGCGTCGCTGATAAGCCTCTCAGTTTTGCTTTCATATCTTCATCTAATGAATCAAATACAGCAGTCATCGAACACCAAATCGTATCCCCGCCTACGCTTGGAATATGTTGGGCTTGCAACAACGACGCTTTCGATGGCAATTTTCGCCAGGTTAAGTCGGTATGCCAATAACTTTCCATCGGCGCATTGCCACGCGTTGTTTCTATTACGCTCACTTGAGGTACATGTTCGACGCGAGGAAAAAACGGATGCGCTGGTTCGAGTTGTCCAAATCGCTGTGCAATCATCAAATGCTGTTCTGGCGAAAGGGTTTGATCATCCAGAAAAATCACTTGATGGGTTAGAAGCGCCTTATAAACCTCATCAAGTTCAGTCGCACTGCATGTCGCGAGATTGACTCCATGAATACGAGCACCGATGTGAGGGGTAATGGGTTCGATTTTCAACATAAATTCGCTTTTTAATGATGTGACATTTCAGAGTCAATTTAGATACTGACTATTAAACCGGATAAATACGCCATTTCTTTCAATCCTACTCAACATAAAATGACTTTACTTGGAAAACAAAAAAAGAGCCCCTAAACTGGCGCTCTTTTCGTTTTTTGATACTTCCTGTATCCGTAGACAAGTCCAATCTGTAGTACCTTCACCGAAAGCCAGATCATCGATATCTCCAGTTGTGTATCAACTTAAATCTAGCACACAATCTTCAAGCTTTTCTGAGATACAACCGAGATAATGAACTTAGTGCCACTCCATCTCACCGCTTAACACTTTAGCACCCAGTTCTAGGTCGCCTTCCGTTGCCTTAAATTGCGGGTAAGCTGTCTTCATGTAATCACTGATATCTACAGACGTTGGATTGCTTGTGCTTGCTAACGCCTTTTCAATATCAGCCACGTAATCCAATGTAAATTGAACGCCATTAGTACCCGTTGGCATTTCACCTAAGTAGTGACCCGGAATGACAACTTCAGGCTCAAGTGCTTTCATGCGATCTAATGATTGTGACCACTGGCTACGAATCTCGTTCGATGCAGTATCTGCCATCCATACATGCACACCGCTATAAACCGACACACCACCAAACACGGTCTTTTCAGATGGAACCCACAGATAAGCTTGGTGTGTATTGATTTCTCTCACTTCGATAGTTTTACCTTCTATGCTCAGCGTGGTGTCGTTAAGCACGGTTGGAACAATGACTTTAGACGGTGCGTTGTCTTCTAAGATTGGGCCCCAGTATTCGAGCTTTGCATCTTTAGTGCGTTTGATATGTGCAACAACCGCTTCACTGGCAACGATCTCGACGTTTGGAAATGCCGCAACAATCGGTTCTAAGCCAAAGTAGAAATCTGGGTCGCCGCTGCTGATGTAAACCATCGACAACTCTTTACCAGTGGCTTTGATTTGCTCCACAAGATTTTTTCCATCAGCGACACTAAATTGCGCATCAAACAAAATCACTTCCTTCTCACCAGCGACCAACACAGAGCTTGCGGGGAATATCGCGTTTTCACCCGGATTGTAATGAGTGATGTTTAGTTCAGCAGCAGAGACAACACTCGATGCTGCCAACATTGCTCCTAGGCTCAGGGTTCCTAAAAGCGTGGTTCTCGATAGAAGAATTTTAGATAACTTTTTCATAGCTTGATTCCATTATTTCGAGCTGAACGCCTGCCAACTCATTGAGTGTGTAAACATCTTATTTGATTGGATTTAGATGAAATAGACATCAAATTAACTTTCACTGTTGCGATTTTCGGACATATACTAATTTTCCGGTAACTATTAGATTCAAAAATCATTGGGTAATTAGAACAATGGATAAACTCGAGGCAATGAACGTTTTTGTCACCATCGTTGAGCGTGGCAGTTTGAGTGCAGCAGCAGAGCACCTTGATCTATCTCGAACCAAAGTCACGCGCTATTTGGGGGAACTCGAAAGCTGGATGGACACGCGTTTGCTTCATAGAACCACTCGAAGCTTGAGCTTAACCAGTGCAGGGAAAGAAACACTAGAAGTCGCAAGAGAACTGCTTGCCCTTGAAGCATCGTTAGCAGGTATCAGAAACCAAAGCCGCGAGCACTTGAAAGGCCAACTGCGTATTACCGCGAGTTATTCGATTGTCGATAGCTTCTTGATGGACGTGATCGGTCGCTTCATCGATAAATGGCCAGAGGTCTCGATTGATATCGTTTCTACCGATCAAACGGTCAATCTTGTTGAGTCACGGATTGACTTGGCGATTCGTATAACCAACGAACTGACACCCAATATTGTCGCTAAGCAGCTAGGTGAATGTCGCTCGGTGATTTGCGCATCGCCTCAATATCTAAAAGAGAAAGGTACGCCATCAAACGCACAAGATTTAGCGCACCACAACTGTCTGTCATTCAGTTACTTTGGTAAAACCGCGTGGACGTTTAATGGTCCTAATGGACTGGAATCTGTGCCGATTAAAGGAAATATCAGTGCCAACACCTCTGAGGTTCTGCTTTCTGCCACACTCAAAGGCAACGGTATCTGCTTACTGCCCTTTCCTTCGGTGGAAGGCTTAATTGAAAACGGGCTATTGGTTCCTCTTCTCTCTGAATGGAAACCGAAAACGCTGGGCGTGCACGCGGTTTACGGAACCCGAAAGCAAGTCACTCCGCTGTTAAGAGCCTTTATCGATCATTTATCTAGCGAGATGGAGCAATCTACAAGCTGGTAGACAAGCTCTCTCATTAACAATACTGATGTGGAATAAGTATTATTAATTTTACTTATGCAGAGCTAAATTCTATCTTGGCTGCATTATCCAACACCATAAACAAACGCGATTACGCAGGGAAAAAGACGATGACCGCCATTACCGATTTAAACATTCTGCTAAAGTCCATGTCACCAGAGCTCATTGAAGGTGATTACGTTTTTTGTACTGTAGACGGGGGATTGGCAGATTATGTTCAACTCGAACCAATCGCGACCTTTCGAGAAAAAGAAGGCTTAACCTTGGTGCTCACTGAGGATGCCGCACGTCAAGCTCAACTCGATTTCGATGGTGTATTTAGCCTAATCACTTTGTCGGTACACTCCAGTCTTGAAGCTGTGGGACTAACTGCTGCCTTTGCCACCAAGCTAGGCTCATACGGCATTAGCGCCAACGTGATTGCTGGTTATTACCATGACCATATCTTCGTTCAAAAAGACAAAGCTGAAGCCGCAATGAGTGCACTTAGAGAGTTTTCAGAAGCGAGCTAACAAAAGTGCGTTCTTCAGACACAAAAAAAGCGACGTAATCTACGTCGCTTTGGCTTATTGCTTACCGATTACTCACTGATCAGGCATCAGTGAATGAAACCGTTAAGCAAGCTTAAAAGTCGCCACTTTGTCACTTAAACCAGCGGCTTGGCTCTTAAGTTCGTTCGACTCAGTTAAGCTGTCCTGCGCGCCCACAACTAAGTGGTCAGTGACATCTTTAATGGTCGTAATGTTCTGGGTAATTTCACCCGTCACGTGCGTTTGCTCTTCAGCGGCAGTCGCGATTTGAGTCGCCATATCGCTGATCAAAGCAACTGCAGTATTGATCTCTTCAAGCGCGTGCGAAGCTCTGTCTGCATCTTCTACTGAATGTATTGCCAGTTTAGAGCTGCTCTCCATCAACTCAACGGCTTGGGTCGTTGTGCGCTGTAGAATATCAATCGTTGATTTGATCTCTTCCGTTGAAGAGTGCGTGCGTTGAGAAAGCACACGTACTTCATCTGCTACCACAGCAAAACCACGGCCTTGTTCACCGGCACGAGCGGCTTCAATCGCTGCATTCAAAGCAAGTAAGTTGGTTTGCTCAGCAATGCCTTGGATTGTCGCTAATACTGTCGAGATCTCTTGAGCATGCTTGTTTAGCTCGCTGATCACGTTACCCGCTTCATTCACTTCATTGGCTAGGTTATTGATAGAACCTTTAGTATCGACAACCAGAGCGTGACCACTGTTAGTGCTTGTCGCTGAGTCTTGTGCAGCTTTCGCGGTTTGTTCGGCATGCGATGCAATCTCTTGAGTTGCACAGGCCATTTCAGTTACCGCCGTCGCCACCATAGTAATTTCTTGCTGTTGGTGGTTAAGTTCGTCCACAGAACGATTTGCGCGCTGGGCACTTTGCTCCGACTGGCTGTTTAGCTGTTCTGATTGTCCACGAATATGACCAATCAACTGCTGCAAGCTGCCAACAAAGGTATTGAAGTTATGAGCCAGTTCACCCACTTCGTCTTGGTTTTCAACATGAATTCGTTGAGTTAAATCACCGCTACCATTGGCAATTTGTGCCAAGGCTTGAGATACATGATTAAGCGGACGGAATAGAATCGTACACAGAAGATTGAACAATATGGTACATACGATCACAACCAACAGTGTCACCAACACTTGACCGATCACCGCATCAAATAACGGTGCAACCAACGAATCATGATTAACCACGCTGATGGTAATCAGGTTTGTTCCATCGATCGCACGCGCATACAGAACATAGTCGCTGCCGTTTAAATCTATCGAAGTGTCTTTCCCGCTTACCAACGCCTTTTGTACATCAGAAAAATCCAACCCAAGTGAACTGATATTCTTGTTCAATAGCTTGGTGTCGGCGTGCGTGTAAACCGTGCCCTTATTCGTCGCGATGAACATGTAGCCTTCACCCGGAAGAATCACTTTTTCAAGACTGTTTAGAATGTCGGTAATTTCAACATCCGCCCCCAACACAACCTGCTGACCATGCAATTGCATTGCGGTGCCCAGTGACACAACGTTAGCACCCGTTGCTGCCGCAACCGTTGGGTTGTCCATGAACACTTTACTTGGGTTCGCAACCGCATTGGTGTACCAACCCCATAGGCGTGGATCATCATTGCCTGGTGGCAACACAACACCATTCGCATTCTTTTGTGAACCATCAGGGAATGCCAGGAAGACATTATCAAAAGAGGCAGAATCACGGACCTGTTTTAGGTGAGTTACCAAGCTTTCTTGTTTGGACTCTTTCGACAGAGAAGTGAGCGCACGCTCTTTGGATAAGATCCAATCTGACACGTATTGGTTGTAAGAAGCGGATGCCCCTTCCAAACGTTGTTCAACTTCAGTATCCAATCGTTGCAATGATGCACGAAATGAAAGTGCTTCGACCAGAATCCCCCCCAGGATGATGGCCATACTGGCAGAGATCGCCAGCTTATTCTTAAGCGAGAGTTTCTTTAACATAGAAAACCTATAATTTTTGTATAAATAACCGTGGGTAACAGAACCGTTCCCATGCGGTAGCAAGCCAATATATTTTACACATTAAAATAAATAATAGAACGGGCTAACTTATTGTATTATCGATATATGTGAACCAGAAACCAGATCCAGATCAACTCACAAGAACGAACGATATACGCTAAGGTTCAATATCAATAAAGGGGAATTTACGTGCCATGCCTCTCACTTCATTTATCATCAACCAAAATAGCACTCACGTTATCAATGCATTAATCTTATACCTCGTTATGTACTCAGAGTTTTCCCATGTCCCGAAGCCAACGTCTCTTTGACCTGCTCCAACTATTAAGTTGCCATAAATACCCAGTTACTGCCGACTACTTGGCTAGCGAGCTCAATGTAAGCACTCGCACCATTTATCGCGATATCGTGACGCTGCAAGCTCAAGGTGCTGAAATTGATGGTGAAGCAGGAGTGGGCTATCAGTTGAAACCCACCTTCACTCTACCTCCGATGATGTTTTCAATGGGAGAATTGGAAGCATTAAGGCTTGGTGCGGAATGGATAGCCAAACAAGCCAATGGTGAATTCAGTGAATCGGCTAGAAATGCCATTGCCAAGATTTCTGCGGTGTTACCTGCCGACCATCAAGCCAAACGCAGTGAAGATGTTGTGCGTGTTGCTTCCATCATTGAAGTCGCAGAGTTATCCATCGAACTGTCGAACATCAAGTTAGCGATTAAGCAACAAAACAAAGCTGCAATTCATTACACAGACGCCAAAGCCAAGGTTAGCTCTAGAGTCGTTTGGCCAATGTTGATTGGCTTATTCGAACAGCACTATGTTTTGGTTGCTTGGTGTGAAGTACGAAGTGCGTATCGTAACTTCAGGCTCGACAGGATTGCCGAATGGACAATACTTGAGGAAAAGTATCAGCGTACGCGTCATGACTTGATCAAAGACTGGCAGAACATGGAAGGCATTGCAGATAAAGTGATTCGCTACTGACAAAAACTGTCACAGGGTTTCGATACATTGCTGTGGTCCCAAATCGGGTTCAACACAAAAGCCGAGTTGACTGAAACCAACACGGCAAATCCAATTGAACAGTTCAGGAGCTATTATGTTTACCATTGATTCATTTGTTCTTTATGTTGCAGACATTCATCGCAGCATGGACTTTTATGCCAAAGCATTTGATTGCGAGCCAAAGCTTCTATCACCGACCTTTGCTGCCCTAGACTTTGCAGACAATGTTAAAATCACACTCAAGCAAGCAGATGTTCTAACCCCAGTAAGTAACATCAAGGGTGGTGGCACAGAGCTCTCCATGCCTGTTGCAGACAAAGAGACACTAGAAAGTCTTTACCAAACATGGGAAGAAAAAGGCATTCAGTTTGAACAAGAACCAGAAGAGTCGGTTTACGGCATCAACTTCCTTGCTGTTGATCCAGACGGACACCGTATCCGCGTCTTCGCTTAAATGAATAAGAGCAAGCTGCACTTAGCCGCTTGCTCATCTCATCTCATCTCATCTCATCTCATAAAAAGCTTACTAACCGAAATCTAATGTCAGCAACAATCGCGTCTCGTCAGATGAAGTAACGGGAGAACGATGAACAAGACCCGCATTTTCATTGCCACTCCAACGCTCCCCTTTCAATAGCGCCACATCACCACTCGCCATTTGTTGAATATCAGATTCATGAGTGTATAAGCCTGAAGCAGAATCTGGCTGTCCGTTGGCTCCTCGTCCTAGCTTCGAACGGTCGACCGCGTAGTTAGGTAACCATTGCGTCGCGACACCATGATAAGTCGTCACTAAGCGGCAAGGTACTTGGTCAAAATGGAAACGAGGACACATCGCTTTATTCAGAACGGCTAGGCGCAGCCCGACTTCTTCAAGTTCGAACAAGCAACAGAACATATCCACCAACTCTGCCATGTTTTCTAATAGCGCTTTAGAAGCCGTTCCGTCAGTCGCAAACTCTAATTTCTCAAAAGCGTTGTCGGGTGACACGCTAACAGACTTACTAAAGTTTGGATTCGACGCGATAAACTCACCAATGTCGCCTGTTAAATCAGCATCAAGCTTACGCTGCCAAATCGCAATATTGATGTCGCTTTGATAGATATCAGCTAATACCGTGGGCTGCTCCGAAGCACTAACGCATGCCTTGTGACTCGCCTGATCTTTGATACTAACAGCCGAACTAATATTAAGTGGCTGGTTACTATTGGTTGCCAAACGCTTGGTTAACACGGCATTCATTACGTCATCTCCTTGATACATGCTTATCGTCCCCCCTTTTACCAATACGCTCGTTATTGGCAGCAAGAGTGATTTTTCAGTTATGTTATAACATAACTAAAAATACACAAGTAACTTAGCCGATCATGGTTCCAATAATATGGCTATGCTCTACCTTCCTCAGGTAATTTGGTGAATGCTAGACTAAGCTTTTATCTATCTTTATTTTCCCAAAGATGTGCTCCAAAAAATGTGCCAAAGAAGTTGTTTAAGCGAACGGCTCCATCACGTTAAACCTGTAAATTCAGCAATCTGGTGACCACTTATGAAAAAACTAATACCTACGCTCGGTCTGTTTTGTACCCTCATTTCTGCGCCCTCTTTTGCAGAAACGGGCTACACGTTAGATCCCAAGTTATCGAACATTACATTCGCAACCATTAAGAAGCAGTTTGTTGTGGAGCCTGCGTCTATAAAACCTCTATCTGGTGGGCTTACTGAAGACGGGCAATTTTCGATATTGTTAGACTTAAAGACCGTCAGTACTGGAGTATCCATTCGTGACCAGCGACTCAATGAGCTCTACTTTGAATCGATGACTTTCCCTGAGGTGAAGATCTCCGGAAAGGTTGACCCTGAAATGCTATCTGGCGACCCGCAAATTACGACCATCGCTGCCGAAGTTACCTTACACGGCACCACCAAAACTATCGACTTCCCAGTGATGGTCGTTCCGTCTGAAGGTTTTGTCATGGTCAATTCAACCTCAACCATTATCGTCAATGGCGCTGATTTTGGGATATCGACGGAAAACCTCAACAAGCTTTCAGCAACCGTCGGCGGGCTAGCGATTTCCGATAAAGTTCCGCTAAGCTTCAATCTACTCTTCGACAAATAGTGGATTAATACCGTCTCTTTCTGACTCCCTCTAAGTTCTCTCCATCCTATTAAGGCGAGAGCTTAAGGGAGAATATCCCGTTATTCTCAATGCCTATAAAGTCCCAAACAGAGCCAGAACAAGGTTCAACAAAACCTAATTGCTCGGAACCAAAGACCAAATAGGTCATACTAGAACCCTCATAGAAAAAGCCCATAGCAGCCAAAACCGCATGAACTCTATTAACCTCAGTAAACCTTTCACCCTAATCAATGGCCAAGTGATTAAGAATCGCCTATTTAAGTCAGCGATGAGCGAACAACTTGGCGACAAACACCACAACCCGACAATCGGCTTAGTTAACCTCTATCAACGCTGGGCGAACGGTGGGATTGGTTTGTCGATGACCGGTAACGTCATGGTCGATAGGAATGCGCTCGGCGAACCGAAAAACGTCGTTTTGGATGAGCAAAGTGATTTAACCGTTTTCCGCCAATGGGCTAACGCTGGAAAGCAAAACGGCTCTCAAATATGGATGCAGCTTAACCACCCAGGCAAGCAGATCCCTAAGTTCTTATGCAATGAACCCGTCGCTCCCTCTGCTATATCATTAGGCCGTGGATTAGAGAAAGGCTTCAACACCCCAAGAGCACTCAGTGAAAGCGAGATCCATGGCGTTATTAATAAGTTTATTGTGAGCGCTAAACTCGCCAAACAAGCTGGCTTTACTGGTGTACAAATCCATGGTGCTCACGGTTACCTTGTCAGTCAATTTCTGTCGGCTAGACACAACCAACGCGAAGATAAATGGGGCGGCTCATTGGAAAACAGACTTCGATTCGTACTCGAAGTTTATCGTGGTATCCGAAAAGAAGTGAGCGATGATTTCCCTGTTGGTATCAAGCTTAACAGTGCCGACTTCATGAAAGGTGGATTCACGGAAGAAGAGTCAATGCAGGTTGTACAAGCGTTGAGTGAAGACGGAATCGACTTAATCGAAATATCAGGCGGGACTTACGAAAGCCCTTCAATGATGGGTTCTAAGAGCAAAAGTGAACCGATAAAAGCAAGCACACTCAAACGTGAAGCCTATTTTATGGATTACATGGTTAAAGCGAGGAAACTGGTCAGCACGCCTCTCGTGGTCACTGGTGGCTTTCGAACCGCACAAGCGATGAATGACGCGTTAAATACATCCGCCACTGACTTTATCGGCATAGCTCGAACCATGGCGGTTGATCCTGACTTCCCCAATAAGTTAATTGAAAACCCAGAATACGGAATGCCACTAACCGTGCCTACCACGGGAAAACCTTCATTAGATAGAATGGCGATGGTTGGATTGGTTTGGTACGAACATCAAATGTGGCGAATGGCCGCAGGAAAAAACACCGATCCTAGATTAAGTGCTCTTGGCGTCGTAGTTAAAACGATCTTAAGTGCAGGTTGGCACGCCTTCAAGAAACGCAGAGCGTAACGTGTTTAGCGTATTTATTTCGGAGAATTGAAGCGCTTACACTCCAGAAGATGTCGTTGATGTCACATGTCGTTACACAGCATGAAGTCTTAAGGCTTTACATCTTGGGCGAGGTAAACAACAATCCCTGAGAATAAATCCATAACATAATGTATTTAGAAATTATGAGTAATACAGAAAACAAAAAATCGAACCCTCTTTTTGAAGTCGTGTTTAACGTCTTTCTTCCTTCATTCATCTTAATGAAGTTCAGTGGAGAGGAGCATCTCGGAACTGGCTTAGCATTGCTTGTCGCACTTGCCTTCCCTATTGCTTACGGTGGTATGGAACTCATCCGCAACAAGAAGTTTAACTTCATCGCGGCGCTGGGCTTTGTGAGTGTGTTATTAACGGGCGGCATTGGTTTCTTTGAACTCGATACTCGTTGGTTGGCACTCAAAGAAGCATTAATCCCCGGCCTAATTGGTTTAGCGGTACTTGGCTCTACGTTTACTCGCTACCCATTTATCCAAAAAGTCATCTTCACTCCGGCACTACTAAATATCTCTCTGATTGAAGAGCGTTTGAGACAGTTTGGCAACCAAGCTAAGTTTGATCGTTGCCTCATGACATCAAATTACCTATTCGCAAGCACGTTCGCCTTCTCTTCTGCGATGAACTACTTTCTAGCGACTTGGATTGTCACCAGCCCAGCAGGCACAGTCGCCTTCAATGAAGAACTTGGTAAGCTGACACTTTACAGCTACCCAGCAATCGCTATCCCAAGCCTTCTGATGATGTTAGGTATTTTCTACTATATCTGGCGCCAAGTGCGCGACATGACATCATTAGAAACGGAACAGATCTTCATTACTAAGTAGCTTTTACCGAACGATCTTAGAAAAACACCAAAAGCTCAGCACACTTGCTGAGCTTTTTCGTTTTACTCTCTCGTTGGTCGCTCGATGGGATTTCATCTTTGGTTGATCAAATGAATCACATTTATGATTCGAGGCCCGTTTTCTTAGATTAGGTCAAGTAACTCGCTCTAAATCCATAATAATCAACGAATTTCATTGATTGAACCGACAGATGCTTTTATAGTCAATTTTGTTGGTTACTTTACAAAGCCCTACCCAATCACTGACATTATCTCAATTGCTATTGATAAGATCGTATCAGCTAGGTGCTAAAGGTAGACGCCAGCCGTACTCAATAAGGAATATAGATTATGAACAAATCTCAATTAGTTGAACACATCGCGACTTCTGCAGACATCTCAAAAGACCAAGCGGGCACAGCGCTAAATGCACTCGTTGAAGGCATTTCTACGACTCTTGCTAACGGCGATGATGTGTCTATCCTTGGATTTGGCAGTTTTAAAGTGAACGCCCGCGCAGCACGCACTGGTCGTAACCCACGAACTGGAGAAGAAATTCAAATTTCAGCGTCAAAAACGCCAGCCTTTAAAGCAGGTAAAGCTTTAAAAGAGGCATGCAACCTTTAATACCGCAATACAACAAGGAAAGTTACGATGACTACGCCAAAAGAAAAAGCGAAAACCAGTCGCAGTAAAAAAGCTGGCAAGTCTACTAAAGCACAAGCCGAAACGCCTAAAACTCGTCAACGTATTGAAGAGCTAATGGAGCAGCGTGAATTGGCCAAACTGTTAGAGTTATAGATTGTTATCGTTCAAATGCCACTGCAGCTCTGCAGTGGCATTATTTGTTTAAGGACCAGCGCCTGCAACAAATACCCCCTCTCCCATAAGAACCCCTCACGATTAATAGAGACAAACGCACAAGTCCTGAACACTAAGTAACTGATTCAGTTACATTGCTATACATACCCATACATACCCACATGACACTTTTCATTATCATCATTTCCCTTGTTGTTTATGAGAATAAAGGAAGTAATCGCGACACTGATGTGTTCGTGCAGTGCTTCTTTGTTGAGGTGATTATGAATGTAGTTCGCATGGGAATTGAAGCTAATGTCCATAAGAATAAAGGAAAGTACAAGGCGATAGTTAAGTTCGCTGTTCGTGCACTTTTTTATTATTCAGATACTAAAAAAATGAATGAGAATTTCAGCTCTGTCGAGAGAAAACTCTTGTTCAAAAAGCAGCCAAATTTCCTCTCTAAGTTTGTCACCCCTTACTTGTGTACTGACTTCAGTAAAAAAGAAAAAATAGAAATACTATCAAAGCATTATGATTGGTTTGAAGACAATTTCACGACACAAGCGCGCCATCAAATTTATAACGAGAGACTTAACCTTTTAGAGCTTGAGATCGACGAACAAACCTACTTGCTAAACCTAAGCTTTGAAAGAAATGCGAGAAAAGAAGGCGAACTCACCCTCTCCCTTACTGATTCCATGTTGAACAAAATGTACACCATCTCATTCTCCATTTTTAACAATGATATCTACATTGGCGGTGTGCAAGGCGGAGCAAATGACAATGGCTTCAGCCGCACATTCACAAAGGCATTTTATGGTTTGAGACCCAAATCCTTTATGGTAGAAACCCTTCGATTAATGGCGACTAGCCTGGGAATTAATCACATTTATGCAGTCAACGAAACAGGACATGTCTCAAACTCATTACGCTATGGGAAGAAAGGGAAAGCGATAAGCCTCAAATATAATTGCTTGTGGGAAGAGCACGACGGACAGCAACATGACAAATGTTTTTACGCTTTGCCTATCCAGTCAACAAGGAAAGATCTAGAGCCGCTTAAACGTCAGAAACGAAAACTATATCGTGAGCGCTATGCTTGGTTAGATCAGTATGAGCAAGACCTGCATAACGTAATCAGTCAGCACACCCACGGTACAGACATGACCCCAATTCAACTAGCAAAAGCTAGCTGATTTAATTCTGTTGAATAGAACACGAGGCCTCGCAATCGCGGGGCCTTTGAGTTTCACTCATAAGAGTCAATAAAGGCTTGAAGTGCTTGTTGGTCGATAATTTCCAACCCTTGTTGCCCTTTCTTGATGAAGCCTTTATCGAGTAAGTCTTTGACTGCTCTGCGATATACTCTGCTCGATGTACCGAAACGTTCGGCCTCTTGATTCACTTTATCGAAGCCACCTAACACGGTATTGGTGTGGCTTTGTACCAACAAATCGTAGGCGATATTGTAGGTAATCGAGTGTAAAAGGCGATTGGTGTAAATGCCCATCGAGTCTTGGTAATCTTCCGCCAATGCTGAAGCGAAAAAAAACATCATCTCCGGGTTTTCATGTAACGCTTCTGATAGTTTCTGGATACAGATAACATCAACCTGCATGTGTTCATCTGTGACGACATTCCACTGACAAGGCGTTTGAGTGAAGAACTCCATCTCGCCAAAGATATGATAGTCGCAATTCACTTCCCCCAGTTGAAAGCGTCGCCCATTAGCCGCAGAGATACTCATAGAAACTCGCCCTGCCGGTACAACATAGAGATACTGAAGCTGCTCTCCTTGACGCAAAATTTCGTCATTCTTATCAAAATAACGCGAACTCACTTGGTGTTGGTAGATGAGAGCTTTAAACTCAGAACTTTTCTGTTCTAGGTAGTTTTTAAAACGTCCGCTTGAGTATGGTTCGATCTTCATACTAACTGTCTCTCATTGCATGAACTGCTGTTGATGTTATTGCGATTGTAGCGGCTTAAACCAATGGAGAGAACAATAAAAAAAGCGACGGTCTCCCATCGCTTTTATCTTCAGTTTATTGCTGCTCTTACTGAGCGATTAACGCTTCCAACGCCGCTAATGATGCAAGTCGTTCACCTTTCATCATCACTTTTGCTTCATCGACATACTGTCCAACACCGTCTTTTACATCTTGTTCGTACAAAACCACATTGTTCAGGATGGAGGCGACGTTAACTCCTCTCAAGCGCCCAACCGTAAACAGTGCCGATGTTTCCATGTCTGCCCCCAAAATGCCTTTACCATTCCAATACTGACATATCGCCTGTTCATCATCGGTATAAAAGCTGTCGTGTGAGCGCACCGTTCCTAAATAGTAAGGTGTTGATTGCTCCTGCAAGAACCCATCTAGCTCTTTGAGCAGGGAGAAGCTTGCATAAGCGGGATACGACGGTTTAACGTAAGCCGCAGAGCCTCCCTCATCACGAACCGCACCTTCTGCGACAATCAACTCACCAAGTCCAATATGGGACTGCATCGCACCCGCAGAGCCGACTCTTACAATATGAGTGACACCACAAAACTTGAGCTCTTCGACCGCAATGATCATTGAAGGCGCACCGATCCCCGTACTACAAACCGATACCGCTTTGCCTTGATAAGTACCAGTGAAAATTCGATATTCACGGTTTTCGGCGACTAGCTCAGCGTGCTCAAGCAGACTCGCGATACGGTTTGCTCTATCAGGCTCGCCACAAACAATAACCAACGGAGCAATTTGCGTTTCATCAACGCCAATATGAGGTTGCTTTGCCATCTTAACTCCTAAGAAACCGTTGCTTGAGTCAGTGACTTATCACTGTTTCGTTTTGCTGTGCGTGCCCACTCACGAGTACCATTCGCCGCAATAAACATCAAAATAGCGTATTGAACGGACATTGCGTAAACGCCCTGCGTAGCATAAATACCAACACTGATAATGTTAATCACAATCCACAGTATCCAGTTTTCAACATACTTACGAGTCATGAGAACTTGGGCAACAATCGATAGAATAGTCATGGTCGCATCCCAGAATGGGAACGCATCAGGTTCAAGAACAGGTTCAGCTAAGTCCGCACCAAATAGATTCAGGCTATCAACCGCGATGTTTGCCAGCGCAAAAAAGAATGGGTCGATGTACATAGTAAGCAGTGCAATCGAAATCGCACACGCTGCGGCTGTTGCCATCAGCTTGTTTTGGCTCAACCAACGAACTTCTAGCGTTTCCCCTTGCTCATTAGGGCGTGTCCATGCGTACCAGCCGTAAATGTTAGCGCAAAAGAAAAAGAGTTGAAGAAGTAACAGTCCGTATAACTGAATTTGGAAAAAGATAACCGCAAATAAGGTGACATTCAGTAATCCGAACAGATAGTTAATGGTTTTCTCTTGGCTCGCAAACCAAATGCAAAGCAGGCCAAACACAGTGCCGAATGCTTCGATCCAGCTCATTGCATAGCCATCCCCTATTGGGATATTGACTAGAGTATTGTTGATATCAAGTAGGGCGAATAGGTCCATAGGGATGTCCTTTATTATTTGTTTTTAGTAGCACCTATCTTATTGCGCTGACAGAAACAAAAAGGAGGACATTTGTCCCCCTAAGATTGCATGCGATCATAAATCAGAATAATAAATGGAAGAATCAAATTCATCGTAAAGAGCGTGATGCTTCATCGGTATTTCTGAATCTCATTTCCTTTGAAGAATAAATCACTTCCAAAAACGAAATTTTAGCTTACTGGCTTTTGACTGATATCGCGTTGACGGGCGCGTTTGAGAAGCGCATGCTTTTATTTCCGAGCAGAATAGTTTTGGCCGAATTAATAGCCTAACCCGCCCATAACGTGTTCTGTGTAACGCATCTGATTGAATGGTAGGTCACATGAATAAAGTTATTATGTTAGTAATGGGGCTGCTTTTTACCAGTCGATTATTTGCCAGTATTGGGCCGCACGTTAGTCAACTTGAGCATGATGCCCCTATTCTCCTTCGATCAGCATTGATTGTCGGTGTTTCGGCTTATGCCGTTTGGACAGCGTTCAAATATTTCAAAAAGAACAAAGCTTCTAGTTCAGACCAACTGTAGTGGAAAGAACCCAGAAAACGTCGAAGTAAGCAGCAGATGTCGGTTATTGATCCGCAAAATAATCGACCAAAATTTTACGCCACTTACGCGACTCACGAATTTTCAGCAGCGCACGGTTTATCTCTTCTTCGTATGAGTTATTTTCAGTAATGATAAATCCATAATTCTGCTTTTCTAACTGATACGGTAACACCTCTAGATCATCGAACTGTCCACTTATTCTGCCATTACCGATCATATATTTGAGTACCACATCATCGGCTACGATGGCGTCAACTTCACCTTCCTCTAAAGCCGCCAACAGTCTCGGCATATCCACATAACTCTTGTGTCGAATACCAAAGCTAGTGAGCATCAAAGAAGAGGTCGTCGCAACTTTTGCCCCTACTTCTACATCCGCGAGATCATTCACGCCTTTAATATGGGAAGAGCCTTGGCTAAGCGTAAGCTTGCTGGCTAATACCGCAGTAATACTGGCAATAAATAGCATGCTCAATACACCAATGAATACTGTGGCAATTCGTCCGGTTAAGCTCTTAAACTCAAAGTAATTGAATGGGCCTCGAGTGATGAACAGTAAGCCAAGTATGAAGCTTTCTAACCAACGACCAGTACGGCTTTTCATCGAATAGAGCTTTTCATTCTCACCGTGCTCCAACACGTAGAAAAATGCGCCAATGACCCCAGAGATAAAAACGATAACACCAATGATCACCCACAATGCAGGGTTTAAGAAAATGGCGTGCAAGGTATGAAGGTAGCCCTGTTTCTTCACTGCGATGGCAAGGTGAGTTTCGTAAAAGGAATGGGAAAAGTCAGCAAACAGCTCACGCTCTGGGGTGATTGAAATGCAAGAGACTCCGATATCGATTTGCTCGGTTTCAATCGCATTGAGTAGTTCATCCAAGCGGTGATTCTCTATCGTATATTCAACGTCCATCTCTTTGGCGATTTGTTCCCAAAGCTCGACACTCAGGCCATTCCATTGACTTTCCATCGAACTGATCACAAAAGGCGGACACGGGTACACACCGACTTTAAGTGGAGAAGAAGAAGCAAAAGTACTGAAGAATAGAAAAAGAGAAACGATTGAAGTGACACTGTATCGGAGTGTCGATTTGAAGAATTTGTGCATCAGCAGCCCTCCAGAAGAAGGCAGCAATGAATTGAATACGAAGGCTCGACTAATGAACACACATCAGCGCGATCAGAAGTGAAGAAAGTTTATGATAAATTCAATACTGCCCTAGCTTTTATAGTTATAACTTTAACTATAGAGAACCCTATTTATTGTGCAAAGAATCGGCTTAACAAAGTACAAACGATAGAACAAAACCGACTCTACACTTCCATAAAAGCAATATAGAATAAGTATTGTCACCGCCTTCTGGTTATTCTTTTTGCTGTTCCCAACAATTAAAGGTAGTTCGCAATGAAAATCGTCGTAACAAGTGTTCCCGTTGAAGACCAAGACAAAGCACTGGATTTCTATACCAATATTCTGGGTTTTATCAAGAAGACAGAAGTTCCGCTTGGTGAGCACAAATGGTTAACGGTTGTGTCACCACAAGAACAATCGGGCGTTGAACTTCTGCTTGAGCCAATGGCTTTCGAACCCGCTAAGCAATACCAAGATTCATTGAAAGAAGCCGGTATTCCTTGGACATCATTTGCTGTCGATGACGTAAACGCAGAATACGAAAGATTGGTCGCTCTAGGAGTCGAGTTCTCCATTACCCCAAGAGAAGCAGGAAGCGTGATGATCGCCGTCTTAGACGACACCTGTGGTAACTATATCCAGTTGATGCAACTGCTATAACACTCAGCTCATTCAACCAACAGGTGCTGCCAAAGGTATCACCTGTTGGTCGTTCTGCCTCTTTCGTACTGAACAAGACTAATATAAATAAGTGTCTATCCAATAACGGGTTAACGAGCAATGTCATCACCCCCTAAAACATTCTATGAACAAGAGCTCGACCGCTTGGACAGTGAGATATCACTTCCTGCCAAACATTACGTGCTCATCAGACAATCGAAGCGATTCATAGAAGAGTATTATCCAGAAAAAATAGACTTAGATGACCTAGCCAAAGCTGCATTTATGTCTCGGTTCCACTACATTCGTGTATTCAAACAGGTATATGGCGTGACACCTAGGAACTACCTGAAAGACATGCGTATTTCCAAAGCCAAAGAACTCTTGAAACAGGGCCATTCTGTCACCGATGTTTGCATGAGTGTCGGCTATGAAAGCTTGGCGACTTTCTCAACAACCTTTAACAAAAGCACAGGTTATTCACCCAGAGAGTATCAACGTTTGTATAATGAAAACCTGAAATAACGTTCGATTTGAATACCCTGCCGAATTCATCCCATACACCTTCCACCAACTCCGAGACCTATTACGTGTTACCTGACACCTAATGGCTAAAACCTAAGACAAAAACTGGCTTTGTGCCGATGAACACAGTTTTCCGTTCTGAGTGATTTTGCTCTCTAAGAAGTGAATGTTGCGTCGGCTTTTGACCCATTGAGCGTGAATTTCTAACTCTTGACCAATGGCTATTGGATGATGAAAGCGAGACGTTAAACTCACCGTCATTGCATTGATACTATTTTGGAACAAACAATGCAGCATCGCGCTGTCGTGTAATGTAGTAACAATGCCACCTTGCATGATGCCATCGTAGCCCTCAGCTTTATCTGTTGGTACAATCTTGGCTCTGGTTTCATATTTAACTAAAGCTTCACTCTTAATTGAAGCTTCATGATTGGCCAAGGCTTTATGATTGACTAAAGTCTCGCGCTCGCCAACGGCTTCAAAACAAATGGGGCTGTCTGCGAAAAAACCTTGGCTGCATACTTGGCAGCGCCGATGGTTGTGAGGAATGAAAACCTTCATACTACCCTTATTCCTTTTTACCCTTAGATTCCTAGAGATTGATATGGCTCGACCAAAAAAACATCGCCAGTTATGTACCCGTGCGGCTTACTCTTGTTTTAAGCCTAATGGCGTTCCTATGGACGAGCTTCATAAAGAAGAACTGCTATTAGAAGAGTTAGAAGCCTTACGCTTGGCTGATCAAGAAGGATTGAGCCAGCTTGAAGCCGCCGAACAGATGCAGGTATCTCGCCAAACGTTCGGCAATATCATTAAGCGTGCACGAGCCAAAGTCGCCAAATGCATCGTCAACGGCCATGCGTTGGTCATTCAAGGCGCTTAACTCGTGTCCTAACCAGAAATGATTTAGCGTAAGACCACTCATTCCCAAGACTTAGCTGATGGCTCAGTAATCTGATACAACGTTCGGCTATGCTCTTCGCACACATCCTTGCAATTGCATTCGCGCTCAATGTCTAACTGCGCGAGCCCTCCACAACTGCCTTTGATTGGCTTACGTGAAAAAATCACGCCTATCGCCATCAGAAAAACGATCCCAACAAAACCCAGTAGCGTGAGTAAGAAAGTCATTTACGAACACCTCGAATAACACTGAACCTATTCGACCGTGGCGTGTGAATCGACGTTTCTTTCTTGTGCCCTTTGTCACCGCACGTTTTCTCGCGACAGCCGCTATTTCTGGGCTCTCGACCATAATCGAGGTCAGTGACTTCTTGCAGATTGCTGAAATCCAGCGTGGCAACTTCCGCCTTTCCTGTCGATGCAAAAACTCGAATATCGTTATTGAACAAGTGCGCTAGCATCTTCTTCCCTATGTGACGGACAACTACAGCCTTCACATCGTAAGATTTAACGACAGACATCCATTGTTTCTTCTTATTGCACGGGCTGTCCGACTCAACCAAAGGAATAAGCTGCTTTATTTGTTGTTGTTCATCGACAATGGCTATCTGCGGAGAACGAGCAAAGTGGTTACCGACATGAAGGTCGCGACAAGGTACTGCGTATAACATGGTAACTTCCTGTTATTGATGATTAGGAGTTCAGCATACGCCTCATTATTAGCATATGCCAATAACTATCGCGTGAAAAATTAGATTTACTGTTTGTAGAGATCTTAACGATGAATAGGCAAAATCTCATAAAACATTGGATATCAATTGAATGCAGCGGTTAAACTCTGAACAATCACTAAGTATGGCAATCTGATACGCACACGAGGGAAATCACTATCTCATCAACGATTCTTTGGATGATAGGCACACTGATATCATTCAGTTTGATGGCCATCGGTGCGCGAGAGCTCAGTGGCAACATCAGTACTTACCAAGTGTTACTTGTACGAAGTGTCATTGGTTTATGCGTCGTGTCATTTTTGATCTTCGCGTCTAAGAAAAAGGAGCTGTTTTCGACAAACCGACTCCCCTTGCATAGCCTGCGTAATGTCTTTCATTTTGGTGGGCAATTTGGCTGGTTTGTTGGAATTGGGCTACTTCCTTTGTCGGAAGTGTTTGCGCTCGAATTCACGGTCCCACTTTGGACGGCATTACTGGCAAGTCTCTTTCTGGGTGAAAGCTTGACACTTAAGAAGATGATGGCTATCGCATTAGGGTTACTCGGCGTTGTCATCATTGTTCAACCGACTCAAGATGTCATGAATGCCGGAGCTATTGTCGTGTTGTGCGCAGCATTTTGTTACGCGGTGGCGCATACCTCGACCAAATCATTAGCCAGTACCGAGGCTCCGCTTACTATTCTGTTCTACATGTGCTTAATTCAACTGCCCATAGGCTTGGTTCTCTCTTGGCAAACATGGAAAATGCCATCAGCGTTAGAATCGGTTTGGCTGTTGCTCGTCGCCCTTTCGGCACTCTCCGCTCACTATTGTTTGACCAAAGCCATGAAGAACGCCGAAGTCACTTTGGTGATGATACTCGATTTCTTCCGCCTACCCGCTATCGCCGTTGTCGGCATTCTGCTGTATGACGAGCCATTAACGCCCGCACTCATCATTGGTGGCGTAGTGATGCTGTTCGGGAACCTGTTAGTTACCTATAAAAGCAATCGCCGCAATCAATAGCAAAAGACCTCGCTATCGCAAAACCATAGTTTTATCTCTCCGTAATCCGATTAACAAGAAGAACACAACCATGTCGCGAAATGCACATTTTCAGTGCTGGGTTCCTTTATTATCTCCTACATCAACAGCGCACTTAACTCGCTAACTAATGTAGAGGTTACATCATGAAAAAATTAATCCTAGCCGCAACAATCGCATCACTATCCACTGGTGTAAACGCATCTATTGAAACATTAGATTGGCATGAATTTGCTTCGCCAGAAGCGCAGAAATTCGCACAAGAAACCATTGTGTTGGACTTTTATGCCTCTCCTAGCGCTGTTGGCTTCACTGAAGATTCTGATGTTGCTCGCTATATCGACCTTGCTCATGAGCGTGGCATAACAGGTGCATCAGTAACGATTGCTGCACCTCACACACCAAACATGTTGGCATTTAAATCTGAACATGCGAAGTGGACAAAAGCATCAGCGTCTGCCAAGACACCAATTCGTTATGTTGAGAGTGTTGAAGACTTCCAACTGGCTCATGACAACGGTGAATACGCGATAATGTGGGCAAGCCAAACAACCATGCCTTTGGAAGGTGATGCTTCAAATGTTGCAGTCATGGCTGAACACGGCATCAAAACAATGCAACTCACCTACAACGAGACAGAGCTTACAGGTTCTGGTGTTATCTCCATGATAAACGGTGATAAATCAGGCCTAACCGAGTTTGGTAAAGAAGTAATTGATGAAATGGTGAAACACGGCATCACGGTTGATCTCTCTCATACGTCTCACTACACAACTGAAGATATTACCGACTACATGCAGAAACACCATAAAGGTGTGCCAGTTATCTATTCGCATTCGCCAGTTGCATCAACTTACGGCTGTAAGCCTCACGAAACACTGAGTGAAACGAAGCAGCGTATGGCAGAGAAAAACCTACAAAAGGACCACCCCGATTACCGTTTATCTGCATGCTACCGATTAATTTCTGATGAGCAAGCGGAGACTGTTGCCGAAATGGGCGGTGTCGTTGCAGTTACTGCGACAGAATTCATGATGGACGGCGTTTGGCCTGCAGACATCTCACCACAACAATTTGCAGAGATGATTGATGGTGCGGTAAAAGTAGCAGGTATTGACCACGTCGGCATCGCAACTGATGACATGATGACAACAGCGAAAGTGGTACCTTTTGCCGTCGCTAATGCTGACAAGTACGCTGATAACGGCTACATGGTAGAAGCATTCAACAAAGGCGCGACAGGCTGTGCAGAGCTGTCAAAACACATTGCAGGTGTTGTCGATGCTTTATGGGAAATGGGTTACTCAAATGAAGACCTTGCTAAACTATTCGGTGGTAACTTAATGCGTGTTTACGAACAAACATGGACACCAAAAGCTTAAGTTATTTCGCCCACAGAAATGTGGGCTTTTTTGTCATCCTTGGCTCTAAACGATTATCGCATTGAGTAAATTGAGGCTTATCTCTCGCCTCTTTCCCAAGATACGCTCGGTGGCTACTAGACACTGCTATTAATAGAACAGAGAGCAACGTCTAACACCCTGTATATTTCACATTTTTGTTCTGTGACATCTTCGTAATGCTGGTTCAATAGAACGCTGCTATCGCCTACCTTGAACAGGATATACGTTGCTCCATCAACTTCGAACCAATCGAACGTCCCATGCTGGTTGTACGTCGTCATTGTTCTGTTTATTTTCAAGAGATGTACACCAGAAGAGCAAGACAAGCAGACGCACATAACCCGAAGAAAGAGAAAAAGAACCTCGCCCCTAATTCAGTCTTTTCATTTTCTGGCATTGCCCTACTTTGTTGCCAGCCAAGCTCACGAACCTCATCCTTCGTGAGGTTTAAATCTAATTCTTCAATGTATCTATCGAGTTCATCATTGTGCACTGATCCAATCATCTTCTATCCCCTCTAGCCGTTTGATTCGTATTTTATGGCCACCCTGTGTTTAATTAAATTAGATAATTTATAACAGGCGTTAAGGTAAATAGAACGCAATGAAGATCAGGTTAACGAACGCCTCCCACTTCCTCAACTGGTCACTTTATGAGAGCTAGCGAACTTGTGTGGTTGCTTCAGTGATAGAAGATCAACAACAGGAGCTTCAAGGTTAATTAAGCTCCTTACTTCTTCCTATCAATACTATTTTGATAATTCTTTACTCAAAAATTCAAAGACATATTGGATTCTCCGATTGGTTCTAAGTTCACGATGAGTCACAAGCCAAAGCTCCGTTGAGACAGCCCCCAATTCCGGCAGGACTTTCTCTACACCATCTGCAGGTTGAACCAAGCTTTCTTGAAAAAAACCAATACCAACGCCTTGTTTGACTAACTCCCAATAGACCGTGTGATTGCTTGTCGTCACTGGAAAGCTCTCAGTGGTAAGGCTTAAACCGCGTCGATTTAACATCGAAATAATGTCTTGATAATCAGATGGGCCGATAAAAGCAGCATGATTAAAATCAGACAAAGCTTGCGGATTATCGATTGAATCAAGATAGGAGCTTGTCGCATAAAGGTAGAAATGGTCATTTCGGAGCTTCTTAGCGATTAAGTCTAACTGCTCAGGTCTGTAAGATCGGATAGCAATATCGGCCTCCCTGCGTTTCAAATCACTGCTCCCGTTAGATGCGACCAGTTCAATCGTAATTTTGGGTTCAATACACCTCAACTTCGATATGATCGCAGGCAACTCATAAACCGCCATACTCTCTGATGCACTGATGCAAACCGAACCTTCTAATAACTCTGACTTCCCAGAAGCTGTCAGGGATAAATGGGCGGCAGCATTCCCCATACTCTTGACACACTCAGCCAATTCGACACCACTTGGCGTTAACTCAAGCCCTTTACCTACACGCTCAAATAGAGCCACTTTAAGTTGCTTCTCCAATGCGTTGACTTGCCTACTCAACGTTGGCTGAGAGCTATTTAAAGCCTTCGCTGCCGCTGACAAAGAACCCAACTCAGCTGTTGCAAGAAAAGCTCTCGCATGATTCCAATCAAAATCTACTGCCTTCCAATCTATTCGCATATGAATACCTTTTATGCATTTTCGCCCCTACCAATCCATAATAGCATCGATAGAATGTAGTTAATTGGTGAATTTCAACTCATCAAGATCCAACTCAGGCAACAGATGTATGGTTTAACGAAACTGAAAGGTGGTAGGTAATGAACAAGACTGAAAACTTCTGGAATAAGGCGTCAAAAGGTTATGACAAGTCTGAGGCTCGCTTTGAATACATACATAACATGACAAGAGAAGATGCCAAAAAGCACCTCAATGTTAGCAATGTGGTACTGGATTATGGATGTGGAACAGGCACAAAATCATGCGAGTTAGCGAGCCATGTTAAGGAAATTCATGCCATTGATATATCAGCAGAGATGGTCGAAGCGGCAAAAAATAAAGTCGCTAATAACAACATAGAAAATGTCCATTTAGCCCAAGCTACTATCTTTGACAACGAATACAAAAATGAGTCATTTGATGTGATCTTCGCTTTTAACATATTACACACTGTTGATAACCCCCATCATGTCGTTCAACGAATACATGAGCTACTAAAGCCTAATGGGCTATTGATTTCGACCACACCTTGTCTAGGGGGAAGGAAGTCTTTATTGATTAGCATGCAGATTCACCTGGTTAGAATACTTTCGAAAATCGGAATCATCCCCATCACGATCAGGCAATACAAAAGCTCTGATTTAGACAATTTATTAATAGAAGGTGATTTCCAGATAACGGAAGCCAAAGAGATATACAAAGGGGCATCCAGCTACTTTGCTGTCGCAAGAAAATCAAATCGTCATTGATTAGAGCGAAGAAATACGGTGATTATTCGGAGTTAGAATCCCATCGGCTATAGAGTGAATACGCTGTGTCGGTATTATTGATTTACAAAAGAGCATCAAAACCGCTAAAGAAAAGTATCGAGAAGCGATACAATGCTCATGCTGCAAGACCGCGGCAAGCTATGCCCATTCAATGAAAGCACATTCACAGAACCTTAAAGTAGCCACACATGTCTAAAGATCTCGGTTTCACCACAGAATACACCCTCGACAAGACGTTTTTTGCAGAGTGTTATGATCAAACTAGCCTTCCGACTCAATTTCCAAAAGCCTATTTAAAAGGAATACTGTTTCTTGTTTTTGGTGTGGTTCTATTAGAGTTTGAGCTATTACCGAACGGTTACGTTGGCTGGTTCTTTATTGTTTTGAGTGTGATTGAAGCATTCAGTGTGTACTGCAAAAGAACCTGGTGGCTATGGCGACAAAAAATCAGCTCAGGCGCTGGTAGCAAAGTAGTCTTTGCGGGGAACATTGATGGTGTGAGTTATAAAAACCGCAAAGCCACCAATACTATCGCTTGGAGTGACATCGACCAACTTGAACAGACCGATCTCGGCTTTATCCTTCATATTGGAAAACAGCGCCAATATGTCAGTAAATCTTGTTTAAGCGATGAAGCAATCGCGTTCATGATTGAACAGCACGAAGCTTCTAAAGCATCCAAAGCTAACTAGCATCTCTAAATGCCTGCCAATTTGGCAGGCATTTTTCTATCATCTTTAACAATGTGCATGTAATGACCGGACAACAACCATGAACACCGTATACCAAATCAGTGATTGCCACCTATCCGATGAATCTAGCTATGAGAACCTGCGTAAAGCCTTGGAACACGTCGCTAACGATCCAACCTGTGAGAACATTTTCCTGACCGGTGATATTTGTTGTAATCCAAAGTCGGGAGACTACGTTCGATTAGAGGCGTTCATTAGGCAACACATTGGTGATCAATCCATTTACGCGATTGCGGGCAACCATGACGACTCTCGCTTAATGCGTACTGAGCTAAAAGGCTCGACTATTGTCGTCACCGATAAAGCGATTATCAATGAACGAAAGTTTCTATTTCTGGACTCTAGCGACAAGCCACTTGATAGCCGTCATCCACTCGGTTCAGGGCGCATTGATAACCGTGGAATGACAAAGCTAAAACAACAGCTAAGAAAAGCGAATAATCCAATCATTGTTATCCATCACCCTGTCATTCCAGTCGGAGCTGAGTGGATGAAAGTCATCTGTTTGGAAAACGATGTCGATGTGATGAGCCGACTTCGAAAACATAGCGTGCGTGAAGTTATTTGCGGTCACGGCCATGATGGAATAACGGTTACACAACAAGGCGTAACTCAATACATGGCACCTTCAACAGCCTACGGTTTTGACCACTCTATCAATGAATACAATCGCAGCGAGAAGATTGGAATAAGTCGAATTTCATTCTCTGATCATTCAATCGACTATCAAGCTATGTATTTTTAACATTGAACTGAGTTCAAAAGAATAAATTCCAGAATGTAAATGACTGATTTGATATTTACAGAGGATATAAATCACCATCAAACTCCACACATTAGAGTAGAAACTCATTTGGAGCACTCAAGTTAAAATGTTAGCGTGATGTTACAAACACAAACATCAGGCGCGACATGCAACAAATAAAACTCTTAAACCGCGCCACTTTCGCTGGGCTTGCGGCAACATTAGTCGGTAATGGCATTGGACGCTTTGCCTACATTGCCTTGATGCCAGTGCTCATACAGAGCGGATGGTTCTCAAGTGAAGATGCCTCAACCCTTGGCGCCGCAACGCTGATTGGCTATATCTTTGGGGCTCCTGCTTCCAGCTTTTTACAACGATATTATTCAACCGGCACACTCATACGCGCCTCTCTTTTATTGAGCAGCTTTAGTTATCTTGGTTGTGCCTTAAAGACTGCCCCCTTTGAATGGTTTTTAACATTGAGAACCATGGCGGGAATAACGGGAGCCATTCTTATGGTGCTCGCGCCACCCATGATTGCGAGCCTTCATCCTCAAGAAATGAAAGCAAGAATCAGTGGCGTCGTATTTTCAGGGATCGGGCTTGGTGCCATGATCTCAGGAACGATCATACCTCTGCTTATCTATCAAAGTGTGGAAAGTGCATGGTTAGGTATGGGAGCCATTGCTTTTCTAGCGACCGTTTTGACATGGAATACATGGAGTCTTGAGGTTCAACAGAGTCATTGTACGATGAGCCCAGCTTCGTTTAGAGACTTATCCAAGCGCACACGTATCAGTATTCGATTTGTGCTTTTAGCCTACACCTTTGGCGCCATTGGTTACTTGCCTCACACTCTCTTTTGGGTCGACTATATTGTTCGTGAGTTGGGAATGACTTTATCAAGTGGCGGGATTTATTGGGCCGTATTTGGTATCGGCGCTGCGATTGGACCAATAGTGACAGGCGTATTAGGCGATAGGATCGGACTCAAAAGAGCGTTATTAACTGCGTTTTTCTGCAAAGCGATTGGCGTTGCACTTCCACTATTGAGCACAGGTACCGTTGCACTTTTTGTTTCGTCCTTGCTCGTCGGTATGTTTACTCCAGGTATCGTCACACTCGTATCAACTTACACTTTAGAACTCGTTGGAACACAGCTCCATACGAAATCTTGGGGAGCCATGACAATGGCTTTTGCTATTTCCCAAGGCGTGGTTGGCTTTGTTATGGCTCATTACGCACCACAGTTAAGCAGCTATAACATCCTATTTATGGTCAGTACGAGTGCACTCATCTTGTCGATAGTCTGCATTGCATTTACATCAACCAAACAGCAATCATTAAATACTGCTCAAACAAGTTCTTAGCAAAGGAATCGCTCATGAAACTGTACTTAAATGATACCTCACCATTCTCACGAGCGGTGTTGGCCACTGCCTACCTGTGCAATGCGCCACTTAAACTTGAATGGATCGACCCATGGCAGACACCCCAAGCATTAGTCACAATCAATCCATTTAGTACCATCCCGGTTCTTGAAACTCATGAGGGTATTGCGCTCACCGAGAGCTTAATGATCTGCGAGTTTCTATTGCAGGCTTACCCAACTAAGACACTCACAGCAACCAAAACTAGTGATAGTAAGCGCATGTCGTTATTGGGGATGAGTAAAACCCTAATGGAAGTAGCATTTCGCTGCGCTGCATTGAGCCGCTTTGAAGCTGAACAAAATGTGCTGACAGTTAGAGGAAAGGAAGGTATTCAAAGAAGCGTTCAATCACTTATCGAGCAACTGAATAACACTCATGATTTACTTCAGCCTGATTTCTCGACGTTGTACCTACACGTTGCATTAGATTACGTTCTGTTCAGGCACGCGAGTTTACTCTCAGTTAGAGAAGTAGATACCCTCTCCACCGCCTTACAAAGTTCCCCTTTCACAGACACACTGGCAAAGTTAAGCCTAGAAGCGCTTTCCAATAAACCAAGCTTTAGCGAGCTATACCAATAGAAGAGGCTTGCAGCGATTCAATTTATCAATCTGTGATTGAAACCAGCACAATCAGGAGGTTTGGCGTTACACTGAACGAGACATATTAAGTAAAGAGGGCCTATGACGTTTTCTCCTGCCATTCTGCGTAAAATCTGGTACTCCCCTTCGATTAACTTAGGGCTTCGCGCCACCAGTGCCATTGTGTTGTTTCTTGGTTTAGGGGTGTTGTCGAATCACCTCAACATCGCAATGACCGCGCTAATGACTATGCCAGCGGCTTTAATTAGCGGTCTTGATGCAGCAGGCCCAAGGCGGTGGACACGTTTTGCGATTACCGCAACTGCTTGGGGAATCACTTTAGCCGTCAGTTACGTCCTGTTGAACAGTGGACTGCCTTTATGGTTAACCTACGGCGCAATGGGTGCCTTACTTGCCAGCACAGCGGTCAATGGTCCATTCTGGGCACGGCTAGGCATGTCCAGCCTCTTAATTGCAGTCGTCACCCTATCACTCCATAATTCCAACTCAGCGCTAAGCTTGTACCCAATGTTGGTACTTGGCCCACTTACTTTTGCACTGTTTAGCTGGCTTTGGTTTGCCCTGTGGAAACACTATGCATTGCGCGTGTGTCTATCTGCGATTTACGAAACGTTGGCAGACTATATTCAATATCGCCAAACCTTCTTGTTAGGAGGCGAAAACGAAGCGCCAAAAAGACGCATCAAATACCAGCTCATCGAGTTGTTCCAACAAGCACTTCAATCCGAGTCCTTTCGATCTAAACACGAAGACGCAGACTCGCTCCGACAAGCCTTATTTCTCGCGCTCGATACATTTGAAGTGATACTCAGCAGCCATACAAGTAACCCTGATTTATTGAGCCAGTTTCAATCAAGTAAGCAAAAGCGAGATTTGTTATTGGTTTGGAGCCAACATTGTCAGCAAAGGCTAAGACACAAAGCCAAACAGCTTTTGCACAACACGAATGAAGAGATGGAGCACTTAAGCTCATTAGAACAAGAAGCCAATGATTTGATTGAAGCGGTAAAGCTTGAAGACCAACCCCGCTTTCGTTATTGGGCATACGCAGTGAAGCACATTTCTCGTCGTATTGAGCTTAATGAACCCGCCTATGAACGCTCTTTTGAAGTGCAGCCGTTCGAATTGTCGTTTCGCCTGCCAAGCCGAGGCAACCCGATTTGGCGTCATGTTACCCGTGTTGGTTTGATGTTCGCACTTGGTGCTGGAATTGCCGAATACTTTGAGTTGATTCGCCCTGACTGGGTGTTGATCTCGATGTTAATGGTGATTCAGCCAAGCTTCTTGGCGACCCGCAGTAAAACTTGGCAACGCTGTTTAGGCACGGCACTTGGTGTGCTGTTCGCGACTTCCTTGATTCATATTGGCGTGCCAACGACCGCGATGTATACGCTGATGGTCATCCTCTTACCCGTCGCGATGCTTAATATCATGCGGAATTACTCGCTAGCAATTGGTTGTATTACCGCGCTATTGATTTTGATTTATCAGACCATGGCACATCAAGGGCTCGATTTTGCCGCGCCACGCTTGATCGACAACATCGTGGGGGGCACCATTGTCCTACTCGGTTATGGTTTATTGTGGCCGCAATGGCGAGGCAAAGAGATCAACAACCAAGCGTTAACGGCTCTGAACAGTTCAAAAAGCTTGTTTGTGTATTGCTATGAACAACTGCAAGTAGACACCGAACAACGCGACCACATGGCCTTAACCAAGCAACGTGCTGCCATGCTGACGGCAGAGAGCGACCTAGAACTCATCTATAACGAAATGCAACAAGAGCCAAGACACACTCGCACCGATCCCCATTATTATGAAGATATGCTGAGTCACTATCGATTATTGAGCCATTATCTCTGTCTGCTGATTCCGCTTATCAGAACAGGCACGCAATACCAAGGAACTCAACAAGTCGAACGCTTAATTCACGATGCTATGAACGCGTTGGTCAATACCATTCGCGATAATCACGTCCATGAACTACCCGCGCTAACCAATAATGCCGATCACCTCTCCTCCACAACAGGTCAACGTTCGGTAGAAGAAATAATCTGGTTAGCGCTGATGACAGTAAAACAGATGCACGATTTAGTTAGGTGTAATCTGGAAAGCTGAATTCAAGACTTAAATACCAATAACGAATCAGATTTCGCTCTGTATTTTTAGAGCGAAGTGTTTGGCACGCTTTGAGGAACAGGCTTGTTAAAAAATGGCCGACACATATTTGCTCCAGAACAAGTTAGATTAAATATCTATACACAATTTAAGGATCATTAAACACGGAAATCTCCGATTTTGATTCAACACATTTGCTATCATCTTGTGCTGATACATGTTAGCGCTGCGATTTGAATCCGCGTGGAACTTAGAGGTTGTAGTCAAATTGGCCAGACATCACATAAGAAAGTTCAAGCTCGGCTCTATATCGAACATCTTCATCATTTATCCCAAATTCTCTAATCTCTTTAAGTACGGGAAACGACATGGCAGTTAGCACTTCTGATAGACTATCTCTATCAGGTTGAGACCCTAACAAATTTTTAATTTTCTCACTGAAGAACTCAGGGTGTCTTTTCAGAATTTCTCTGCTTATCAGATGCTTGGTGGATTTGTGAGGGTGGAAATGTGCAATGTCACTAGTGTATGGGGTGTATACGACATTACCACCACGACCAGATAAAGGACGCGGAACAGGTGGAGATGAAAAACGTTGTTGGATAATTCGATTAGGTTCCTTAATGTCTACTTCGTAAGTATGATTACTATATGAAAACTCGCAAAAATATGGTTCTTTAATCCTATCGTCTGAATCTCGAGTTTGAATTGTAGATACCTTTCTACAACATTTTTCAGAAATATTAATAGAGTATTTTTTGCATGCCTTAATAGCATCGAATAATGCACTTTCCTCTGTTTTACCTCTGCCGGATATCGGCGCAAGGTTGAATTTTCCCCAATTTTGTTGCCATTCATTAACCATTGCCAGTGGTTCAACCCCATTAGAAGCTACATCCTCAATGATGTAGATGATCAAACTAACTACATGCTTGGGTTTTTGTTCGTTGACGTCTAGATACATACTTTTCCTTGTTATTTATCTAATTTATTTCATTTGTTTTGATACCAAATTATAACCTGAGATAGCAATATTCAGTACAGTTGAAGACACATACTATGATTTTTCTGCTTGGTTACTGTTTTTGTGAATGAATGATCTTAGCCAACTACATTTAGGCAGTCCATGTAGTTTCAATACTAAGAGTAATACGATAAGTTGGAATTATTGAAACGTCGTAACTCGGAATTATCCAAGATTTTGTTATCACTACCCGAAAAACAAAAATCCTCGCAAACACGAGGTCTTAGTTTTATCCATAAATAGTGAGTACATCTTTAACCTAGGGAAGAGCCCCTAGCCTCCGAATTTTCTGTTATTTTTGCGCATCTAGATTCGCTTGATGTTTTAAGTGCTCAATGAACATCGGAACCTTTTTTGCTATATGCTTTCTCGACGCATAAAAGGCGTACAGCACCAAATCTTCAGGTTTGTATTCAAGTTCTATGACTTCCAAAGAGCCAGTATCTATTTCATCGCGACAAAATTCAGCAGGGAGTATCGCAAACCCCAAACCAGCCAATGAACCTGCTTTAGCGAGTTGTCCACTATTCACTTTAAATGTAGATTTTACTCTTTGAGTAATTACCTGATCTGTTTCGTTCTTAAATACCCATGGCGTACCATTTAACGCGGTAAAGCTGCTAATACAAGGTACATGTTTCAAATCCGTAATATTAAAAGGCTTAGAAGATGTATGAAGAAGTTTGGGTGAAGCCACAACAACACTAGGCCAACGCTTAATCTCTTTCGCTATCCAATTGTTATCCTCTAGCTTCCCTCGATGAAAACTCAAAATAACGTCAAACCCGTCAAGCGGATCCCCTTTAGGGCTAATACTCGTATCACAACATAATGAAATAGATGGATATTGAGTACAAAACGAAACGACGGCTTGGGCCAAGTCAGGTGAGTCAGGCATTAAAACATTGAGTTGCCCTATGACTTCACGAGAGTGTTGTGTCACCTCTTCAAGGGCATCATTGAGTTTATCCAACAATGGCTGAGTTCGTAGATAGAGGTGGTCCCCTGCTTCTGTCGAAGCAATTCGGCGCGTTGTTCTATCAAAAAGTCGAGCATCTAGCTGCTCTTCTAGCAACGCGATATGACGACTGACGTTTGATGTCGGCAAACACAGAAACTCCGCAGCTCTCTTAAAGCTATTGTTCTCATAAACACAGTGAAAACTTTTTAGCCATTGTTGATCAATCTTCTCAAGCATTCCCATTAATCCCACCCACTCTAATAATCCCACTTAATTGGATTATTAAGCCAATATTAGCCACTTTATTACCAGAAACAGGCTTATACAATACTCATCATTAAAAGTGAACTGGATAAGGTTTCCAATGAGTTGGATAGAAAAACTATTAGATAAGAAAAATATAATCAGTACGCGTAAAGCGAATATTCCAGAAGGCGTATGGACCAAATGCCCCTCTTGCTACCAGATCCTGTACAGCATAACCCTTAAAGAAAATCTGGAGGTATGTCCAAAATGCGATCACCACATGAGGGTGTCGGCACGCTGTCGCTTAGACAGTTTTTTAGATAAAGGTATGAAAGCTGAGTTAGGCAAACAACACGAGCCGCAAGATCTGCTCAGTTTCAAAGACAATAAACGCTACACAGAGCGCCTTGCCCTAGCCAAAAAAAGTACAGGTGAGAAAGATGCAATAGTCGCGATGCAGGGAGAATTGTTAGGGATGCCTGTTGTAGCTTGCGCTTTTGAATTCTCTTTTATGGCTGGCTCAATGGGTGCCGTTGTGGGCGCTTGCTTTGTTGATGCTGTTAATGCAGCCATCGAGGCTAACTGCGGATTGGTATGCTTTTCGGCTTGTGGTGGAGCGCGTATGCAAGAGTCACTGATGGCTTTAATGCAAATGGCAAAAACGAGTGCTGCTTTAAAACGGCTATCAGATGCAAAGCTCCCTTATATCTCCGTATTAACCGACCAAACATTTGGTGGTGTATCAGCAAGTATAGCAATGCTTGGTGACATCAACATTGGCGAGCCCAAAGCGCGAATTGGCTTTGCTGGACGCAGAGTCATTGAACAAACGGTACGAGAAAAGTTACCTGAAGATTTTCAGCAGAGTGAATTCCTATTAGAGCATGGCGCATTAGACATGATTATTGATAGACGTGACATGCGTCAACGAGTGGCTAAACTGATCGCGATGATGACCAATACACAAATTCAAGTTGAGCATTAGACCACTACACCTCGCCCTAAAATGAAGTTCAGCGATCTCTTTAGATTAACGACCGCGGGGGAGAACATTCTTTGTCGATAAACTGAAGCCGCACTTGTCTCGTACCTATCACGATCGGTATTCAGTTCCTTTTCTTAATACGATCAATAAATGATTCAAGAAGTAAGACCTACACGACTGCATTTCATTGGATTACTGAATTTGAACTGGCTTCTTATGGTTAAAATGCCGTATGGTACAAACAATAAAATTATAGATATCTGAGGCCTTTGCCACAGAGACTCTCCATTTAAAGCGAAAAGACTTACTATGAATTTTGATATCAATGCACTGAAACACCACCAACTGGTCGAAGATGGTCAATTAGAAGGGTGTTACATTCATCAGCCTGTGCAAGGCAGTCAACCAGATGACAAAGCAGTTTTAGAAGAGCGCCAAGCGCTGGAAAGCCAAGGACATAAGGTAGTTCAGGTAAAAGCGAAAGGTGGAACAACAACGTTTGCCGAGGCTATGCAAGAGCTTGCGAAGAAGACAGGCCACCAGCCTAAGTAGTAAGTGAGTGGATAGAGATAGTTATAACGTTCGCTAACGTTAGTCGTTTATCTATCCATATTCGCTGTTCTCAATAAACACCGTTCCGAAATTGCACAATAGAACTACGAAAACTTCAGTCTAAAATTACCCAATTTTTTTTAATGGTTGTAGTATCTATTGATGCATAACAATTGTGGAACTAATTTAATGAGAGCACCATTTCAGGTATTGATATTCCCATACAAATTTGAGTTGGCAGACCCAATATTCTTGATTGGTCGTCGAGCTGATAATGGAGAGTGGCAGGCAATTTCTGGTGGCGGTGAAAACCGAGAGTCTTTTCTCGATGCTGCGATAAGAGAATTATATGAAGAAACCTCGTTAACAGGTATTGATTGGGTCCAACTAGACTCTATGTGTATGTTGCCTAGAGTGTTTTATTCTGGTCATGAAAAATGGAATACCCATCCTTATGTGATACCAGAATACTCATTCTCAGTGAAGGTTTCGGGTGAACCACAGTTATCTTCAGAGCACTCTATGTTTCGCTGGTGTAAGGCCTCTGAAGCGAGTGAGCTTCTAAAGTATGATTCAAATCGAATAGCGTTATGGGAGTTATCTGAACGACTTAAGTTCCATCCTATAAAGAGTTAGAATCGAATTGATGTAAATTCAATTTCTAATGCCTTGAATAAGAGAAACAAACTGCTTTTTGTTATCTTTCAAGCTCCCGAAATATTGCCTATCTAATTCTTCGATTAACGTCAAAGCCATTTCTGTCAAAGATTCTCCAGTCTGTGTAAGTTTAAGAGAAAATTACGTGAATCTTGAGTAGCACGACTTTTGACAATTAATTTCTTTAACACCAAGCCGTTCATTGATTTGGATATTGCTACCTTATCTAAACCGGTAGTTAATACTATTCCTACTTATATTGTTTTTTTCGATCTCTTTACACCATAGCACTGAAGTGTGTATTGCAAACTGAGTATGATTAAGAGCCTTAAGTATCCTTAGTGCCTCAGAGTGCCATTTGGTGTAAGTCGCCCAAAATTGTAGCCCTATGCTTTGCGGCTAAAGGTCGGGTAAAGCCTAAAATTTAACTCTATGTACAACATCGGTGGACTCACATTTATTCTGATTAATTCGAACAGCAATACCCTTACCAAAAATCATTTAAAAACATTCAATGCGGACATATTTAATATTTACGTTACGTAAATTTAAATAACAAAAGTGTCAATTTGATTATTTATAACCTCTAAGTACTCAATAGGGGTAACATACTTATAATATTTTGTTACAATCCTGTCGGAAATAATTACCATTAAAACCAATACGTTATAAACCCACTCACTTTATTCGCCTCACAAATAACTTCTCGAGTTACACATATAGGTATTTTATGTTTGGAATGAAAAAAATAAAATTAGAAAATGCATCACTCAAACAAGAGTTAGCCGAACTAAAAAAGAAGCATGACGCTGATATTAATGCCCTCGAAAATCAACTCCAAAAGTCTCAAAAACTTGTTCAGTCGACACATGAAGAACGCCACAACAGTAATGCAATGATGTCTAATTGTTTGAAAGGTGGAGATATGCTTAAAACCATTCAAAAAGAGATGGTTGAAAGTGCCAAATCTATGGCTCATGAGAACCTAGAACTTCAGCAATTAGATGACATGTTTAAGCAGACTCATCAAGCATTAGTCCGTTTAGATAACCGAGCAATTAATATCGGTACTCAAGCATCTCAAAGCATTGAATCTGTAACTATATTAGATAACACTGCTGGGGCTATATCTAACCTTGTATCAACCATTCAAGAGATTTCTGACCAAACGAACTTACTGGCACTAAATGCTGCTATCGAGGCCGCGCGCGCGGGTGAAGCCGGACGCGGGTTTGCTGTCGTCGCCGATGAAGTAAGAACCCTTGCAGGTAAAGCCAGCGAAGCCAGTGAAAAAATTGATTCATTGGTGAAACAAGTTTTGACTCAAGTAAATTCGATTAAAACCTCTATCGATGAAAACCAAGTTTGTGCAGAAGAAGTTTCAGCATCTTCTGCACAAATTAGCTCAATTGTTAATGAAGTCGTCGTGAAGTCGGAAAACATGAAGCAAGTTATTCATATTGCTTCCACTCGCGCTTTCTTAGATTCGGTGAAGCTCGATCACGCCATTTGGAAAAATAACACCTATCGTTTACTACAAAGCGGTGCCTTTAGTGAAACGATCAACACTCACTCAGAGTGTCGTTTAGGTCAGTGGTATTATCGTGGTGATGGCAAAGCTTACAACCACCTGAGAAGTTATCAACTGCTTGAAGAACCTCATAAACAGGTGCATGACAATGGTCGTAAAGCAATGAATCAAGCGGCATCTGAGGACATTGAAGGAACAATTAGATCAGTTAAAGCTATGGAAGACGCAAGTATACAAGTTGTCTTTCAAATCGATCGTTTAATGAATGAAATCATAGAAACTGAATCAAAGTAGCGTTTAGTTTCACTTATTCCATACATTCGACTTGGTTAGTGCAATACCACTAACCAACTTCTATCTAAGAGTTTATTCGAAACAGATTTATTGCCACTCTCCAAAACCCAAAAGGCCTCGCAAACGCGAGGCCTTAGTTTTTCTATCTAGCGATTATAACTATCCTATAACGGTTTCAGTTGCCCTACTTTACTGACTTTCCTTGGTAGCCCTTGTTGCTAGCTTACTGACCTAAGTTACTGAGTAAGCTGACTAAACTTCGGCAAGCTCGTAACAAACCTCTGATGTACATCCATATAGGTTTGCATATAGATTTCATCTATACTTTCACCACTAGGGAAGCTGGATGAGAAGTCTGCGTGTTTGCGGTCAATCGACAATTTGGCCGCCTCAATAATATGAGCGATGAACATTCGAGGATCTTCTAAGCCAATAGAGATACGCATTGTGGTCGGTTTTATGCCGGCTTCATTAAGCGCCTCATCACTGAGTTCTGAATGCGTGGTCAATGCTGGGCACAGCGCGACCGTATTGGTTTGTCCCAGGCTCACTTGCATACCGATTGCAGGCTCAAGCATGTCAAAGAACTGTTTAAACCCATCTCGATTGATTGGCGCACGATTACCGTTTCCTTCCATATCGATGGTAAACAACGCGGCTGGTAGCCCCAAGTACATGTTGTTTTGGCAGTGTTCATAGTTATCGCTGTCTGGCAAAGCGGGACACGAGACGTTGATGTCTGGGTGAGCATCAAAGATCTTTGCCAGTGTCAGGGTATTAATCGTTTTTTGCACCACACGCATCTCATAGGTTTTCATGCCATTGAGCACTTCAAACGCTTTGTCTGCATCTAAGAATGCGCCTTTGATGTAATACACATTCCAAAACAACGTTTCGTTCCATGGAATAGTGACCTCATCGCCGTTAGGCTTAGTGCAAGTGACCTCTTCTCCTTTTGGAACAAACATGGTCTCGTTTCGGCCAATCACAACGCCAGCGGTTGTGGTGCCAGAACCCGCCAGTTCTTTGGTGTAGGAGTGAATCACATAATCAGGCCTTTCCATTACATCATCACGCTTGAGTACTGGATGCAGCAATGGAGTCCCCACTGTCGAGTCAACAATCACATCCCAACCACGAACGTGACCAGCTTTGCTGATACTCGCAACATCCAACACGTATCCATGCGGGTTACACGGTGACTCTAGGTAAACGTAGATTTTCTTACCCGCAGCGAGGCGATCGGCATACTTATCCGCAACCTCATCTAAGCGAGTAGCAAACTCATCACCTGAGTAACCGTCAACCCACTCTACCACGACATTCAGATTAGAAGGCTTACCAAACCACTCTTCCAACAACTGGTAAGAACCGCCATAGATATTACGTGAAGCCAAGACTATGTCTTCATGTCCAAGTAAATGGCTCAACAATCCATCAATGGCCGCCATACCCGAATTAAAGTTCCATGCGAGGTATTCGTTGGCTCTAGAACCTGCCTCAATATCAACCATATGGTTAGCCAGTGAAATCGAGGTTGGGTTAAGCAGTCGAGAATAAATATCGTGCAGCGGCTCTTTACCGTTGAACGCATCTTCAATCCATTCTGTACAGGCAAATAAATACGTGGCGGTGCGCGTAATAACCGGGCTTGCCGAGAAGATAGCCGCCACATTATCGAAGATAGGATACGCGCCTTTAGACGCAAAGTTACCATTATTGGTGGCAATAGATTGGTAAGTGGCACGCATCGGGTTTTGCAGGTTATCGAGGATCTTAGCGATCTGGAATGACAAAAAGCGTTTGGCGTTAAACCAAGCGATTCGGTCACTCTTGTCGAGTTCTGAAAGTCCATCAACCGTCAATGCCCAAAGGTCGTGAGTCTTGGTATTGGCTTTGTACAGTGTCGTCGCCAGTTCGATAAGCGTGACGCCGTAATCGCTGTTTGGGTCGATACCAAAATGCTTTGCTTGCTCAATCGCAAGGGCTTCTGCTTGTTCGTGTTTGGTGGTTTTACGCAGCGGGCTAAGTTGAGTTGAAGTATTCATAATTCCTAAGTCATTCCATGCTTATTGTTCCTCCTTTAATTTTAGTTTTGTGCTGATGTTAAAAATTGCTATTTACGAAGTAAGACATACACTTTGAGCAATAATATTGCCAAACTAAATTCAATATTGATGGAATATGCCAATGGACGAGATCGACAAGAAAATACTGGCTGAACTGCAAAGCAACGCTCGGCTCACCAATCAAGAGTTGGCCGATCGAGTGGCACTGTCGCCATCTCCTTGTTTGCGTCGAGTTCGGTCATTGGAGAAACAAGGGATTATTCGCGGCTATCACGCCAGTGTCGACCAAGAAGCATGCGGCTTGCCTGTGAATGTGTTTGTGTTGGTAAAACTTGAAAAGCCAACTGAAGAGAATATGCGAGACTTTGAACAGCACATCGAAGTGATAGATGAAGTGTTGGAGTGCTTTCTGATGACAGGCAATCACGATTACCTGTTACATGTGGTCAGTGAGTCGCTCAAAAGCTACGAGCAGTTTATCCGTAAGCAATTAACTCGCCTACCCAATATTGCTTCTATTGAATCTAGCTTCGCCTTCGGTCAGGTAAAAACAAAGACCAAGTTGCCAGTAAGATGATGTGAGACGCAGCTGTTTGAGGTTAAGGAACGATAGGCACAATTTAGATAAGTAACACCTCAACAGTCTTTTCTACTCCTCACTCGATACAAACAAAAAGGCCTCGCAAACGCGAGGCCTTAGTTTTATCTACAGAGCCGTTTATCTATAACTAATTAACCACTCCCAACCCACTGAATCACTTTCAGTCCATTCGAGTAATGAAGGTTTGTTCGTCATCGACAAAAGCTACATAGTCGCCGTGATAAATAAACACGCGACCTCGCCCCTCGACTATACACGCAAGCTGTGGGTTCAAATCTTCTTCAAGATTTTCACTTTGATACGTGCCGGTATCGGTGATCACACCGCGGAGTTTAGGTAAAAATCCATAGCTGCGCTTGGCTTGATCAATCAGGCTCAACTCACTGGCGGTCGAGAAGTAAGATGGGATCGGACCTGCATCTTCGATAAACATAGTTTTCAGTTCTTCAAAAGCTGTAATCACCAGCCAGTCGATGCCGTTAACGTGATGGATAAACATTGTTTATAAATACCTAGATTCTCGATAATTCTGATGCGGGGATTCTATCACTATCAGACGCGATTTGCGGCAGAACCGTATTTTCTTTTGTCCTCCAGCCTCTAAGAGGATACATAGCTGATCTTCCTCGCGAGTCGGACGTATAGGCTCCTTAAAAGGAAGGAAAACTATGGCTAACGTCTACGTCAGCATCGGCAGTAACATCAACCGCGAACGCCACGTATCACAATCTCTCAAAGCATTGAATGACCACTTTGCACCGCTGCACATTTCTAATTTCTACGATTGCGAGCCTGTCGGTTTCGAGGGGGACAACTTCCTAAACCTTGTCGTTGGGTTTGAATGTGACCTCCCTGTCGCAGAGTTGGTTCAGGTTCTACATCAAATCGAATCAGAGAATGATCGCAAGCGTCAGACCAAAGCATATGCTTCACGCACGATGGATATCGACATCCTTCTTTATGGTAATCAAGTCGGCGTTATTGATGGCGTAGAACTGCCTAGAGGCGAAATCACCGAGTACGCATTTGTACTCAGGCCGTTAGTCGATGTTGCCGCGCAAGAACGCCACCCCACTCTAGACATCTCATTTCAGCAGCTCTGGGAAAGCTTCGATCAATTGAGCCAAAAAACCGAACCCATCCCTTTCGAACTCAGTTTCACTCAGCCTTTCCATGACGGAAAAAGAACGGCTGCAAAATGAACGACTGAACTCTTAATCACCTGAGCTTTACTGATCTTTTCTTAAAACAAGCACGTAACTGACTTCACTTTCTAAGGATTGGACACTGTTATGAATCACAACGCCATTATCACCATTACAAACCTCAGACTAAGAACCTTCATCGGCTTCAACGAAGAAGAAAAGTCTAAGCAGCAAGACATCGTTATCAACGCAGAAATCCACTACCCCGCTAACAACCTTTGCCTCTCTGATGATGTGGACAACGCGCTTAACTACAAAAACATCTGCAAGAAGATCATTCAACATGTCGAATCCGGAAGGTTTCTGCTTTTGGAAAAATTGACCAGCGACGTACTCGGCATCTGTATCGATCACCCATGGGTGAAATACGCTCAAGTGAGAATCGACAAGCCTCATGCGCTACGTTTTGCTGACTCTGTTTCGCTCACCCTGAGCTATGAAGCAGATAGCGACAATAATTCATAAGGAGTGCGTCATGCTGAATACAGAAGCCGAAAAAGTAAGAGAAGCTTTGCTCGCAAGAGGACTTGAAACTCCGATGACACCGAGCGAAATGAATCCCAACCAGAAGTACAACCGGATCAAAGGACTTTTGACGGAAGTTGTCAGTACGCTTGGGCTGGATTTAACCGATGACAGCCTTGCTGAAACACCTCATCGCATCGCAAAGATGTACGTCCATGAGATATTTTCAGGGCTAGATTACGATAACTTCCCGAAAATCAGTGTTATAGAAAATAAAATGTCGGTTGATGAAATGGTTAAGGTATCGGATATCGACTTAACATCTACATGCGAACATCACTTCATTACTATTGATGGTTTAGCGGAAGTAGCCTACATCCCTGAAAACAAGATTCTTGGGCTGTCTAAAATCAACCGTATCGTTCGATTCTTTGCTCAGCGTCCTCAGGTACAAGAACGCCTTACTCAGCAAATCCTAGTTGCGATACAGACTCTAGTGGAAACAGAAAACGTGGCCGTGACGATTAAAGCGACGCACTATTGCGTTAAATCCAGAGGCGTGATGGATGCAAACTCTGAAACCTCAACAACTGCGCTTGGTGGTATTTTCAAAACTAACCCTCAAACCAGAGCTGAGTTTTTACGATGAGTGAAACGATACTAATAACCGGCGTGGGAAAGCGACTCGGTTTCGCACTGGCGCAGCAACTTTTAGCGGATGGATACAAAGTGGTTGGCACTTACCGCAGCGACTATCCTCAACTGCAACGGTTGCGCGACAGTGGAGCCGACTTGCAGCAAGTAGACTTTTATCAACAAAGCAGCTTAGAGGGCTTTCTTGATTATGTTGGTCAAGAATATAAGACACTTCGAGCCGTCATACACAACGCTTCAGACTGGAAGCCTGAGAACAAGACAAACCCCAGTGACAATGCATCACAAATCATGCACCAAATGATGACGATTCACGCTACCGTGCCTTACCTGTTCAATTTAACACTCAAAGACCAACTGATGTCTGGCGATGAAACTTCAGACATCATCCACATCAGTGACTACGTTGCAGAAAAAGGAAGTAAAAAACACATCGCTTACGCGGCCAGTAAAGCTGCGATCAACAACCTAACGCTGTCGTTTTCAGCGATGCTAGCTCCCAAGGTCAAAGTAAATACCCTCTCTCCCGCCATGATTAAGTTTAATGAACATGACGATGAAGCATACAAAACCAAAGCGCTGAAGAAAGCTCTGATTCCCACAGAAGCGGGCTTTGAGGAAATAATAGATGGCATCAAGTTTGTGTTGGCCAGTCACTACATGACAGGAAGAACTTTACACCTTGATGGCGGCAGACATTTGAAGTGATGGTGTGCATTGTCTGCTACCTAAAACGGCTGCTACATAGCGAATGCTGTTAACTAGAAACCGCTATAAGCTAGAAATTCTTATAACCTAGAAACTGCTATAAGAATGAGGAAGGCGATCTTCTTCATCCCAGCCCGACAACTCAATATTGGTCAATGATTTACGCTGCTCATTACACAGCGAAGCGATATTGATAATAGGAAGCTGGCTACGAAACTGTGCGGTAAGGATAACCTTTTTACTTTCACTCAGGCTGTCTCGGCATTGCGCCAAAACCGCTTCAGTATCTAGCTGATGTGCGTTCTCGATAATCTGAATATTGGCGTTCTCGTGATAGCACCCTATCAGCCAAGATACGGCAGCTGCTTCTGAGCTAGTGAGTACGATGACGTCTTTTGTTGCCATAAGCTCGTGGAGTTCAAGCTCTTTTAGTTCAGTTTCCATAAATACTCTCATTCAGCAGCAAATATATTAAAGTCGATTGCCCAATTTAGCCTGTGCCAAATGGTACCCTCTATCTATCATCTCTTGTGAGCGATCAAACTCTAAGGTGCCACAGGCATTACGTGGGATCTCAAGCGTAATATCGGCAGGATAAGCGGCCAGTTTTTGACGAGCAATGGTCGATTGCATCGCATCAAACGCTTGGTTGGCAATGTCGTAGGCTGCAAAATTGAAGCTCATTTTGCTTTTTACACTGCTACCGAGATTATCGATAAAATGAACAACCTTCTCATGCAGGTTACTCTCTTTTGTTGGTAGCGAAACCGGTGTCACTTCCTGCTGAAGCGTTTCAGGTTCACCACCTAAGTTCACTGCCAGAGTAAAGTCTGTCTTATCACCAAAGGTAGGCGCAATCGGTACAGGGTTAAGTACACCGCCATCAATCAGCGCTTCGCCATTAATCACATGAGGAGTAAAGAACAACGGCAAAGAGATAGAAGCGCGAATGGCATCAAACAGAGAGCCTGATTGCAGCCAAACCTCTTTTTCATCAGCGACATTAGCGGCAACTGCGGTATAAGGGATAGGCAGATCTTCAATTGAAATCTCGCCGATCAATCCACGCAGTGTGTCGATGATCTTGTCCCCTTTGAAGATACCACTCGATTGCCATGAAAAGTCCAACATCATCGCCATATCCGATTGGTCAATACTGGTGACCCACTCTTCAAATTCATCCAACTTACCCGCCGCGTAGACTCCACCGATAAGTGCGCCAATTGAACAACCAGAGATGGATTTTATCTGATAGCCATGCTCAATGAGCCAACGGATGATTCCAACGTGAACCAAGCCTCTTGCGCCACCACTGCCAAGTACCAACGAGATCGTTTTTTCCATCGTACTCATCCTTTAATTCATTAGCTTTTTAGTTCTTTCAGCAAAATCATATCACTTAGTTTAACCGTAAGCTGTGTAATGCTTTGAAAACTGCACCACCTGCGAGCCTAAATGTGTTGCAGATTGAGATCGGGCGGCTTAAGTTGATTGCTGAAATTCATAGACTTTAGACTACCGCACTAAGCTAAAAGTGAGTCATTCCAGCAAGCCTAAGCGCGACTAGGAATCTGGTTTCCGCGAGCGCTTGATACAAAAAAGGTCACCCACTTGAAAGCGAGCGACCTCTTGTTATTCATTGTGTTTTTTAACTCATCCTGTAAGTGAGAACAAAGAGTTACAACACGCGTAAGCACTCTTCTGGCGACAAGCTCAAGAGCGTATTAGCGAAGTTGATCTTCTCATCGCGCCATCTCAATGCTGCCTCTCGACCTTCTTGTGAGTGTCGGTCGGCTTCAAAGTAGCTTTTTCTTGGAAGTCCGTCTGCTGGCGTCATCACCATAGACTGTTCATTCAAGCGAAGCGTAAATAAGAACTGACCACGTTGTCCGGTTTGCGCTGCTGGATGGTGCAATGTGGTATCACAGCAATAGCGCCTATCACGCAGTGCGCGGCATGTGTACTCAAAAGCATCTTGAGCACCACGTCCAGGGAACGCGGTATAAACACTGATGCCATCACGTTGCAAAGACTGATCACCCGCCGCGAGTTGCACCGCATGTTGGATCATCCTAAAGCCCAGAACCACGCCACCAATGCTGTTCAATCCACTGTATTGAATAGCGCCTTCTAAGCTCAGATGAAGTTTGTCTTCCCCTTCATAGAGAAAGAGATCAGGCGATGCCCAATCGCTTTTTGGAATAAGCAGTTGAGTAATATCCGAGTGTTCCATGTTGGTCTCCGCAACAATGAGTGTGTTTGAGCCCATAAAATATCGTAATGAGAATTATTATCAATAGTTTTTAACCAAAAACGTTACCCCAGAAAGCACTCGTCGATGGACGTTATCTGATGCTTTAGCGCCAAGCATTTCTTGTTAGCTATTCGCTTATTACCCATAAATTTATCGCCTACAAACAAGCCAGTTCATACTGTTTACCGTCTTTCATATTAGCCTTCTAACTCTACGACTAATGTCTAACTACCTGAGACTATTTGTTTTTTTTGGTTTGGTATAAGGTACTAACGACTAAATGTTAATGAGTTTTTAATAATAAGTTGACGCATTGTTTGCGCTTCTGCGTGAGTCAATAACGTTTGTTGGAATAACACGCCTTAGAGTGTGAACGAAAGGAATCAAAATGAGCAGTACTTTAGAGTCCGTACATATACAAGCAGATAAGCCTCAAGCCAATGAGGATGAACTCACTTATGAACAACAACACAAACCAAGATCGGAGTTTGATTCCCGCGAACAATATTTAGAACATGAATTACAAATCATGTCGCCTAAGCGCTGGCGTCCCAATTTGCCGTTTAAAGATTATCGATTCGAGATAGAAGACACCATCCCAGCGATGGCAGCGACCATTGGTAAAGTTGTGATGGTGGGCGCGATTGCTGCTACCTTTGCAGGGGCTCTCGGATTAAATGAAGACTTCATTCTAGAAAACGTTCGTTATGAACTCCTCATCGCCTCTGTTTTCATTATTATTTTCTCTGGCTTCCTATTGCCGACCGCGAACCTCGCAGGTACACACGGCCCACTCATCCCTTTAATTCCGATTGTCGTTGCAGCAGGTGGACACCCTATGGCGTTTGGCTTGTTGATTGGCGCTTTTGGCCTCATCTTAGCCATCAGTAAAGGTGGCAGCATGTTGGCCAACCTCACCAGTAAAGGCGTGTGTGGCGGCTTGTTGCTCTACCTTGGCTTTGTTGGAACCGCCTCTCAAGTTAAGAAACTGTTCGCTTGGGCTGAAGGAATCGGCATGAGCCACATCGCGTTTGTCGTGATCTTTTGCACCATTATCTTGTACGCGCTATTGGAACACTTCCGTAAACGTTGGTTAGCAGTACCTCTTAGTTGCTTGCTGGGTGGTACGATTGCATTTGCCATGGGTGCCCCATTTGCTTTCCACACTGAGCCAGGCTTGCCCAACATGAACCCTATGTATTGGTGGGGAGAAGATACAGGTTGGATGCTAGGCCTACCGACGATTGAACACTTCATGGTGGTATTGCCGTTTGCGATTCTAGCCGTAGCAATGTGGTCACCAGATTTCTTAGGCCATCAAGTATTTCAAAAAATCAGCTATCCAGAGCGTACCGAAAAAGTACACATGAACATTGACGACACCATGACCACGGCTTCAATTCGTCAAACGTTCGGTTCTCTGCTCGGTGGTACTAACTTTACGTCTTCATGGGGTACTTATATCGTACCGGCGGCGATTGCTAAACGCCCTATTCCTGCCGGCGCTTTGCTCACGGCTCTGTTCTGTATCATCGCTGCTGTTTGGGGCTACCCGATGGATCTAGCTATCTGGCAACCTGTGCTTTGTGTTGCGCTAATTGTTGGGGTATTTGTGCCATTGCTAGAAGCTGGAATGGAAATGACGCGTGAAGGGAAAACCACACAATCAGCAGCGATTGTTGTATTTTCTTCAGCGCTCGTTAACCCTGCATTTGGTTGGGCTCTCACCATGCTGTTGGATAACTTAGGCTTAGTCGGTTGTAAAGAACGCAGTAGTGAGCTTAGTAAAATGAGCCGTTGGGTGTTGCCTGGCATTATGTTTATTGTACTAAGTGGTGTAATGGCGTTGGTTGGCCTTCTACCGGGGATTCCGGCGATTATCCCAAGCTTCCGTTAAACTCGATTAATATTGAGTTTTAGCCGGAACAAAAAGGCCTCGCACACGCGAGGCCTTAGTTTTTCTATCAACGATTAACCACTATCCTTTAACAACTACAGCGCTCTACTTCACTGACTTAACCGCTTTCATAAACATTGTGGAATGGTTCTAGTAGACCAAAGCCTCTAGCTCCCCCTCGAATGGAGTGACCCGATCTCTTGAGATATAAGAATGAGGGGGAGAATATTCTTTGTCGCTGAACATATAGCAGCACTTGTCACGATCGGTATTCAGTTCCTCCCCTTTATCGTTGCCAACAAGAGATTGGAGATGTAAACCAAGGGGAGGTTAGGAGGGGATTATCAGCCTATTCTCACGTGTAATCACCCGACTTCACTGACTTAATCGCTTTCATCAACCTTGTGTTGAACTGCTCTGGTTGCTCTAGCTTTGGGAAATGGCCTGAGTCTTCAATGTAGTAAATGCTGTAATCCTTGATGTATTTCTTGTTCGATCCTAAATCCGTCAACCTCAAAGTTTCTTGCTAAAAAGGTAGAAAAGTTTATAGTATTTTTTAGATAGAGTTGAGAATCGATATGTCATTACAGAAAAAACAATCCAAAGTATCACTGAACATCAAAATCTCATCAGACTTAGATGTTCGTCTTAAACGAGCGAGAAAAGCAGCGCGTGAACAGGGCTTAATGTTCAACGTATCTCAAGAAGTTGAAAAGTTTCTTGAGAAGGAAATAAAGAAAGTGGAACGCCAGCTATCAATCGATGAAGAGATTAAGAATAACCTCGAGGATCTTGGTGGGCTTAATATAGATAAAATGATGAAATCAATGGATTAATCAAAAACTAACATATTGATTAAACTGAATTTAAAAAATTACAAAACGTGGAGATGATTATGGGCACAATAATTGGACTGTTAATTTTGGCTGGCATCAGTGTATTCCTAAAGCGTCAAACGGGACTTCATTTGCATGAGTGGATTACAAAAAAATATAAAGAATCTCAAGACAAAAAATAATGGACTCTATCAGATTGACAGATTCCACCGATTTGACTTAAAAACTAAGGCCTAGTACACACGAGGCCTTTGTTTTATCTATAGGATGATTACATCCATATTTTAACAACTACAGCGCCCTACTTCACTGACTGCACCGCTTTCATCAACGTTGCGTTGAACTGCTGTGGTTGTTCAAGCATTGGGAAATGGCCTGAGTCTTCAATGTAGTAAATGCTGTAATCCTTAATGTGTTTCTTGTTCGCTTCTGAATCGGTTGGCCATAGGCGAGCGTTGACCAATACTACTGGTACATTCACGTTCTCATACACGCGGTGTGCTTCGCCTGTTACGTATTGACCTAGATAATGGCGGAACTGGTTTATCGCGATAGCTGGCGGTGCTGAAGCCATGTCTTGCGTTGCCCAATAAAGTAAATCTGCGTCTACGTCTTTTGGTAGCGAGTCTTTCACGAACACAGTGATAGCAGCTTGGAAGTCTTCTTCAAACGATTTAGTCATTGCATCTAAGTCGCTTTGTGAAAAAGCTAATGCAACATTTTGCGATGTATCGACACCAATAATGCCCTTCACTCTTTTCGGCATCAGTTTAGCGGCTTCTGCAATAACACCACCCGCCATGGAATGCCCGACTAAGATGACGGAATCGAGTTGTTCTTTCTCGATTACTGCTTTGATATCTTCGGCGAACGCAACCATGGTGTACTCTTCGCGGTTGAACGATGAGTTACCGTGCCCTGCTAAGTCCATGGTGATCACTTGGTACTGCTTTGAAAACTCGCTCACTTGGTTTTGCCACAGCCTGCTGTCTAAGCTCCAACCGTGAATGAAGATCAGCGTCGTATCCCCACTCCCACTTCTGCCATACGCAATTTGCTCACCATCTTGAGATATTGCAATACCGTACTTAACCGTTGAATCATGAGCTATGGCATTAAAGCTACCAAGCGCCATGAATAACAAGAGTGTGATGTTTAGAATTAAGCGTTTCATAGTGTCTCTCTACTTACTTTGGAGGTAATACAGAAGGCTGCCCTCTCAATCAATATAGCCACTATAAAGTGTGAAGTTGTAGACAGGTCAATGGAAGTTTAGAAAACAAAATCAAATCAGGCACTAATGTGCCTGATGATTAATTTAAAATGAGGGCATTCTGAACAGTCTGCCTAGGTTACCTTTATCATGTAACTCTCTAATAACTTCATTATCGGGAAAGTAGTCCTTTTCCCCATTTTCTAAAATTGGAATGTCACTATCAAGAACACTAATGATAAGTTGTAAGCCGAATTGCTCTGACAAATCACGCATTCTATTTATTAGTCTAAATTTAACTCTATCGTCTAAACTTTCTAATAGCCCGTCGTGATAGCAAAATCTATAGAAACTCTCATTTGCATGCATCTTCATCAATGTAAGGTCAAAGATTGCAGATAAGGTTCGAGTGTATGAAAAACCATCATTTACTGATGTCTGATCTTTTAATCCTATATTAAAGTCAAGATTCCCTTCATTATTTGTACTTGTATAAAAGAAAGCCGATATAGAGAGGATTTCTTCGACCATCTCACTGAATATCTCCACGGCCAGCTTAATTGTATTGTTATCTCTAACACGAGTTGCTTGTGTTAGTGCTTTTTCAGCGACATCTTTTTCAATATTAGCACCCTTCAATCTATCCTCTAAAACTGAAGCTTGGTCTAACTTTTGAACACGTTCATTCAATACAGCAAGTCTGCTTTCTTCTTTACTTAGCTTTGATTGAAACAATTTATATTTTGAAAAAGCATCTTTTTGCAATAAAAGTCCTGCTAGTTGTTTTTGTTGCTCTGTTGCACTATCTAGTAAACCTTCTATAATTTTTCTATCTTCAAATAGTTTGATTTTTGTATTTTTAAGTCGCTTTTTCCTACCTTCAGACATTTGAGTATTCAAATTCACTAACTCTTCATATGAGTGAGCTAAGCTATCTGGAAAGTGAAGATTTACTTCTTCAAATAAACCTACAACTCTCTCTAAATCAAAAGAGAACTCTGTATTAAGAGATTCATTTATTGAATGAATCTTCTGATCTATTGCATAGAGATTTTTATTATAATTTGCTACATCTACAGAAACATTATCAATAAGTTCGTTATTTATATCTGTGTCAAATTTTCTAAAGTCAAAGCTATCAAGTTCTGCTTGCATTCGAGAGATATGAGCTTCAATTTGTGCAATTTCAGCTTCTAAGCTTTGTGTACTTTCTTGAGGTAATGAGTCTATTTCTTTAATAGCACTTTTAATCGATGCTACCTTTGCATTAGCGTCATATTTATTTTTGACTAAACTTGATTCAATTCCTAACACTTCTGCTAAATATGGTTTCCAATTTGAGTCACTTTCTCTACTAGTATTAACTTTAAACGTGCTCTCATATTCTGTTTGTTTACGTAGGCAATACCTCAAGCCGTTCCTATATGTAAAGGGATTATTGTTAGTAAAGCTTAATGAAACTAAACCATCAATAATGCTCTTAGCCTTTTTTAAACCAACTTTGCTATGTTCCCAATCATTCTCATCAAAATGGCTCAAATCATCCTTATTTTTTGAAGTATGTATAGATATTTTGCCTGATACCGGTCTTCTGATAGTAACATAACAGCCTTCTTGATACTCCAACTCTAAAAAGAAAACATATTCTTTGAATATATTTTTCTTTAAAAAACTTTTACTATCAATAGTCTTTAATAGTGTGAAATTTATTAACTCAACTAAAGTTGTTTTTCCTAAACTGTGAGATGATTTACTTTTACTCTCTTTTGTTACATTTGCAAAAACAATATTCAAGCCATCTCTGAACTTTATTTCTGGAAATGAATCATTATCATTTGAGTATATTTTACTTAGTTTTAACATAATTAATTACCAAGGATACCAACAAGGTCACTATCTACACTGTATTTAGCTTTACCCAATAAATATAAGAGACTAATCGCATCAGTTATATCTTGCTCATTTATTTCTTTATTTAAAACCTTACAGTATCTATATAATTCACTGAGGCTTGTATCCCCTCTTGATACAAGACACTCAATAATTAATGAAGATACATAAATCAGACAATACTCAAGGTTCATAAATCTATGTGGAGTCAGCATGCTTTTTCCCTTTCTGTTTTTTTTCCAATTAAACAGCTGGCGTATAAGTAGAATAAGAAAAAACAAATAGTATTTTCCTTACCATTCAATACTGAATATTCTTTATCCAATAGTGCTTCTTCAATAGATAAAAGCAACTCTTCAAATGACTCAAATTTTTTTCTCTTAATACGAATTTTTCTATTGAGATTACTGACTATATTATCAATTGATTTAAGTAGATCTTGATTTCCCCTTTGCTTTAGAAAAACATCGAGTTCAATAAAGAATGGTTCGTATTCAACAGCTATTTCTTCATCATAAAATTCTTGCGTTAAACCATTGAGTTTGTTTTTTTCTTCAATATCAATAATATCAAAGTCTGAAGGACTCGCACTGATTCCTCCAAACACTTTATCAATAGAGAGAATTACTTCTCTCATAGCCCTCGGATCAAATACAATCGCGCCGGTCACTGTAGACGTTAAGTTAACTAGTCCACCAATGTGAACTGTTGAATTATTAACCAACGTCTGATTTCCACTACCATTATTAACCGCAGCTAAAGAGTTTGCATCGGCTTCTGCTGTATTTCGACTAATCATTTTGAATTATCGTTCACTATAGCCGTTGAGTTGTTAGACGCGGTAGCAGTATTTATTTTGAGACCTTTAATCACGTGAGCAATTATAAGTGCTATCGCACAAAAAAAGACCAAAACCAAGAACACCAGCATTATTGTAAACGTTTGATCACCAGACAATTCAGAGAAGATCTCTAGTGTTAACCATTGCTTGTAAAGACCAAAAAAGATAGCTGCACCTACCGTACCTAGCCCACCAACCCCCAATGCTGCTTGAAAAAATTTGTCCACAGCTTACTCCATTAAAGATAATAATAATTTATTCAATCATATCATGGAGATACAGCCATGTGCATATTGTTTCGGTTATATTTTTCTATTTAGCATCGGTAAGCAATAATTAAATTCTCGATCTCCTTCTGTAAGCAATATTTCAACGATGAGAAGCCTACTTAAATCTCATAACATGTTAAATAATTTATAATATGAACCCATCCACGCTTCAAAGTAAGAATATCCTTTCACTAAAATAAAGCCGCCCGAAATTCTACATTAAGACAACTGAAAGCTCTAATCGTACTCATCATTTCAACGAAGAAAAATCTACTATTAACGACTCAACCAATCTAATAATCTGCATGAGTTTTATAAGTAATAAACATTTAAGGTTTCAAGTTACCTTCGCCAACCTAGTACGGACACTAACTAATTTCTATTCAGTTCTGAATTAGCTATTGTGCCCCTACTCGCAACAAACAAAAAGGCCTCGCAATTGCGAGGCCTTTGATTTTTCTATCTATCAGAAGAGATTAGTCGCGAAGTGCTGCGCCGAATTTCTCTGAGATTGAAGCTACGATAGCATCTACTGAACCAGCGATGTCTGCATCTTCAAGAGTGCGCTCTACAGACTGTAGGCTAAGTGCGATTGCTAGGCTCTTCTTACCTTCTTCAACGCCTTGACCAACGTATACGTCGAACAGTTTAGCGCCTGTTAGGAATTCGCCACCCGCTGCGATACACGCTTCTACGATGTCGCCAGAAGCTACTGCTTCGTCAACAACAACGGCGATATCACGACGGTTTGCAGGGAACTTAGATACAGCTACTGCTTCTGGAAGCACGCGAGTGTTGATAGCTGCCCATTCGATTTCGAATACGATAGTACGGCCGTTAAGACCAAACTTACGCTCTAGTTCTGGGTGAACAGTACCAATGATACCCACTTCTTTGCCGTCTACTACGATAGCCGCAGTTTGACCTGGGTGAAGTGCTGGGTGCTTAGCAGATTTGAAGCTGTATGCGATTTCGTTTGCTGAAAGCTCAAGAACGGCTTCTAGGTCACCTTTAAGATCGAAGAAATCTACAGTGTTAGTTGCAATGTCCCAGTGCTCTTCGCCACGAGTACCAGAGATAACGCCCGCAAGCATCATTTCTTGGCGCATGCCGTTTTCAGCCGTTGCTTCAGGGATGAAACGTAGGCCTGATTCGAATAGACGAACGCGAGACTGTTGACGCTTCTGGTTGTGAACAACTGTGTTTAGAAGACCTTGGATTAGGCCAAGACGCATTGCTGACATGTCCGCAGAGATTGGGAATGGCAGGATTAGCGGCTCAACACCAGGTACAACAAGTTTTTGCTGTTCTGGTTCTACGAAGCTGTATGTGATTGCTTCGTGGTAGCCACGGTCTACAAGAAGGTCACGAACGCGCTTAAGCGGTTGGTTAGCTTCTTTGTGGTCATTCATTTTAAGTGCCGCTTTAGGCGCTTGGTTTGGAATGTTATCGTAACCGTAGATACGACCTACTTCTTCAATTAGGTCTTGCTCGATTGCGATATCAAAACGCCAAGATGGAGACGTTGCCGTCCAACCAGCATCAGTCGTTTCAACTTCACAACCTAGGCGAGTAAGAATTTCCACTACGTCTGTAGATGGGATTTCGTGACCTAGTAGGCTGTCTAGTTTAGCGCGACGTAGAGCAACTACGTTTGCTTTAGGAAGATCAGCTTCAGATTCGCTGCCGTTTACTGGCGCAACTTCACCACCACAGATTTCAACTAGAAGCTGTGTTGCACGCTCCATTGCTGCTGCTTGAAGTGTTGAATCAACACCACGTTCGAAACGTAGAGAAGAATCAGTGTGAAGGCCGTAAGCACGTGCGCGACCACGGATGTGATCCGGTGCGAAGAATGCAGCTTCAAGAAGTACGTCTGTTGTTTCAGTAGTCACACCTGAATCTTGACCGCCAAAGATACCAGCGATTGCTAGTGCTTTGTTTTGGTCTGCGATAACAAGTGTGTTGCTGTTTAGTTCAGCTTCGTTGCCATCTAGAAGTGTTAGCTTTTCGCCCTGCTCAGCTAGACGAACCACGATACCGCCTTCGATCTTAGCAAGATCAAATGCGTGCATTGGTTGGCCTTGCTCTAGCATCACGTAGTTTGTGATGTCTACAACTGGGTCGATTGAACGGATACCACAACGGCGCAGTTTTTCTTGCATCCAGATTGGAGATTCCGCTTTCACGTTTACGTTCTTAACCACACGGCCAAGGTAACGTGGACAAGCATCAGTTGCTTTGATTTCAACAGATACTGTGTCTTCAATGCTTGTTGCAACAGCGTCAACTGTTGGCTCTGTAACGTCTGCGCGGTTTAGTACGCCAACTTCACGAGCAAGGCCACGGATGCTGAAGCAGTCTGCGCGGTTTGCTGTTAGGTCTACGTCGATAGTTACGTCGTTAAGCTCAAGAAGCTCACGAACGTCCATACCTAGCGTTGTGCCTTCTGGTAGCTCAAGGATGCCGTCAGACTCTACGTCGATACCTAGTTCAGAGAAAGAACAAAGCATACCGTGTGATGGAACGCCACGTAGTTTTGCTTTCTTGATTTTGAAGTCACCAGGAAGTACTGCGCCAACTGTTGCTACTGCTACAGTTAGGCCAAGACGACAGTTAGATGCACCACATACGATGTCTAAAAGTTCTTCTTCGCCGATATCAATTTTTGTAACTTGTAGTTTGTCTGCATCTGGGTGCTGACCGCACTCAACCACTTTACCTACTTTAACGCCGGTGAATTCACCAGCAACAGGTTCTACATCGTCAACTTCCAAACCAGCCATAGTGATTTGGTGAGCTAGCTCTTCGCTGTTAATTGCAGGTTTAACCCACTCGCGTAGCCAAGATTCACTGAATTTCATAGTTTTGACTGCCCCGGATTACTTGAATTGTTTAAGGAAACGAAGGTCGTTCTCGAAGAACGCACGAAGGTCATTTACGCCGTAACGAAGCATCGTTAGACGCTCTACACCCATACCGAATGCAAAACCAGAGTATTTCTCAGGGTCGATGCCAACAGAGCGAAGTACGTTAGGGTGAACCATGCCACAGCCTAGAACTTCTAGCCATTTGCCATCTTTACGTTTCACGTCAACTTCAGCTGAAGGCTCTGTGAACGGGAAGAATGAAGGACGGAAACGCACTTCAACTTCTTCTTCAAAGAAGTTACAAAGGAAATCGTTAAGAATGCCTTTAAGTTGTGCGAAGTTTACGTTCTCATCAACCAACATACCTTCCACTTGGTGGAACATTGGCGTGTGAGTTTGATCGTAGTCGTTACGGTAAACACGACCCGGAGCAATGAAGCGGAATGGCGGTTTGCCGTTTTCCATCGTACGGATTTGAACACCAGAAGTGTGCGTACGTAGCATTAGATCAGGGTTGAAGAAGAAAGTATCGTGATCAGTACGAGCTGGGTGATCGTCTGCGATGTTTAGTGCATCAAAGTTGTGGAATGCATCTTCGATCTCAGGGCCAGACTCAGTGCTAAAGCCAAGCTCACCAAAGAACTGTTCGATACGCTCAACTGTGCGAGTAACTGGGTGAAGACCACCGTTCTCAATGCGACGACCTGGTAGGCTCACATCGATAGTTTCTTCAGCTAGTTTCGCTTCAAGCTCTGCACGTTGTAGTGCGTCTTTGCGAGCTGCGATCGCTTGTTGAACAGCACCTTTCGCTTTGTTGATCTCTTGACCAGCAGTGCGACGCTCTTCAGGTGGAAGTTTACCTAGGCTTTGTAGTTGAAGAGTTAATTCACCCTTCTTACCTAAATACTGAACTCGCACTTCATCAAGTGCGACTAACGAATCTGCTGTATCAATAGCAGTCGTTGCATTAGCAATGATCTCTTCTAGATGTTGCATCATTTCCTCATCTACCAGTTGGTAGTGTCCGTATCGGATGATTAGTTTTTTTAGATAGCTACACATAGTAATCAAACACGCTACCAATGCCAAATTGAATCGCTAAAAGAGCAAGTTATTGACTAAAAACACGGCAAATTTAACAGGATATTAATGAGGAGTAGGAAGAAGTGGAACAATTACTGGTACCACTCCTTAATTTGGAAGCGAATCGCGCTCAAAAAATAAAGCGAGCTAGGTTTTAGATTTAAAGTGAACTGAGCGCTAAAACTGACGAGAGCTATGGTTCTAAGTCTTAAGTAAATCGAGATCTAAATCTGAATCGAACAAACGCTGTTCTTCCCCGCGTTTTTCGCTAAATAAACGGACTCATCAGCCGCTTTAATCAATTCATTCATGGTTTCGAATTCTTGGGTCATTTCAGCCACACCGACACTAATGCTGCCAATCCAAGCTTGGTTGCCGGTTTCGACCTCTAATTCAGACACTTTCTGGCGAGTCGTTTCTGCGATGTGCATGCCCCCTTTAAGATCGGTATCAGGGCAAATCACCAAGAATTCATCGCCCCCTAATCGGCACACAATATCATCGTTGCGGAATGTGTTTTTCAGTTCGCGTGAGAGGGTTTTTAACACCAAATCACCTGCATCATGGCCACTTGTGTCATTAATGCGCTTGAAGTGGTCGGCATCAATCATAATGCACACCAAAGGCACGCCAAGTTCTTTGGAGTCTTGCCAATGTACGGCTAACTGTTTGAAAGCACAGCGGCGGTTAGGCAAATTAGTGAGTGAGTCTGTTAAGGAGAGTTCTTCAAGTTTCTTATTCGCTTGTTTTAACTCTGCCGTACGTTCCTCGACTTTGTCTTCGAGTAACTGGTTGAAGCGTAACAACTGTTTGTTGCGTTCAGAGACCTGCTCAAATAAGCCTTTAAGCGCGGCTAATAAAGGGATGGTTGACGAGTCTTGCTGCTTTTCTTCTGCCTCAAAGGCTTGGAGGGGTGTTGCGCCCTCTTCTATCGCGGCCACTTGTCGCGCCATGTTTTGGTCGATGCCGAGGATGTGATAAGCAAGCCAATGAATGAGGAAGTCCAGTAGGTGACGTGCTGACGCCTGATCTTCTTCCAAGATGAAAGCTTGCATGCTGTAGATATCTTGCATAAACACACGATGCACTTTGATGTGTTCTTCAATGTGTAAGTCATAGAGTCCGCAATCTCTCATCAAAGATTCTTCTTCTTTAAAATGAAATTCGGCATAGCGTGTGAGATCGAGTAAAGCGACGCTCATGTCGTCTATAGAGATCGTATTCTCTGACAACAGGTTTCCGTAGTGATTGATAAAACCAACAAGGTATTGATGTTGTTCGTCTACGACACCAATGCCTGTTTCAAAGTTTTTATCCCAATTAAATGAATTCATAAATCCCTTAGGGCCGATACCACCAGCACAATTTACATGCATATCCGGAGGTTATAGAGGTTCGAAAAATATAACCATCTTACCTGTGGGGCTATTCGATTGTTTGATCCACTTTATAAAAAGACGACGTTGAACATTCTAAATATGGCTCATCTTAAATTTGAGACGCTCCCCTTAAGAAGAACGCCTCATGAAGCTAATATTTACTTTTTGGAAATGGCAATTTTTTGGAAGCGCTAACTTGTTGGAAATACTCACTTTTTGTAAAGACTAAAAATAGTATTCCAACGCCATCTCAACAAAGTCGTCCTTACGCGCGAAGAACAACAAGTCTTCTGGGGTTTCGTTCTCAAACAACCAAGCGTTCAATCGCCACTTGAGGTTGTTGTTGATGCGGCTTGATGCTTCCAACTTGGCACTGTAGACATCGCTGTTATCTAAGTCTTGAGTGATGCCTGTAAGCACTTCGGTTCCGTCTTCATCGTTCAAAGCGAAACGCGCGCCAAGGAACACATCGTTTTGGCCGATGGTTTGGGCGTTATTGCCTCGGCTGTCATACAGGTATTCAGCAATGAAGCCGATGTCCCAATACGATTCAAGCGCCCCAACCCATGTGTATTCAAAACCTGTCGCGACGCCTGTGTGGTTGTCGTAACTGTCGCGATAAATGCTTTCCAGCTTCCATAACCAATCACCAATAATGCCTTGTACATCGAGTCCGAAGTGCTGCATTTGCGCGTAATACGGCTTGAGTTCATTGCCCTCTACACGGTAATAAGGGTCGCGGTTTGTACCACCTAAGTAGCTTAAACCGACATCCCAATCGCCGTACATTTGGCTATAGCGCAGTGCTACATCAACGTGCTTTTCTTCTCGCGATGATTCGTAAAGCGCATCGTCTGAAACGGGGACGGGCGTTCTTAATCGACCGTCTTCCCCTGCGAAGGTACGCTCACGAAAATACGGCAGTAGCATGGCATCGATGGTTCCCCAGTCTTTGATCGACGTGAAGTGCACCATTGGCTGACCCAATTTGGATTCACCATCGACCGATTCAATGGCATCGGTTTGGTTGACCACATCGACCAAGTGCGCCGATTCGGTTACGCCCCAAAACACCTTGCCTACACCGGCTCGCAGTTCATAATCATCCCAATAATTGAGATACAGAGCTTCACGAACGTCGCCATGGGTGCGCTCATCGTCTTCGCTGTCTAGGCGATAAAACGGGGTGAAGGTAAAGCTGCCGTTGCCCTCTTGTTGCTCCCAGTAAAACTCTGGCTGCAACACCAGTGAGCTTTGCCCTTTATCCTGCCCTTGCAAGCCGTCGCTAAAGAACTGCCTGTGTTCAAGGTTAATCTGCCCTGCGAGTTCCGGACTAATCTGTTCTACGAACTCAGAGCTAAAACCAGCCGCGACACATGGCAACGACACTTGCATTAGCCCAACTGTCGCCGCCAAAGTTAAAGATAACTGCGTTCCTGTTAACACAATCCTTTTCATATTCTTGCCTTACTTTGCGCGTTTAAGTGTGTTTTTTTGAAAATCCTTGTCCTTAAGACCGGTCTGGAAGGCTAAATCTGTCGTCGTTAATACCGTGCTTTTGCCTGTTTGGTGGTTTTGCATCGACATAGTGTGTGCGCGCCAGTATTGGTTTAGGTATTGTTTGTAGTCTTGGAACGAGAGGGTTTTGAGTAATGCGCCTTTACGGTCGTAAAACTCCACTTGAACTGGGCGGTAATATTGTTGGTCTAGCCATACCTTTTGCATGGTGTAACCAGAGTTTTTATCGGTCGGTACTTGCTCTAAAACAAAGGTATCGACACCTTCGATTTTGGCGTCTTCAATGTAGTTGAACGTATACTTTCCTAACTCGAACGAGCTCAAGTCTTCGTAAGCAAATTCACTGCCCATAAACGGGCCCGATTTGTTGCGTGAAGAGATGCGTTTTACACGTTTCAATGCAGGCAGATACAACCATTGATCATCCGATTTAGTGATGTGTGAATGGTTTAGAAAAGCCGTGCCTTTTACGTCGCGAGGCTCGTCAAAAATCGTCAGCCCTTTATCACCATCGTCATCCACTTCTAACGATTTCAATCGCATTAGGCGTGTGCTGCTTTCTCCTTGTTTGTTGCGAAGTAGCATTTCCATGGTCGCGACTGAATCGCCCCACCCCATATCGACGGCTTTGCGTTGCTCGGCGATTTCTAAGCCTTTCGCTGGGTCGGCTAACGCAGGGAAAGCTAATACCGCGCCCATACTGAATAATGTAGTAACGAATGTTTGTTTAACGCTTTTCATAAATTTCTCCTTGAGTCAGCCCACCGCAGCAGGCTGACGATTCCTTATTTAGTCGAAGTAGACAGTTCGCCAGTCGAGCTAGGCTGCGACTTGGTGTCTGGCTTTGATCCGTGCTGAGTTTTAACTGCATAGTGAGTCTGTTTGTCGAAGATCATCAGCAAGCTAGGTAGCAAGATGAAGTCGACTACTAGCGCAATGAAAATCACAATCGCGCTGAGTAAGCCCATGTCGGAATTGAGTCTGAAGCTCGACATCGCTAGTACAGAGAAGCCAGCCACTAACACAACTGTGGTGATCCACAACGCACGGCCAACAGTGTGGAAGGCGTAACGAACGGCTTCCTCCGCTGATTTCCCTTCTAGTCGTGCTCGTTGGTATTTACTCAAGAAATGCACTGCATCATCGACCACGATACCCAATGTAAGGGTGACTACGACCGACAAACCCAAGTTGATTTCGCCCGAGATCAACGCCCATAAACCAAAGCCGATAATCGCAGGGGCAATGTTTGGCACTAGGCTGATCACACCCAAGCGAACCGAGCGCAATGCGAAGATCATCAAGCCAGAGATAAGCACTAAGGTAATAGGCAGAGTTGATAGCATGCTCGCCATATTGGTTTCACCGATGTGAGCAAACATCAGTGATGGGCTCGACGCGACTACTTCATATTGCGGCGCATTGGCGGCAAACCATGAGTAGATGCGTTCTTCGAGTTCCACCAATTCCAAGCTGCCGAGGTTGTCTACCGTCAGCACCATTTTTATCGATGATTTATCGACGTTGATTTGGTTGTTCAAGTCCAAGCCGTATGGCAATGACATCTCGTAAAGCAGTAGGTATTGTGCCGCGAGTTCACGGTTAAGTGGCAATTGGTAATAGCTGTCGTCGTCACCATGCATGTTCTTATTCAAACGCATGTAAACATCGGAAAGCGTGGCCACATGATCGGTTTCTGGTTGTACGCGTAGCCAATCGGTAAAGTCACCAATCGCTTGCAAGAACACAGGATCAGCAATCGCTTGAGATTCGTTGGTTTTCACCGCAATACTGATGGTCGTCATGCCGCTTACAGTCTCTTCCATGAAATCGGCTGCTTGTCTGAATTCACTTGAGGTATCGAAATACTTCACCGATTCATCATTCACTTTGTTCAATGGAATTAACGCGGCAGCGCCAACAATCACTAAGGTCGAAATCGGCAGCAGTGCTTTGCGGTTGGTCACCACAAAGTCGCCCAGTTTATCCATGAAGGTCACTTTGTTTTGTGCGGCCTCATTGGCTGGCAAGGTCTTCACTGGCAAGAGCTTTAACAGCGCAGGAAGCATAGTCACAGAGAGGAAACACGCGATGATCACACCCAATGCCGACAAGTTACCGAAGTCTCGCAATACGGGAGAATCCGACATGTTCATCATCAAGAAACCAATCGCTGTGGTGACAGAAGTAATTAAGATCGGCATCGCATTCAACTTGATGCTGTATTGAATGGCTCGTGCTTTCTCCATCCCGCGCTGCATCGCTTGTCTCATGGTCACAATCACGTGAACACAATCGGCAACCGCAAGGGTTAATACCAAGGTTGGAACGTTAACCGTCGCGGTGCTGAGGAACATCCCTGCCCAGCCAGACAAACCCATGGTCGCGACAATCGACGAGATAATCACAACTAAGGTAGCCACCACACTAAAGAATGAGCGCAACATAAAGGTCAGGAACACCAACACCACCAACAGCATTAACGGAACGAGTGTTGAGCTGTCTTCTTGAGCCGACATCATAAACGCGTTGTTCATGGCAATGATGCCCGCTTTATGGAATTCGACATTCGGGGAATCGGCTTGGTACTTGGCGATCATAGTATTGATGGCCGCGATCACTTCTTGCACTTCGGCGGTTTTATCCACTTCAGGCAATTGCACGGTGACGTTGACAATGGTCACGTCACCAGAGGCTGAAACTAGTGCGTTTTTAAGCAGTGGTTCGTTGAGCGCAATCTGTTTTACTTTAGCGATTCGCTCTGGTGTGTGCTCATATTCTTCATACAGCAGGTCTTCGACCAAGAGGTCGTCTTCAACGGCTTCGGTATGCTGATAATTGGCCAGCGAATCGACACGGCTTGAGTACGGGATCTGCCACGAATCAACCGTGAGGTTTTGAATTAAGGTGAGGGTTTCTGGGGTGAAGACATTGCCATCTTCAGGTGCGATAACAATCGCGAGGTTGTCGGTTTTCGCAAAGGTGGTTTGGATTTCGTCGAACGCCATCAACTGTTTGTTGGTGCCTTCGAAGAAGATGTTGTAGTCCCCTCTAAAGTAGAGGTTCTTCGCACCAAAAGCAGAAAGCATGATGATTGAAAAAACCACCAGCAAAACGATAAACGAACGCTTAGTCGGTATTGAGTGCCAACTGTTATCTAGATTATGAGCCTGTTGACCTAAGTTGGACGATTGACTCTCTAAATCGGGGTTATTAGCTAGATCGAGGTTACTGGTTGAATCAGGGTTACTCATTAAATCAGAGCTATTAGCTAAATTGGGCTTCTGGCTGTCATGTTCCATCACAGTCTCCATTTGTGACGATTCGTCATAGTTGTGTCTTAAAAAGCCAGCCGAAGCTGACAAAAGACACAATTCTTAGTCATACACTCAAGAAAACCAAAACCACGTTAGGCTAAACTTAAGTTTATGACGAATCGTCATAAATGGTTATTAATAAACCCACATGAGTGGGCTTAATGGAAGCTTATCTACCTACTGATTCTAAGTAAGTGATTTCTTCACTGAACAGTTCTTGTTCTACACGACGCCAAGTTTTTCGGTAATCCCAATCGCTAGAAAGGGGTTGCCAACTTAGGCCGTCTAAAAGCATGTTCGCGTTATGTAATACTGAATACGGGTCTTGTAACCGCTTGATACAATGACTGTTTGATGCGTTTTGCGACAAGGCATTTGAACCAAATGCGATTGACCAGTTTGCAAACACGATGGCATCTGAACCCACACCAGAAGAGAACTTTAGGTCACCCGCTTCTACCGCTTGGTTAACCATAGAATCGGCTTGTTCAATCACCAACTCTTCCAGTTCGTTCATCTCGGTTACTCGTGCACTAGACGCTTTCTCTAGTACCCACGGGCTTTTCGCCATGATCGCACAAGTTGATAGTACCGGTTCCATGCGAGCATAGATTCGGTAAGCAACGTGTAGTGCGACGATCTTTTCACGTGTGTTGCCTTCAAACTCTCCAGAGCGAGCAAACATCAATGCCTCGGCCTTTAAAGAATGAATACACAAAGCTAAAACCACATCTTCTTTGCTGCAAAAGTGATTGTATATCGTACCTTTAGAATAGCAGCTCGCAGCCGTCAGTTTATCCATCGTGAGGTTTCCGAACCCTTGTTCTCGAACCAGATCTTTTGCTAACAACATCAATTCTACTTCTCGGTCTGCGATAGACTGCTGCTTTTTAGACAACACGCCTTTGCAACCAAAGATACCTTGTTTATCGCCTTTACAACTAAAGCCAAACATAATTTTTCAGTCCGTATATGAGCTTAGCCGTTATCTAAGCTTCGCCAGTATTTAAAACGCTCCTATCCAATATATTAACACGAATGGTAAATTCATGTAGCCAACCATTTTGTGACGCTTCGTCATTTCTGACTTATCGTCATAATAGCGCAAATATTGATCATATCAAGGCGTTTTATAAATTAAATACATTTTGTGAATGGGAAGAGGATAAATGGAAAATAGCTAAGAAGATCATCAATAGTCACTACGCGACGTACAAAAAAGCCAGCGACGACCAAAATCGCTGGCTTGGAAGGTTTCATAGCCTCTGATGACTGTTTAAAGCTGACACACCCTAGAAGTTAAAGCTCAGGCAATACCGACTAAAGCAGTGCCTTGCCATTCTCACCTTGTGCATACAATGCGAGGCTAATGGTCTTCAAGGCTTCTGACTCGGTTTCACTGACAGTTAACGACGACACCGTGCTACCGTTCAGTCGGCTCAACATCTGCCTAACGATCATCAGTTGTGGCCTCACGCCAGGAATACGGGTATCAATAAATTGGAACCACTCTGGGCTCATGTGGTGCTTCACTTTGTCCAACACATCTTTATTAACGATGGTGAAGGTTTTGGCGCCCTCTTTAGCATCACGCAAGATATCGTAAATCACATGTTCTTTCTCTTTGGCGACCAACATACCCGATATGTTGAGCTGTAACTCACCAATGATGCCGTTTTGCATCTTCAAGAAGAACTTGATGTCTTTGTATCCCGACTTTTGCGCTTTGGTATTGAAACGGTCGAGCCCGGATAACTGAGAACCAAATCCATAGCGATCTTTCAAAGCAGACTGGTAGTGTTCTAGGTCTCTGAACTCTTTGGTTCTTGATATAAACACCTTCGCCGCTGACATCGCTTTTACGCTGTCGAACTCAATGGTCATGCGGGCACAGTCTTTGAGGTCTCCAATATCATCTAGCGGGTTTCGGTTGGTGATCTTATCCAATGCGCCATTGAAGCTCTTAATGCCACCATACGCGCCCGGTGGAACCGATAGCTTACCATTGAACATTGAGACAACATGCTTAGAGAACTCTTTTAGCTCTTCTTGCGCTTGAATGATGTCACGATACATCATGAATAACTGCTTACGCTTTAGATGGGCATTCGCCAGTTGGTTCTTGGCTTTAAAGCTCGCCCCCTTCGACATGATCTTTGAAGAGCCGTTGGTCGAACTCACCACATTGCCTTGCATCTCTTCGCTCAGGTAAGTTTTGAACGCGTTATCGTCTGTTAGAATCGAATACATCAACTGCGCGACTTTACCCTGATCGGTATTGCGAAAGGATTGTCCTTGTAAGCTGGCTTTCAATTCAGCCAATGCTTGTTGATAAGCCTTGTTATTGACTAGGCGAAAGCCTTGAGACATATGAGTCGATTTATCGATATGTTTAAGTACTTCTGGCTTTCGCTTTTTAATCTCTTCTTTCTTCAATTCCCATTCTGTCTTGGTAAACGAGGTTCCGTTTTCCGGCATCATGGTGAATTCCACACTGGTTGGCATACAGTCTCCTTCTGTCGTGTCCTTCCTTGGCGGGTATAAACCCTTACTTTTTTAGGTATTTATTCGTTCTGTTGCTCATTTCAACATAGCAACTCAGGTAGCTCACAACCAAAAATTTGTTGGCTTATGCTAAGTTTCTGGGTCTGACCTCTCCTTATGGTTATTATTTGTCTCACTAATGCCGTTTTCTGTTAAGTTGCTATAAATTCAGTAAGGGGTGACTTACAATAGAGTCAACGACCTACCTTTTTTGAGAACACGATATTGAGCGCCAAATATTCTTATTTAGCTTGGCAAGTGAATACTTCTAGCCCGGCAGAAAAGCTTGTTTTATTGATGCTTGCAGACGGTGCTGACGAGTTCGGTTACACCAACGTATGCCTGCAATCAGCAAGTCAGCTTTGTGCTCTCTCTACATTCGGTTTAGCCGACTGCCTTAAGTGTTTAGTCGACCAAGGTTTTCTCGATAAGGTAAAAGTAGATTATCGAGATAAGAAAGAGATCCACGTTTTCAAAATGCTCATTGAGCAAGAGCAAGCTGCGGTTCACGTTGAGACTCAACCGACCAATAGTATTCCGGTCTACTCTACGGCACCTGCACCTGCACCTGCACCTGCACCTGCACCTAAGTTTCAGCCAGCTCCGGCACCGATGCAAAACATGCAGCATGCCCCTCGCCCACAAAGCCGAGGCTCAATGACCAGCAATACCGTTTCAACTCATGATTTGGATGAAGAGAACATTCCAACATGGGCGGAACGTGCGTTTAAATTCTCCGGCCTTGCTGGTGACCATAGCTTAATATGGAAAAAATTTGTCCTCTGGTATAAAGCCAAAGCCAATGAACTAATGCCAATATCACGCATCGAATCTAAGTTGCAGTACTGGTTAGTTAACGAGAAGCAAAATGAAAGACAACAACAGCAGAAGACCTCTCAATATTCAGGAAATGCAGGACAAGCTCAAGGAAATGGGTATCGACAAAAGCTTAGCCCATCTGAACGCTTCAGGCAGCAGCTCATTCAAAAAGGCAAAAAGCCAACCTTCTGAGCCAGCTTCACCTGTTGTGCCTGAGGCTACCGTTCTGCCTAAAGGTTCAGTAGTACCTGACGTTATTGAAGCGCAAAGTACCGAAGTAAATGTAGCGGCTCAACAAGCTGCCGGCTCTGGTGCGTCTCAGCAAGTGCCCGTTGTTGATCAAGATCCAGCAGAATTAGAGCTGACCGATTGGTGTATCCATGTGTTCGGTTCTTTCTTGAGCGTGTACGAAACTCAGTGGGAATACCAATACGGTAGTGAACCAAGCGGTAAGTTTCTTGAGTTTGCCCACTCTGTTGACTCAGACGGCCTTAACCGCGTGCTAATGCACTGTCATGAACGTATTCAACTTGGCAACAGTTGGCCGCCGCAAATGGGCGAGCTTTGGATCCTGAAGGATTCACTGACAGAGGAAGAGCTGCTTGATAGCCGCATTCGTGTGTTGTCGCGCACTGCTGTGAACAAGATTGAGAAGTGGTTAATCCAGAACAAACTGTACGACTTAAAGCGTACGGCTGAAAACAAGCTTGATGGCCTGTTTAAGAAATACTATTTGGAAGCGAAGCGTTTAGATGAGAAAGGCATGCTGGAAACAGAATTGCCGCAGTTCCTTCTTGCTGCTAACTCAGTGAAGAACCTAAACGACTTGAAACGCGAAGAGTATGAAAGCCAACACGGTAAAGCGATTAACCCAAGAATCCAAAAGATTCTAAACAGCAAAAAATAGCGCTGCTCGCTTAACTTATACCGCTTAAGTCAACGACATTACTATTCTACAGATACAAAAATGCCAGCTATCAAGCTGGCATTTTTTATGAATTCTAACGAACTCTTTAACGACTATCCGACCGTTACTTACGATCGCCTTACTGATTAATTACAGTAGGTGGATAGTTGCGTTTAGAGAGAAGATGCCTGCGTCGTCATCTTTCATTTTGAAGTTTTGGTAGCTAGCGCCTACAGATAGTGGACCAAAGATGAAGTATTCTGCGCCAACAGCAAACATTACGTCTACATCGTCTTGCTTAAAGCCGTCAGCTTTAAGTTCGTAAGAGTGAAGGCCACCTTTCGCGTATACGTGTAGAGGACCGAAATCGATGCTTGGTTTGATTGCAAGGTATGCAGTGCTCGCATCCATGTTGCTTAGGTCACGATTGCCGTATTTAATGCTATCGAAAGAACCTAGATCCCAGTAACCCGCTTCAACACCGATCAGTGGCAGGATGCCTGTACCCACGTGGATACCCATCGCCGTTTCTTCTTCGCTACCGAATGAGTTTTGACCACCCATTACGCCGCCGTACAACCAAGAATCAGCCATTGCTGTTGAAGATGCACCTAGCAGTGCTAGTGCCAATAACGTTTTTTTCATATTCGACCTTTTCGTCCTAGTGGCAGGCCTTGCGTGGTAATAAATTGCCACCAAGTCGCCCTTTTTGTAGTAACTATTTAATTAGTAATGCAATAAGCAAGATTTATACCCAAACCTTGCCATTGCGTCTAGCTTTATTCCTTTAGCAAGCATCAATAGCGTTTTTAACACGCTTATCTGAAACTGGGTAAGGCGTACCGAGCTGCTGTGCGAAGAAGCTTACACGAAGCTCTTCTATCATCCAACGCACCTCTTTTACATTTTCTGGAACCGCGATCCCTTTTGGAATCTTATTAAGCAGCTCTTTGTAATCGTTCATTACTGACTCAACTTTGATCATATGAAGACGATCTTTGTTCGGGTCAATCGGCAGTTTTTCCATACGACGCTCAATGGCTTTCATATAGCGTAGAATATCCGGCAGACGTTTCCACCCGCATTCTGTGGCAAACCCCTTAAAAATCAAACCTTCTACCTGAGCTTTTATGTCTGAAAGCGCAAATGCCATAGAAAGATCGACACGTCCCTTCAGTTTCTTACTGATGCTGAATGCTGTGGTTAAGATGGTTTCAACCTGTTGAGCAATCTCAACGACACTGTCACCCAACTCTGCACGTACGTGTTCTTTCAGTGCTTCAAACTGCTCAGGCTCCCAAACTAAACCGCCCTTCTCTTCAATCAGCTTATCAATACCACAAGCGATACAGTCATCGATAAGATCGAGTACCTGTCCGTATGGGTTGAAATACAAGCCAAGCTTAGATTTGTTCGGCAAATTCGAGTGCAAGTATTTGATCGGCGATGGCACGTTCAACAAGATTAAACGACGCTGACCCGATTTCATTGCTGAGATCTGCTCTTGCTCGGTTTCGAACAGTTTGATCTCTACGCTGTCTTTAGAATCCACCAGCGCTGGGAAGGCTTTAACATCGTAGCCGCCACGCTTCTGTTGGTAGACTTTTGGTAACTCACCAAAGCTCCACGTATGCAGGTTCTGCTGTTCGATATCATCGTCTGCAACTTTAGAAAGCGTTTCTTGAACCTTGTCTTTCAGGCTCTCTTTCAGTTCATGCAGGTCTTTCTGTTCTTTCAGCTTACGCTTACGATGATCCACGGCGCGGAATGTTACCTTTAAGTGCTCTGGGATCTGGTCTAACTTCCAGTCATCACGCACCACTTCCACACCTGTCATGCGGCGCAGCTCTTTCTCAAGCGAATCCAACAACGGTGCTTCAAGTGGTGTCACACGAGCCAAGAACGCATCTGCATAGTTTGGCGCAGGCACAAAGTTACGGCGTAGCGTTTTTGGTAGTGACTTAATCAGGCTAATCACCAGTTCCTGACGTAGGCCTGGGATCTGCCAATCAAAACCGTTTTGGTCGATTTGATTCAAGATAGGCAGCGGAATGTGGACCGTTACACCATCGTTGTCGTCGCCCGGCTCAAATTGATAGCTCAGCTTCAGCTTAATACCATTTTGGTGCCAGAAGTTCGGGTAATCCAAATCGGTAACATGGCTAGCATCGCCACGGAACAACATCGACTTTTCGAAGTTCAGCAGTTCCGGTGTTTTCTGACTGGTCTTCTTCCACCATGTATCAAAGTGACGACCAGATACCGCCTCTTCACCAACACGCTGATCATAGAAATCGAACAGCTCATCATCGTCGATCAAGATGTCACGACGACGCGATTTATGTTCTAGCTCTTCCACTTCTTGTAGAAGCTTACGGTTTTGTTTGAAGAAGGCATGTTTAGTTTCCCACTCACCTTCAACAAGTGCGCTACGTACAAACAGCTCACGGCTGACGGTTGCGTCAATCGCGCCGTAGTTCACTAAACGTTTAGGGATGATTGGGATTCCGTAAAGCATCACTTTCTCGTGTGCCATTACGGCCGCTTGCTTCTTCGACCAATGTGGTTCGCTGTAGCTGCGCTTAATCAGGTGTTTCGCTAGTGGTTCAATCCATTCAGGCTGAATCTTCGCGATAACACGACCCCAAAGTTTTGAGGTTTCTACCAGCTCAGCAGACATGATCCACTTAGGCTGTTTCTTAAATAGGCCAGACGCAGGGAAGATATGGAAGCGCGCATTACGAGCACCTTGATATTCATTCTTCTCTTGGTCTTTCATACCAATGTGCGAAAGCAAACCTGATAGCAATGACATATGAATGCCATCGTAGCTGCCCGGTTCTGTATTCAACTTAGTGTCCAATTCACGCATTGCTTGGTGAATTTGGAAGTACACATCTTGCCATTCACGGATACGTAAATAGTTCAGGTAATCTTGCTTACACTGTTTGCGGAACTGGTTACTCGACAACTCTTTTTGCTGCTGCTTAACGTAATCCCATAGGTTCACAAACGTGATGAAATCAGACTCTTTATCGAAGAAGCGCTTGTGCTTATCGTCAGACGATTGTTGCTTGTCTGATGGACGCTCACGCGGATCTTGAATCGACAACGCAGACGCAATCACCATGACTTCGTGCAAACAGCGGTTGCTTGGCGCTTCAATCACCATACGCGCTAAACGCGGATCAATCGGCAGCTTAGCGAGCTTGCGACCAATAGCGGTTAGCTTCTTCTTGTCGTCGCCATGATTCTTGTTTTTGTTTGCAGCGGGTTCAGCTGTTGCGATCGCACCAAGCTCTTCAAGCAGTCTTACACCATCTTGAATGTTGCGCTTATCTGGCGCTTCAACAAATGGGAATGCTTGAATATCGCCTAAACCTAGCGCTGTCATCTGAAGGATAACGGATGCTAGGTTAGTACGAAGAATCTCTGGGTCAGTAAACTCTGGGCGTGATTCGAAATCTTCCTCAGAGTACAGACGAATACAGATACCTTCCGCAACACGACCACAACGACCTTTACGCTGGTTCGCACTCGCTTGAGATACTGGCTCAATCGGTAGGCGTTGTACTTTAGTTCGATAGCTGTAACGGCTAATACGCGCCGTACCCGGGTCGATGACATACTTAATGCCCGGAACGGTTAATGAGGTCTCTGCGACGTTGGTTGCCAGAACGATGCGTCGACCAGTATGAGACTGGAAGATTCGGTTCTGTTCACCCGCAGAAAGACGCGCGTAAAGTGGTACGATTTCGGTATCGCGTAAATTACGCTTACTTAGAGAATCGGCCGTGTCACGAATTTCACGCTCACCGTTCATGAAGATCAAGATATCGCCTTGCCCTTCATCACAAAGCTCATCCACCGCTTCAAATATGCCTTCGATTTGGTCACGGTCTGAATCACTTTCATCACCACCTAATGGGCGGTAACGCGTATCTACAGGGTACGTTCGGCCTGAAACTTCAATGATAGGTGCATTATTAAAGTGCTTCGAGAAACGCTCTGGATCGATGGTCGCTGATGTAATGATAACTTTAAGATCAGGACGCTTTGGCAGAAGCTCTCTTAAGTAACCCATGATGAAGTCAATGTTCAGGCTACGTTCGTGGGCTTCATCGATGATGATGGTGTCGTATTGGCTTAAGAAACGGTCGTGCTGAATTTCCGCCAGTAGAATACCGTCGGTCATCAGTTTGATTTGTGTGTTATCAGAAATTTGGTCGTTAAAACGAACCTTATAACCAACAAAGTCACCCAACTGTGTTTCCATCTCTTCCGCGATGCGGTTTGCAACCGAACGAGCCGCAAGACGACGAGGCTGAGTGTGGCCAATTAAGCCGAAGCGGCCACGGCCAAGCTCAGAACAAATCTTTGGTAACTGGGTAGTTTTACCCGAACCCGTTTCGCCCGCCACGATAACCACTTGGTTTTCAGAAATGGCTTTCGCAATATCATCGCGCTTTTGGCTAACAGGGAGAATCTCTGGGTATTCTATGGTTGGTTTGTGCGAGGCACGCTGATTTGCCGTCATCATTGACTTGGCAATGTCTAACGCTATCTCATCGAAGACAACGTTCTTAGATTGTTCGTTTTTAATTCTACTCGCACCAGCAATTCGCTTACTCAGACGGAAGCGATCGCGCATCATACATTCGTTGAGCGCTTTACGAAGAGAGGCTGGGCTATTTTGAGATGCTTTTGTATTGGCTGCTGCTGAATGATCGGCAGGTTTAGCTTTTGATTGATTAGCTTTTGGCTGTTTAGCTTTTAATTGCTTAGCAGGTCGGTTCGATGCAGGCTTATTCGATTTCGCGTCGTTCTGTGGAGAACTTGGCTGTGCTGCATTCTTGTTGTTGTCTGCTTTTTCCGGAGACGAAGTCAAAGCGTGTCCTATTCTTGTACTTATTAAACTCGCGCGATTGTACCACAAGTCTCAAACAAAAAAGCCTGACAACAAAGGGAAAACCTTTTGCTATCAGGCTGATTCTTTAAGCTAACACTAGCGAAGGCTATGAAAGCAAGGTCGAATACAAACCGTATGTATCGAAACGGCTGTTAAAAACGTCCCCATAAAAGCCGCAATTAGAATTCGTACTGGAAGTAAACGGTGTTGTAGTTACTGCCGCCTTTGATACGACCAAACTGGGATGCGTTTTCAAATATCGCAGAACGATGATGCAACGAGTAGCCGAACCACAAGTTGTTCAAATCGTTCTTACCGATTAAGTCGCCGACGTTCACATCAAATGAGAAGTCTAAGTAATTCAACAGATGGCTTGCTGTATATCCTTTACGGTCCATCTCCGAGCCTTCGATATAGGTAATCGAATCGATGTAAGACATACCTTCTGCCACACCAACGCGCCACTGAGTTGGCCAATCAAAGGTGTAATACGCTTTGATTGCAATAATGTATTCGGTGCTGCTCGATTGAACGTCTGAACTCCAGTGGTGCGCGATACCTGGCGTTAGGTAGATATCTAATGGGAAGCCGAAGATTTCATCGGTTAATGGGTGGCCATAGAAGAACGAAGTAAGTTGGTTGTTGTATTCGTCTTTCTCCGCATTGAACTTCATGATGTCGCCAATGTTTGATGGCGTTGCCCAACCGTGTGCCACACGCAGATAAGGTGCATTGCTTAGCTTAGGTTTCGGCGCTTTCTCTTTATCATTAAAAAAGCCAAAGCCGAAGTAGAGTTCACCTTGGTAACGGTCTTCAATAATCGATGAATCGTAGGCGTTGTCATCCAATCGAGTCACACTGGTTGAACCCAATAAGTACAAGTTCGAAACCACATGGTAACGCGCTTCTACACCGACATTCAGATCCACACCTGCGCCAATGGTTTCGCCCGTAGCAGAATAGTATTCACTGTTGAAATCGGCACTCTTGTAACGCAACGTAGCGCTCGGAGAAAACTCCCAATCACCGGTTTCATACTTGGCTTTTGCACGCAGGTTACCGTGGAAGTTGTATTCACTGTCACTCATGATTTCCGTTTCGACGCCCCATTGCTCATCAAGTTGATAAGTAAATTGAGCACCGAAATCGGCGGTATCACCTTCTATGGCGTTTTGCTCTGAAGCTGGGATATCAATAAAACGCATACGAGAAATAGCGTTCAGTGACCACTTTTCATCATCGGCTTGATAGAGGTATGCGCCCATTTCAGTGCCGTCGATGAATACGTAATCGTTCTTGAAGAACAACATCGGCACAAACGAGCTCACCGATTGGTCACCACCAGACGTGTCGTAAGGAATGCTCGCAGTACGGAACATTGCGGCAATGCCCCATTCTTGCTCTTCAGCAGCCCACGCCACGCTATTACCTAGAAAAGCGTTACCTAATAAAACCGCCCCATACGAAATGAGCTTCGGTGAAAATTTGTGCTTCATTCTTGTGTCATTGCTCTTTGTAATAAATATTGTGTTACTGAATAGACATTTATTGGCCATGCCAGCCAACTAATTTTAGGTTTGATCGACATTGACCGTTACAATGTAGAATATTCTCGGTTAAATGAAAGTATTGTGAAAGTCTCAGAATTACAAAACATTATAGACCACTTACCCAATGATTCCGACCCAGATATCGTTATGGGCGAGGAATGGCTGCCAGAGCGATTGGTCAATACAAAGTTAGACGGTGAGCTGCTGTTTATGGAGTTCGATAACGCCCCTGAAGAAAACCAAGGGGACGACGAAGGCCGTGGCTTTGTTGAGCACGAGATAGCTATGATTCGAGAAAAGCTTGAACAGTTGTTAGACGAACCTTCCGATACCAAGACTAAAGCCGATGCCCTATTGGCAATATTTCTAATGGGTCATGAACTTTCTAGCTCAGAAGTTATCGAAGTTCTTGAAACAACAGAAGCTGAGATGGCTGAGTCTGAGGTTATGGAGCTCGAGGAAAATGAGGCTGGTATGGCGCTACCGGCAACATCTGCGCTCGAAATTAACGAGCCTCAAACACCAGAACTCGAAACCTCTGCTCTTGAAACGAAACATCTCAACGACTCACCTCCAACGATTTAGGAACCGCATTGAAACGCTCGACGACATCACCTCTTCCCTTATTGCTTGCTGGCCCAATTTTAAGAAAAACCACCGCAACTGAGGTGGTACTCTGGATAGTCACCAGCGCCCCACTTTCGGGCACAACTCAACTATTCAATGCAGAGCAAGAAACGCCTTTTTATTCGTCATCACTCGATGAGCAAGAGTCGATACAAGTCGGCACACACGCTTGGGTCACCTTGATTCATTTACAGGGTGAGTTCCCCACCAACGTTCCGTTGGAATATCAAATAGAGACTGAGCAAGGTTCAATCACTGAGCTGGCTCCGCATTTGGTTTACAAGGACACGCGAACCAACAACGACAGTTCTCGAATCGAATTTAAGATATCTACAGCTGCCGACTACATTTTGCATGGCTCTTGTCGTAACCCACACCATCCAAGCAAAGACAGCTTAGTCGCTGCAGACAACAAAATCGCCAATCAAACGGTACTTGAACGACCAGATATGTTGATGATGAGCGGCGACCAAATCTACGCTGATCATGTGGCAGGCCCAACGCTGGATGCCATTCAGCAAGTGATTCAGTTGCTTGGCCTAGTTGGTGAAGCATTACCAACCGACTCACAAGTCAGCCAAATCAATAGCAGCGATGCCTTGTTTGAGAGTGAATATCACCTCTATCAACGCCATCACCTACTGCCACACCACAACACTTCGGATTCGCTGCTCGATAAGTTATTCCCTAAACGCGGGATTCCTATCTTTAGCTCGACCGATTGTGAGAATCACTTGGTCACCTTGTCTGAATTCATCGCGATGTATCTGCTGGTTTGGTCCCCGACCTTGTGGCAATGCATCAACCGTGAGCGATTAATCGACAATGATTTCAAGCAGGCTGATCGTCAATTAACACCTGCCGAGCAACAACAATGGCGTGACGAAAGCATTATCATTGATGACTTCGTCGCTGGCTTGCCACAAGTACAGCGTCTGTTCGCTCATATTCCGACTTACATGATCTTCGATGACCACGATGTCACTGATGACTGGAACTTAACCGTAGGTTGGGAACATGCCGTCGATCAAAATCGCTTTGCGACTCAAGTGATTGGTAACGGCCTTGCCGCTTATTGGATGTTCCAAGGCTGGGGTAATGCGCCAGAGAAGTTCAGCAGCGAATTTATTGAGCAAACCAAGCAGCTTTTCTCTCCGGTGATTAGCAGTAACGAAAGCGAAAGCCGTGGCGAAGATAATGGTGAAAGAAATAGCGAAAGCAATGGCAAAATCAACGGCGTTCTCAGTAAGAATATCGATCCCCAACAGCACCAACAATATTTAGAGATGATCGACCGCTTTGAAGAGTGGCATTACACCATCAACACGTCACCAAAAGTGATTGTGTTGGATACTCGGACACGTCGTTGGCGCTCAGAGTCCCGTATGAACAAGCCATCGGGTTTGATGGACTGGGAAGCGCTGACGGAATTTCAGCATCAATTGATTAATCAAGAAAAGGTGGTGATTGTTTCTGCTGCGCCAATGTTCGGTGTTAAGTTCATTGAAACACTACAAAAGATGGCGACTACAATAGGTAAGCCATTGATGATCGATGCTGAAAACTGGATGGCACACCCAGGCAGTGCAAACACACTCATCAGTATCTTTACCCACACCAAAACGCCCACCAACTTTGTGGTGCTTTCTGGTGATGTCCACTACTCGTTTGCCTACGATATTAAGCTTAGGTATCGCCGAAACAGTCCGAACATCTACCAGATTACTTGTAGTGGTATCAAAAATCAGTTCCCTGCTCCATTGCTTAAATTCTGCGATGTGTGCGACCGATTATTGTATAGCCCGCGCTCAGTTCTTAACTATTTCACCAAGCGAAAGCGCCTAAGAATCGAAAAGCGTAGCCCTGACAATCAGACCTTTTATCGCCTTTCAAACCGCAGTGCAATTGGCGAGTTAAGGCTAGATAGCGACGGGAAGCCACAAGCAATTACGACGTTAAGTGGTGATGGAAAAGTCACTCGTTTTCCAGAGCCGGACTAAACAAGTGTTCCTTATTGCTGACCTCTTCGTAATGTCAGTTTTAAGTAAAGACGCTTGCGATCACACTCTGTAGGCCCAATAGTAATAATATTCACCATAACTGGAATGCTCTTATGTTTAACTCACTTACCTCGTTATTTAAACAATTAGTTGAAGGCTCTGATTTAGGTAAAACACCCACCGCCTCACCTAACTTAGCTATCGCCAGCTTGTTATGCGAAGTGGCCGGTGCAGACCACGCGATCAACGAATCAGAACAAGAAGCCAAGCTTCACTTACTACAACGTTTGTTGAACATAACAGAAGAAGAATCCAAAGCCTTATTGGCGCAAGCTGAGCCTCAAGTTGAACAATCTGTTTCTCTGTACGATTTCACTTCTCAACTGCGAGAACTTTCGCAGCCAGTTCGCATAGACTTGATCAGAGCTATGTGGGAAGTCGCGCATGCCGATGGAGAGATTGACCCACTTGAAGATTCAGTAATTCGCAAAACAGCAGAACTGCTTTACGTTGACCACAAAGACTTCATCAAAAGTAAATTAAGCGTTCTGGGCGAAGATTAGACTCTCAATGGAATCAGCAGCGACGGCTCAATAAACCGTCGCTATTGGATTTGATGAGCCAGAATCAAATTGATTTAAGCTGAACTATTATCTACAAGCTTGCTTAAAGAACGGGATATGAATTAGCGAAGAGATCGCCCGTAGAGAATGCCTTTCAGTTCCAGAATTTTCCCATCTTTAGTTACGTAAGCACCGCGCTGATCTGAAACCATCACGCTACGCTTATTGCTGTGGTGCTGAATAAAAAGATTCTTCACGTTGAAGGCCTGCTGCCCGTGCGCCTGGTCTTGTTCAATCTGATAGAAATAGTAGTGATTGCCCCAGCGCAAGAAGACACCAAAAAACTGCTTGGTTTGCACGACTTGGCCGTCGATATCATAACCAACATAACGCATCTTTGAACGGCCATTCTTCAGATCCAGCGTCAGCACTTCATAACCGACGTTTTCATAGATTCCCTCAAACTGATAAGCCCCTCGGGTCATCACACCGGAAATGACACCAAACAGAAAAATAGCGGACAAGGTAACCACGATAGGTAACCAAAACTTACGCTTCATCAACCGTTCCTTCTGTTGCTTGGTTTATTCCCAGCCTATTAATTGGTTCGATCTCATAAAGCCCAATATGCGCATCATTGCAGTGTGTCAATTTAAAGCTTGAGCTGATGTCTTTCCAGCCACTTTGGTTCAATATCACCACCTGTATAGCGCCGCAATCAACCCCCATACGATGTAGGTATATCGCTTCGACTCCAGGTTCAGCAATCGATGTTAAATCTTCCACCAGCATCGAATCCAAGTTGACGCTGTCGTGGTATACCACAATCCCATTAATAGACGTTTTCTCCATAAAAAAGCCAAGGAAAGACAACACCACGACCAACAACGCGCTCACCGCAATACCAGCCGTTAACGGCACAACATAGAGTTTGTTTTTGCCATTAACTAGATTAAGTAATGAGGGACGCTTAGAAAAAGGCATCTCTATAACGTCGGAAACTTCGGTAGGATCTTTCACTACTTGTGGAGCGCTACTAATTTCTAGTCGCTCTGGGGCTCTATCGCTAGGGTTATTGATAAGATCAGTCACTTGAGCCTCACCTTTATCTGGTGAAATAAAGCAATATCCTTCTTTTTGGACCGTGACAACTTTGCATTCCGAACCGACTGCTTTAAGCGCGGTACGAACGTTTTTAATTGCGACGTTAAGAGAACTGCTTGTTACCACTCTACCCGGCCAACAATGCTTTAGGAGGAACTCTCGCCCTATGGTTTGTGAACAATTATCCATCAAGTGCTTTAAAATTAAACATTCTGATGGGGATAAGGTCACATGCTTATTTAAAGAAAGGTTAAGCAGCTGTCGATTTTCAATTTCAATAACCAAGCTATATTCTTGTATTTTATTATTATTCATAAGGTGAGTTAAATGCATTGAATAAACTCACCCTAGAATAACATGGAAATTTATTTTATTTCAAAAATCATAACGCGAGTTTAAAACCAAGTTCACTGATATTTACACTAGCAAACCCTAATTTAACGGCATTAAGTTCATTAGCAATTTCAAGTGCATGTTGTTCATCTCGTGCTAATACAGCAATCGAATAGATAGGTCTGATCATCGCCATTTGATTAGCTTGAGCTTCTGCAATCGCTTGGTTTTTTAAATAGGCCGAAGTAATAACGCCTTGAGCACTCCAGTCCACCACTTTTTGCAAATCAACGCTGATTACTTTGTCTGCAATTAATTGATCTTCCGGCTCTTTCCAAGATAACTCAATCGCATAATTTTTAAACGCAACTTCAGTATCTAACCACTTGCTTCCGATATCTCTCACCTCTGTTATTTCTGCTAACTCTTTAAATTGAAGAGGAAGATTACCAATAACACGTCGAACTTCTTCTTCGCTGTCTGCTTCCATTACAAATTTAATGATTGGAAATGCTTGATCGCCAATAAAGCTTTCAGAGATAAACATGTCGTGAATTAGCCCTGCATCAATCAGATTAGCAAACGCCTTTTTCTGAGTAGGCATGGCATCGAATACCGCTTGGGCGTCTTGTGTTTTCCATGCAACGGAAACGCCATAAGCCGCAGAATAACTGCTGACAGAGAACAAAAAGCTAAAAAGAACTAAAAACAATCGTGGTACATATTTCATTTAAACAAACTCTCAATTAGTGGCGAATAACTTCGTAAAGATTAGGATCGGCAGTCACACCCTTAATATCGAGTGCAGGCAGTTGTTTCCTCATCACAGAGATAGCGTCGATAAAATGCTTCTGGCTCTCCCAATTGGCGACGTTCACATACAGGTAGGTGGCATCAGCGCTTAGTGAACGGTGCAGCGTGGTAGAGATGTATCCCGGTTGTTCAATGAGTACGTCCCTAGCGCTTTCCCAATACGCTAACGTTTCAGCTTCTTTACTAGTTTCAACTGAGAAGGTGTTAATAAGTACAACGGGCTGGGCTAAAACTAAGGGGCTCACACTCAACAAACTCAACGCAATGGCTCGTTTAATCAAACTCTTGATGTTCTTCATGTCGTTCTCCGTGGGTTAGATTCGACTACGCTAACAGAGATAAAACCGCCATCAAGAGCAATACGAACGATTTAATATTAATTAAATCGATACGTTATTATTAATATTAAACATTCGGTGAACATATTAATAACACACGCCAGATAAATATAATAAATCGAACAACACTAATAATGGAATATCGTATGAACCAAGAAATAATACAAAATAGAATAAACAAACACGAAAATAACAAAGTCGATTCATTACATTGGGCAATGTTGTGTGCTGTTATGATGACCTTAACGCTTGGGTTTATATCGAGCCGATTACTCCCCTTCCCAGATAAATACCCAACAATATTAATACATCAGATTTTTGGGTCTGTTGTTCTGGTGTTGATCAACATACTGATTGCAAGAATGCTCGCTAAACCGAAAAGAGGTGAACGTCGATTTACTATTCCAAAAATAGTGCAACTTATTCAGGCGGTAACACTGACCTTTATTGCGGTATCGGGTTTAAGTATTGCATTGATTGATACACCGATATTCAGTGTTTATTCATGGGTATTTAGTGAAGGGGCAACAAAAAGAGAGATGGTTAGCCTATTGTTTTTTATTCATGCGACTGCAATTAAGGTGTTCATGTCGTTGATAACGTTACATGTGCTAGGCGCGATAAAGCATCACTTTTTCGATAAGGGTGATAAGTTAAAAAACATGCTTGGTAAATAGTTAGGGTGAATTAGGCACTAGGTTAAATAAGGAAACAGGCTGAAAGTCTTTCCTTGAATAACAAAAAAGCCACCTAGTTTTTCATATAGATACTCAGATCATATAGAGACTTAGAAGGTGGCTTTTTGTTGTCTGTTGTTCTTTTCAGAGACCGAGCGCTTTTAAAGACTAAAGCATCGTCAATGTCAGTTTCGCGAGGTTATAAGCATCGACATAACCAGAGTGCTGACGACCTTCCCACTCAATGTTCTTAGCTTCTTGAGCGGCGCGATGTCCGATGCGTTTCTCTTTAAGGCGGTTTTGAACACGATAAAGTGTCGCGATATTCAAGAACTCGCTAAACGGCGGTTCGATGCCTTTCTCTATACATTCTTTGTGTAAGATAAGGTCATCACGCCCCCAAGCGGCATAGATTTTCTTTGGGCCACCGAAGTTCTTAATCATCGATTTAATCACCGATTCTAAAGGACGCCCCTGCTTTTCTATCTTGCGAGGTGTGATACCTGTTAGCTCCGCACAAAACAGAGAGACTTCGTCTTTTTCAGGCTTAACGTAATATTGCGCGCGCTTCACGATGGTTCCAGAGACAAGATCGATCTCAGCAAGACCCACTTCAATGATCTCTCCTGTTGTTCCTACACCATCTTTGCTCCAACAGCACATTTCTAAATCGAAACATACCACTCGATTGTGATTCATACGTCGCCCAATTCTTTCATCAAAAGTTTTTTGAAATTGTACATGAGCCCAATAAAGAACTCGACCCCAGTTGCACCAAGTGCTCATTTAGCCTGCAATTGTGACTCTATTTCGGCCATTTGACTTACTTTGGTAGAGCATGCTGTCCGCTTTTTGCATGATCTCTTCAGAGTCCTCACTGTCACGAATGGCTGCACCGATACTCAAAGTACAACTTAACTGTCGACCTTTGTGTTCGCAATGAGAGTGACTTACGGTGTTGATAATGCACTCTAAGTAACGATTCAGGGCTTCATGGTTTGAGATGCTAGAAATAATACAGAACTCATCACCACCTAAGCGGAACAGGTCGTCCCCTTCTTTCAGGTTCACCGAGATCAGCTTGATGACATGAATAAGCAAAGCATCACCCGCTGGGTGACCGAACTGGTCGTTAATACCTTTAAACTTGTCGATATCAAACCCAACGAGACTAAAGGGCTGGTTTCGCTCAATGGCTTTGTCTAGCTTCTTATTGAACGCGCGTCGGTTATAAATTTCCGTCAGGCTGTCGTGATCAGCTAAGAAGCGAAGTTCTTCAGTTCGCTTATTCAGCATTCGATACAAGCGATCTTTCTCTCTGATTTGCATGTTAACGATATACGCCAACAACAATGAGATGGTTGTACCGACCAATGCGATGCCTGTTAACACCAAATAACCATAAAAAGAGATGCATGAATCTATTTTGTAATCGACTTTCCAATCACGGTTAGTCAGTGCGATAGTCTTGGTTATGTGATGCCCAGAAACCGCGTCATAGCCATCAGTTTCGAACAAAATTGGCGAATCTTCCGCTTCGAATCCAGTATCGGTAACACGAACATAAACATCCATATCACCCACGGCAGACGCCAGCAGATTTTCAAAGTAATACGTGGTGCGAACCACACCAATCACAACACCGAGTAAATTGTCACTTTCGCCTTCAAACACAGGGTGATAAACCAACATGCCACTCTTTGGTGTCTCTTGATCTAAGCCATCTTGTATCAAACGAACCTTGTCTGAAATATTCGCTTCGCGTGTCTGTTTAATGTTTTCTAAGATAAGCTTAAATCGCTCGCGAGAAGAGTAAAAACCGAGAACTCTATCGTTCGCTGGGGTATTGGGATAGATATCGCTGGCGATAAAAGCTGGCTCGCCATCTAAGATGTAGCCATAGGTTTTTGCTTCATGCTTCGGGATGGTGAATAACTTATAGAATGGGTACTTTTCTTCCATTTTAGCCGTGTGTTCAGCAATCTCATCTACTGACACTTTTTGCATCCACTGCAAACCGATTAGACTCTTTGAATCGTTAATGGTTTGCTGAGCAAAACGGTCGAATTTATCCCAGTTCTCGGGATCATTGGAATAGAAAAAATTAGCGCCGGAACCTATATAAGCCACATCATTGCCGATAAACGCTTCCAAGCTCAGTGTCTGATGATTTGCGAAGCTATTCAAATTCATATTCAGTGCGCGGTTTTGGTTCAGCGCGACTAAGATAAAACACAACACAGTAATCAAAAAACTGACCGCAAATACGACCAATGGGAGAGTTCGTCTCTTCAACCCTGTTAATGGGTCGGTGGTGTGAGGCATATAGGTTCCAAATAGGCTCTAATGAGTTGAAAGTATATAACGGAAGAGAATCGTGCTCCATTTCTGTTTAGTCTTAAAACTGACATAAAACGGGCATAGTTTACCTCTCGCTTACATCAGAGAGCAATATTCAGACAAATCTCGGCTAAATTTCAAGCTAACACGCCAAAAACCCACTTAATCGAAAACATTAAATACCACTCTTAAGCCTTGAATATGCTAGTATCCACCCATATTTATAGCTTGAAAGTGACCGTTTCGGACTTGCGCCGATGAGTTTCTTTCCAACCTGTATATTCCTTTAAACCGACGAATATACCGTTAAATCAATTTTAAAGAGAAATCACTATGATCGTTGATTTGAACCTAATCCCACAGACGTTTGATATGCTTCACGCAGGCTTAACTGCATCAAGCGTTTTACTACTGTTAATTGCCGTTTCTCGTAAAACCAAAGTGGTTGAGAAAGTCGTAGAAAAACCAGTAGAGAAAATCGTTGAAGTTGAAAAGCAAGTTGAAAAAATTGTCGAAGTAGAGAAAGTTGTTGAAGTTGAAAAAGTGATCGAGAAAGTCGTTGAAGTTGAATCTAAGCTAGCAACAGCACCGACAGATTCTGCAATGCAACTTCTGTCTATCATGCAACAAGAAGCGCGTTTAATCGACTTCCTAAAAGAAGACCTGACTTCGTTCTCTGATGAAGAAGTTGGTGCAGCAGCACGTGTTATTCACACTGGCGGTAAAAAAGTACTAGCAGACTACGTAACGCTGTCTCACATCCGCACAGAAGATGAAGAAACGCGCATCACAGTTGTTGAAGGCTTCAACCCACAAGAAATTCGCCTAACAGGCAATGTAACGGGCAATGCACCGTTCAATGGCACATTGGTTCACAAAGGTTGGAAAGCAACTGACATGAACCTGCCTAAGCTTGCTGAGAACTACGATGCATCTGTGATTGCCCCGGCAGAGGTGGAGCTATAATGGAACACCAAAGTCATTCAGCTCAAGAGCTATCTTCTCAAGACCGAGAGCATTCACAAGAACATCAGGCGCCTAAGTTCAGTGTTGGTATCGATTTAGGTACCACACACTGCGTTTTGTCTTACATCGACACAACCAATGAAGATGCTCGTGTAGAGGTGATGCAAATCCCTCAGCTAACGGCACCTGGTACAGTAGAAACTCGCAGCCAACTTGGCTCGTTCCTATACCAGCCGCACGAACATGAAATGAATGCGGGTTCTCGCGTTCTGCCTTGGTCTTCTGAGCCTAAAGCACTGGTTGGTGCTATTGCGCGTAACCTTGGTTCTAAAACCCCTATCCGCTTGGTCGCAAGTGCTAAATCTTGGCTATGCCACGGTGGTGTGAACCGTCGTGATGCGTTCCTTCCTGCAGGTAGCCCTGAAGAAGTTGAAAAAGTATCTCCGCTTAAGACAACTGAGTTGTACCTAGAGCATCTTAAAGATGCTTGGAACCACGCTAACCCAGAACACAAACTGGCAGACCAAGATGTAACGATCACCGTTCCAGCTTCGTTTGATCCTGCAGCTCGTGACCTAACAGCTGAAGCTGCGCGTAATGTTGGTTTCACTCACCTGACACTTCTTGAGGAGCCACAAGCGGCTCTTTACAGCTGGATTGATAACAGCAACGACACATGGCGTGATGAAGTGAACGTTGGCGACATCGTTCTTGTTGTTGATATCGGTGGTGGTACGACTGACCTTTCGTTGGTTGAAGTAACACAAGATGAAGGCAACCTAAGTCTGAACCGTATCGCAGTAGGTGAACACATCCTACTTGGCGGCGACAACATGGACTTAGCGTTAGCTTACCGTCTGAAAATGAAACTGGCTCAAGAAGGCAAAGAACTGGCTCCTTGGCAGGTTCAAGCGATGACTCATGCGTGTCGTGATGCGAAAGAAGCATTGCTTAATGATGCTGAGCTTCAATCTGTGCCGATCGTTGTTCCAAGCCGTGGCTCTAAGCTACTTGGCGCAACACTGAAAACAGAACTGACTCAGCAAGAAGTACAACAAACATTGGTTGATGGCTTCTTCCCACAAGTCGCTGTAACGGATCACCCGGTACAGAAAACTCGTGGTGCACTGACTCAAATGGGTCTGCCTTACGCTCAAGACGCAGGTATTACTCGTCACATTGCCGCATTCCTTTCTAAGCAAGCCAATGCGCTTTCTGGAAATAGTGAAGCCGCTCAACAAGATTTCAACCCATTTGCAAACATGCCGGGTATGCCAGGTGCGGAAGCGCCAGCAGCAGACTTCATCAAACCAACAGCGGTACTGTTCAATGGTGGTGTTCTAAAATCTAACCTACTTGCTGATCGTCTTTCAGACACGATCAATGAATGGCTAATTAATGCAGACGTAGAATTCGCTAAACAGCTTTCGGGCTTAGACTTAGACCTAGCGGTTGCAAGTGGCGCTTCTTACTACGGCGCAGTACGTCGTGGCCAAGGCGTTCGTATCCGCGGTGGTATTGCTTCTTCTTACTACGTAGGAATTGAAAGCGCGATGCCAGCTATCCCAGGTATGGCTCCTCCGATGGAAGCTTTGTGTGTTGCACCATTTGGTATGGAAGAAGGCTCAAGCGTTCAAGTTCCTAGCCAAGAGTTCGGTCTAGTGATTGGTCAGCCAGTACACTTCCAATTCTTCGGTTCAACAACACGTCGTGAAGACCAAGCAGGTACGCACCTTGATCACTGGGCTCCAGAAGATCTTGATGAGCTTCCTGAAATCCAAGTGACACTGCCTGTTTCTGAAGGTCGTCGCGAAGGTGAAGTGGTTCCGGTGACTTTAGCGTCTCGTGTTACTGAATTAGGCACGTTATACCTAGAAGCGATTGCCACTGACAATGGTCAGAAATGGCACGTTGAGTTCGACGTTCGTGAAGATACGAATAGCGACTCAAACGAACAAGCATAATGAATCAACGGCACCTTAACGGGTGCCGTTACTTTATCAATGCGATTCCCTAGCCCTGTATTAAAAGCATTCCAAAGACAATAATAAGACCAAGACTATCCATTAACTGGTCATCACTTTGGCAGAATAAGGTTTTGTATGGCATCTCCTCGTTTTTTAGTCGGCATTGACTTAGGCACAACCAACACTGTGGTTGCCTACTGTGAAATCAACGACGACCTACAACATGCTCCCGTTTCTCTTTTCGATATTGACCAACTCATCGGTCCCGGTGAAGTGGTTCGTAAACCGCTGCTTCCTTCATTTCGTTACCATCCAGCACAAGGCCAGATCTCTCCTTCCGATCTCACTATGCCTTGGGAACCGAGCTTGGTTAAAGGAGATATTCAAAACGTCATCGTCGGTGAATGGGCGCGCGAACTGGGCGCAAAAGTTGAAGGCCGCCAAGTATCCAGTGCTAAGAGCTGGCTATCTCACCAAGCGGTTGATCGTAACTCCGATATTCTGCCTTGGGCAGGCGCAACTGACGTCGATAAGGTGTCCCCTGTTGTCGCAAGCGCAAGCTACCTGAACCACATCCACCAAGCATGGAACTACCGTAACCCAAGCAACAAGCTTGAAGACCAAGATGTTGTAGTCACCGTTCCTGCTTCATTCGATGAGACAGCACGCAAGCTGACACTCGAAGCGGCAGAACTGGCGGGCTTGGGTAAGATTCTGTTACTCGAAGAACCTCAAGCCGTTTGTTATGACTGGTATGCACGTCACCAAAAAACCGCTGCTGATGAACTTCAACAGATCCCGCTGATTCTAGTGTGTGATGTTGGGGGCGGTACCACCGATTTAAGTTTGATCGAAGCAAGCTTCAACTCAAACAATGGGGATGACCAAGAACTCGCACTCGACCGTATCGGCGTTGGCGAACACTTGATGCTCGGGGGTGATAACCTCGATTTAGCCCTTGCTCACCTTGCAGAGCAACGCTTCAATCAAAACAAAAAGCTGAATGCGTCTAGCCTAACCAAGCTTATTCAGCAGACTCGCGCCGCAAAAGAGAGCCTGCTTTCTGCTAATGCGCCAGACGATGTGAAGATCACCATGCTGGGCAGCGGTTCAAAACTGCTTGGCGGTACGAAGAGTATTGGTTTAACCAAACAAGAAGTTCATCAGATTGCACTGGAAGGTTTCTTCCCACTTTCTGAGTTCACTGAAGTACCTGACAAACGCCGCAGCGCGGTGGTTGAGTTCGGCCTACCCTACGCAGCAGATCCTGCGGTAAGTAAGCACGTTGCCGAATTCCTAGCGACACACCAGCAAGTATCAAAAGCGGCACTAGAGAAATCTGGCGCAGTCGAATTTGATGAGACAAAGCCAGCGATACCCGTCGGTGTGCTACTCAACGGCGGTGTATTTAACAGTGAGCTTGTCACTGAACGTATTACTCAGTTACTTGGCAATTGGAACGGTGCACCAATCACCGTCTTAGATAACCCTCACCCTGACTGGTCTGTAGCCCTTGGCGCGGTTGCCTTTGGTAAAGCACGCCGTGGTGCACAGCTGAAAATCGGTGGCGGTGCTGCCCGTTCTTACTTCTTGCATTTACAAGAGAAGAACAAAATGGGTAAAGCGCTTTGTCTGCTTGCTAAAGGGACTGAAGAAGGCCAAGAGATACGTTTAAACAGCCGTCGTTTCTCACTGACTTTGGGTGAGCCGGTACGTTTCAATCTACTGACTTCAACACACGATCAAATTGCTCATGACACTGCCATTCAAAACGGCGTGATGGTCAATGTCGACGCTGACTTGTTCTCCCCTCTTCCACCGTATATTTCAACGCTTGAAGGGTCAGGCACTGCAGAGCTTCAAGCCAACCAAAAAGAGCGCGTTGAAGTATTGCTCGCTTGTCAATTAACCGAAGTCGGCACATTGAAAATGGAGTGTGTGAGTACGGAAGATGACACTAAGCGTTGGTTACTTGAGTTCGAAGTCAGAAACAAGCAAGGCGATGAATCCGATAACTCTAAACTTCATCCAAGATTGGACGAATGTAAGGAGTTGATTTCTCGCCTGTATAGCGGCAACAAGAAAAGTGCGGAATCTAAAGAGATCAAAACGCTGGCCAAAGATCTTGAGAAACGACTTGGTAAGCGCGAAGAGTGGGACTTTACTACTCTCCGGCACCTGTTTGATTCGTTCTCATTAGGTCGTAAACGACGTCGTCGCTCTGAAGCACACGAGAAAAACTGGCTGCGTTTAGCGGGTTACTCTATGCGACCTGGCTTTGGTGATCCAACCGACTCATGGCGTATTGAACAAATTTGGGGGCTATACCAACAAAACATCCAATTCCAGAACCATCAAGGTTGGACAGATTGGTGGGTATTCTGGCGCCGTGTTGCGGGTGGCCTGAATCAAGAGCAGCAAGAAACCATCTTGGCTGATATCGCGAAGTACCTTCACCCAGGTGCAATGAAGAACCCTAAAACGGCTAAAGATGCACAAGACAATGGTTATGAAGCCATGGTGAGATTGGCAGCATCACTTGAGCAACTTGAAGTGGAAGACAAGGTTCTATTAGCGACTTGGTTCTTAAGCAAAGCGATTAACCATAATCAGTTCGAACAGGCTCACTGGTGGGCTCTGGGTCGCTTAGCGTCTCGCACACCGTTATACGGAAGCCAACATAGCGTCATTCCAAGAGAGCAAGCAGAACAGTGGTTACCAAAGCTGCTTGACCAGAATTGGCAGAAAGAGCAGATGATTGCCTTCGCGGCTGTGATGATTTGTCGTAAGACGGGTGACCGACAGTTCGATATCTCTGATGACTACCGTGCTCAAGTTCTTGAAAAGTTAAAGCAAAGTAAGGTGCCAGAGTCTTGGCTAACGCTAGTAAGTGAAGTCACTGAGCTTTCTGAGAGCGAGTCTAAGCGCGTGTTTGGTGATGCATTGCCAAGCGGCTTAAGCCTGATCAATAGCTAGCATTCAAAACGATTAGCTTTCGTTGTTAATGAGTAAAGAAGCTAACAAGAAAAGAAAAAGCCACTTTCGGTTCGTTGAAAGTGGCTTTTTTATTGGTGGCTTAAGGCTGGTATGTTTAATCGACTTATAGCTTTTTGGTTAAGAGCCTTAGCCGTGTTGCAGTTAATCATTATTAATGTTTCGTTCCGGTTGGGTTAATAGGAAATTCGGTGTTTTCATAGATGTCTGATAACTTTTTCGGTTTCTTCTCTTTCTCTCCATTCTTAGGTTGATTATGAGTTTCGCTTAAAAGCCATTGCTCATGCATTTTTGCCGAATCCAGAAAATCCGGATCCTCCATTGCTTCCTTGCGAAGTTTATTTACACGTTCGAGAGTATCCCAAATCATAATACTTCACCTCCACTAAGGCTACACTTCCCAATATAGAGCTCCCCCCTATTGATTCAATATTTTCCGGTTAAACCATAACGAATTTGTGATTTACATATCGAAAACAGCTTTATAATTGAATTATTCAAACAGATAAACCACTTATTTTTATTAAAAAATAAATATGGTCATGATGATTTTTTGAATGCTTTTATAAATGCACCACCTAGGGGTTACAGCTTTGTCTTATTAAAAATACAAATAGAAGGAAATGCATTATTTCAGATTGCAAAGGTGAAATTTTGACATTAGAGTCAACAGTATGACATTCCAAAAAGGTGATCATTTATGCCATTTACCAATATATATCAATCCAGCTCTAAATATGCCATCAATGATCTAGTTAAAGAAATGGACCTCTCTTTATGGAAAAGTATGCTCAACAACATAGCAGAAGTGCTTAATGCGCCGGCTGTAGGGCTTATTCTTACGTCAAAAGTTGGATTCCAAAACATTGCTATGTCTTCATCACCAGGCGTAAAAGCAAACCCCGGAAAAATCATCCCTAGAGACATCAATTTGTACTGTAAGAAAGTGATGGAAACCAAGGCCATGCTTTATGTACAAAATGCTTCCGGTAAAGAGGAGTGGAGCGACAACCCAGAACTGACGCAAATGGGTTACGTTTCTTATCTTGGCTTACCTATCTTCCAATCAGACGGCAGAATGTTTGCGACACTTTGTGCCCTAGACACTAAAGAGACCTCTTATAAACCGATACAGATAAATTTAATGGAGAGTATTCGTGCTCTATTAGAGAGAGAGGTTCACATTGCTGAGCGAGTACGAAAATTAAAATACACTTCTAATCATGACGAGTTAACTCAGGTTTTTAATAGGCGAGCCATATTAAGTGAATCCCCTAAATTCATCGATAGTGCCATAGATAGTGGAGTTAGCATTGGAGCTGTCTATTTTGATATAGATGGTCTTAAGCATGTCAATGACAACTTCGGACATAATATTGGCGACCAATATATAAAGTCGCTCTCTCATTCACTTCAGTACAACACCCGCAAGGAAGATATTTGTGGAAGGCTTGGAGGAGATGAATTTATCTTATTATGTAGAGACGTCACAGAAAACTCCTTAAATAAGATTCTAAGCCGAATACAAACAGACTTTAACAAACACTCTCAAAAGCTAGGTATAGATTGCCATGCTACCTTTAGTCATGGTTCACTCATTTACTCATCAAATATTCCAGCTACCGAAGAGTTAATACGACTAGCAGACACGCAGATGTATGAAAACAAAATGAGTAAACGTTATGCCCAGCTCTAATAAAAAAGCGAGCACTAGGCTCGCTTTTATACAGCTATACATACGTTCTGAAGCTTAAGCCCGGTTACCAATTTTAACGGTGCCGTTTGTTGCAAACCAAAGAGCTTCTGAACGACGGCGACCTAGCAAAATTGGGCCATCATCGTAGAACAAAAAGTTCTTCCAGTGTTTCTTAAAAACCGACCACTTAGTTTCGAGAATGTTGTATTTTTCATAACAAAAATAAACAGTTACGTCATCTTGCCAATCAATAAAGTTAAGGATCTCTTCTGGCATTTCTGGCTCATCGGCTTCCCAATTTTCCATCCAACTGATCTCTTCGTTCCAGTTGGATGCCTTGTTTGGCCAGTCTTGCGAACTTAGTCTTTCAGCGTCCGGGCTTTGTGGGCTTACGTTCTCTTTCCAAAACTGAGACGCCCTTGCCTGTGTCATTGGTTTAATCTTTTCCAAGTCCTCTGCCGGTAATGGCATCGACTGGTGAGTAAAAATCCATTTTCTTTGGTATTCGTCCAAAGTTGTATATGACATCAAAATTCCTCAAATTTCTTCTTAGGCTTATGGATTACCATGCCTATATGCTCTTTTTGATACAGTGACGGTTTCATTTTATCTATGTTCGTCACTGCCTCTAAATCTGTATTTACGTTTAATTGATACTTACGCCTAATGACTATTGGTATCTAAACAGCGCGCCTATCTTCCCAGTTCGGGTTAACTAATGCAGTCAGTATATGGTCTTCCCATTTACCGTTGATCTGCAAATAATCTTTGGCAAAGCCTTCACGAACAAAACCTAAATGTTCTAACACACCAGCGCTACGCTCATTATGAGGCATATAACCCGCCATCAAACGATGCATGTTCTGAACATCAAACATATAGTCCTTTGCCATGCTTAAGCCTCTGCGCATGTAACCGTGGCCTTGTGCACTTTCAGCAAGCGAATAACCGACATTACACGCATAGAAAGGGAATCGAGACAGATTACTGAATGAAATGGTGCCCAACATTTCGTTGGTGTCATCATTAACAAGCAAACAGTAATAACCTAGCCCCATTTTATGAAGTTCGTTTAGCTTAATCAGGCGCTGCGCCCAACCCGTTCTATCAAAAAACGCATCTTCACGAATTGGTTCCCAAGGCTTAAGGTACTCTCGGTTAGTTTGAAAGTAATCACTGATCATGTTCGCATCATCTATCTCAGCGGTACGTAGAATCAGGTTTCCATCGCGCTTATAAATGCGTTCTGGTGTGCTCAAATCTTCCATAATCATGTTCTTATTCGATCAGTTCTTTCTGATACCGTAATCGCGAAGTTTGTTCGCAATTGAGGTGTGAGAAACATTCAGACGTTTTGCTAACTTACGGCTCGATGGGAACGACTGATACAGCTTCTCTAGAATCTGCGACTCGTAGTCTTTCATGATCTCATCGAGTGAACCGTCTAAACTTAAGTTCGCCATTCCTGCCGTCATAGTTTCTAGTTGAGGCAAGTGGAACTGCTCAACCGTTAGTGTGTCTGAGTCCAACTCTGTTAGTGCACGAAGAACCATGTTGTCCAATTGACGAATGTTGCCCGGCCATTGGTAATTCCCTAACTGATCGATAAGTTCTACCGTCAGTTTTGGTTTTAACATGCCCAATTGCTGTGCGTATTTTGCGACAAAGAGTTCCAACAAAGGCGCTACATCGTTTGAGCGTTCACGCAGTGCCGGAATAGACAGAGTCAAAACGTTTAAACGGTAGAACAAATCTTCACGAAATGAACCTGAGTCAGCTAATTCAGAAAGACGATGACGTGTTGACGCGATAATACGCACATCGGCGTGCATCTCTTCTTCTTCGCCTACACGTCGGAATGAACCATCTTGTAGGAAACGCAACAGTTTGATTTGTAGATGCGGGCTCATTTCGCCGATCTCATCTAAAAATACTGTGCCGCCATTCGCTTGTTCGAAAATGCCTTTATGACCTTGTTCATGATTGAATGAACCCGGAGCATGACCAAACAGCTCAGTTTCAGCCACGTCATCAGGCATTGATGCACAGCTTAGAATCAAGAATGGGAAAGACGCTCGGTTCGAACGGTTATGACACGCTTTAGCCAACATCTCTTTGCCCGTGCCTGTGTCCCCTTCAATAAGTAGAGGCTGATCCAGCATAGCCAATTTCTTAGCTTGGCTGATCAAGGCTTTATGGCGATTAGAGACACCAACAAAGTGTTCAAAACCTAGGTTGTTCTGTTCAGGGATTGAATCTGGCGAATTCATCTCTTGATTACAAGAACGAATCGTCATTACTGCGCTCGCCAGTACCGCTTCGTTAACGTCGCCGCCAAGATAAATCGGTAGTATCTCGATAGAGAAGTCCAAACCTTCTAACACCACGACTTCACGGTGACGCGTTACATCGCCTTCGATCCAACGAGCAAAGTTAAAGCTAGGCACAAACGTCGCTAACGGCTCACCGATGACTTCGTCTTCTTGCTTGCCGAATAGGTTCAATGCAGCGTGGTTCGCCATGTCGACTGAGCCTTTAAGGTCAATCGCAATCACGGGATCTGGCAGGTTAGCCAGCAGAGCAATCAGCTCGGTATTATGCCTTTCGCTCGGCATAAATTGGATTTTACGTACATCCTTCACACCTGAAATTCGGCGAATTTCAGCCATAAGTTCACTAAAAGCATCAAAATTAATATCAGGGCAGTTTAGGTAAATAATGCCTTTAACATCAATTTCGATTCCTCTTAAATCAATGCTTTTTGAGGCCAAGATATCGAGCAACTCACGCGTTAAGCCGAGTCTGTCTTCACACAATACTTCAAGACGCACAAATAGTCCTATTATAGGTGTCAGGATAAGTTGACAGTAGTGTGGATTAAGCTCTGAGTTCAGTCAAGAAGAAGAGTAAACATATGTTTACTCTTCTTCTCAAACTATTGAGCTTTCAATACTTTATTTGAGAGTGATACGCTTTATTTCAGAAAGGACAGCTTTGCGGAGGTCTGATAGTTTTACTTTTCGGTCATTGTGCCAAGGCATAGGTCGAAGCAATGACATCGCTTTCAGACCAAGTCGTGCAGTAAGAATACCAACACCAAGACCCTGCCCTGCTCGAGCTGAGACTTTACCCGCAAGATCCATCGAGACTAAGTCCATACTCGCATCAATCGCTAGCTCACTCGCCCCTGCCGCTGCCATGTTGATTAACACCAACTTGAACAACTTAATGCGAGACCAATAGCCAAGCTCAATACCATAGACGTCGGCAAGCTTGTCTATCATAGTGAAATTACGCCATGCCACCAGCAACATATCAGCAGCAGCCAACGGGCTCACAGCAACCAAGGCCGCGGATTCCGTCGAAAACTTAGTGACGATTTGAGTAGCGACCTTATCTTGCTGACTCACGACCAACGCATCGTACATATCCAACACTTCAGCATCGCTGTGCGCCGGATTAATGCTATTTCGCCACTTATCGTATGAAGGAGATTCAGCCACTATGCCGCCCTGCTTGGCAATGTTTTCACAGAACGCTTTGCCTTTACCAACACTCTGGCTTTGCAGTAACTCTTCACTCTGCTCTTGCACACTGAAATGGTCTTTCAGCGAACGCAACTTCCACAACTCTTTGCCTATTGCGCCTAAACCTAATGAAGCAATGGCAGCGATAAAGCCTGCCCAACCTAAAGCTAGCCAGTCAGCGGTTTGAATAGCAGTAATGACAGAGTCAATCGCCTGCCAGCCCACCAGACCGGAGAAAGCGACCAGTAAACCCGTTCCAAACCACTTTTTCTTTTTGCTCGGTCGAATCACTTGTTCCAATTGCAACTCAGCGTCACCATCAATGTCTATTTCCACTTGTGGCGCGACGGGTACAAACTTCTCTTGTTCCGTGAATAGCTGTTGGGCACCCAAGTCTGGACTAATTTCATTATTATCAGGCTCGTCGAACGAGGTCTTCAACGGTTCATCAAAGACCTGTTTTGTTTTCAATTCACTCATTTTGATTACCTCAATTACTTCAACTTATCGCCAATGAGATACTCTAAAACCTTGTCGACTCTCAGATGCTGACAAGGCTCATCGGAGTGTTGTTCCATTGGCCTAAAGCTCGTGAAATCAAACTGGTTGGTTTCCCAATACTGTTTGTTCGGCAGTTTGCGCGGCACCTCACCCGGATACATGGTTTGAGGCTCGTTGTTTAAAGTGACACCTTGCAGTGCTGGAACATTGTCTGAACCCGACGAGATATAACCCGCGCTGGTCGCTTGAATAGACGCAATGCTCATGCAACTCATGTCGATGTGTTCAAACGCCGCCTGTTGCCAAGCAGGGTGTACCATCTGCTGTAACAGCGATACCAAGTTCGGATGTTGATCCGGTGTCACGTGATCAGCCTTAGTGGCAGCAAACAAGATCTTGTCAATCTTCGGCGCAAACAAGCGTCTTAGCATATTGCTTCGCCCGTACTTAAAGCTCTTCAATAACTGTTCTAACGCACCACGCATGTCCATGAAAGAGTCATAGCCCGCGTTGAGTGGCTGCAAGCAATCCACCAGCACGATTTGTCTGTCGAACGTAGCAAAGTGATTCTTATAGAACGCCTTTACGACTTTCTGTTGATACTCTTCATAACGCGCTTTTAAAACCGCATAGTTGCTGGTTTTCGAGAATTTACCCTCGGGTGCAGCACACGGGAAGAATTGCAGCACAGGCGCACCTTCAAGCTCACCCGGCAATACGAATCGACCCGGCTGTACCCAGTGCAAGCCGTTATCCTTACAAGTATGAAGGTACTGAGTATAGCTATCGGCAATCGCGACCAGTTTCTTTTCGTCGGCTTCGGCTAGCAAGTCAATGTCACCACGCATTGTGTTCCACTGTTGCGAGTAGGTTTCTCTGTCGCCTTTCAACGCGGCGAATTGGGATTGGCTCCAAGTATCAAAGTCCATATCCAGCAAAGGTAAATCAAGTAGCCACTCACCTGGATAATCGACAATATCGAGATAAAGGGTGCTGTTTTTACTCAGTAGCTTCTTTGCGCCTTTAGCTGGCTTATATTTGATGGCTAGACGAATCTCACTGACATCACGCGTCGGTACTGGCCACTCTGGTGGCTGCGCATTCAAAGCTTCCATCGCTTCATCATAAGAGAAGCGTGGGATCATCATATTGTGTTGCGGGATGCGCTTAGCGCCAATAATTCTTCCGTCTCTCGCCGATGCAAGTAGAGGCAGATTTTTGTGGGTAGACGTATGAAGAAGCTGATTAACCAGCGAAGTAATGAAGGCTGTCTTACCCGCACGAGAAAGCCCCGTGACCGCTACTCGAATGTGAGAATCCGTTCCTCTGCTTATAAAGTCACTCATTTCTTGAGTTAGGTGTTTCATTTGAACGACTCCGTGATAGTTAGGCTAGCTGATTATGATAATAGAGAGGCAAGCCTATGTTCTTTCCCAGTTGGGATAGTTTGTATGCTTTTGCTTGTCTTGATGTTGATGTTGATGTTGATGTTGATGAGTATGCAATACCCATTCTTAATGCTAGATGAATAAAAGCCCCTGACTACGTTCATAATCAGGGGCTTTAGAATTTTTCTGCGATATCCGACTCTTAATCGTCTTCAATCAACTTGTAGATAACAAACAGTGCAATCTCTGCGATTAGCCAAAGTGCACAAGTAATCGTCACGTATTTATTATCAAAGATACTGATCCCTTTCAAGATCAGGTCGTAACCAACAAAAGCACCAATCACCACTGCCAAGATAATCTGTAGGATCTGAATAAAACGAGGCATTCCTCTCTCCTATGTTCTTATATCAAACTATGTGTTCATCACTATATCATTGATAATAAGACAAAAGTGCAAATAATGCTGCACTTTTGTCTTCAAGTTTCTGTCAAGAATTGCAATTCAAACGCTGAAGCTAGCGCCTGTTACGACTTTTGACTTCGGTAAATTATGCTTTTTCAGCTTCAGCAATTTTCACTTTCCACGTGTCAGGGCCGATCTGGTGCGCGTTCACGCCGTTAGAGTCAACCGCAACCGTTACCGGCATGTCTTCAACTTCAAACTCGTAGATCGCTTCCATACCGAGATCTTCAAACGCAACCACACGTGCTTTTTTAATTGCTTTAGCCACTAAATAAGCTGCACCACCAACCGCCATCAGGTAAACCGATTTATGTTGTTTGATTGACTCAACCGTTGCAGGGCCGCGCTCTGCTTTACCAATCATGCCCATAATGCCGGTTTCTTCTAGCATCATGTCGGTGAACTTATCCATACGAGTAGACGTTGTTGGGCCAGCAGGACCTACCGCTTCATCGCCTACTGCATCAACAGGGCCTACGTAGTAAATGAACTTACCTTTCAGGTCGACGCCTTCTGGTAAACCTTCACCACTTTCAAGCATGCCTTGAATACGCTTATGCGCTGCATCACGACCGGTTAAGATCTTGCCTGATAGAAGAACCGTTTCGCCGGTCTTCCACTCTTGAACGTCTTCTTTAGTAATTTCATCAAGGTTAACACGGCGAGTATTTGCACCTGCTTCCCAAGTAATATCTGGCCACTCTTCTAACTTAGGTGGTGTTAGCTCTGCAGGGCCGCTGCCGTCTAATGTGAAATGTACGTGACGTGTTGCTGCACAGTTCGGGATCAAGCAAACAGGCTTAGAGGCTGCATGAGTTGGTGCTGTTTTGATTTTTACGTCAACCACAGTGGTTAGACCGCCAAGACCTTGTGCACCAATACCCAGCTTGTTTACACGGTTGAAGATGTCTAGACGAAGCTCTTCTTCTGTGTTCTCAGGGCCTTTTTCGATAAGCTCTTGAATATCGATGTGTTCCATCAAAGATTCTTTTGCTAGTACTGCTGCTTTCTCTGCCGTACCACCAATACCTATACCTAGCATGCCCGGTGGACACCAGCCCGCACCCATTGTTGGTAGCGTCTTCTCTACCCATTCTGCAATATCATCAGAAGGGTTCAGCATCACCATCTTGGTTTTGTTCTCAGAACCGCCGCCTTTTGCTGCGATTTGAATTTCAACTTTGTTGCCAGGAACCATATTAATGTGAACAACCGCTGGTGTGTTGTCTTTGGTATTAATACGCTTACCTGCAGGGTCCATTAGGACAGATGCACGCAATGGGTTATCTGGGTTGTTGTAAGCTTGACGAACGCCTTCATCAACCATCTGTTGTACTGTTTGATCCGTTTCCCACCTAACATCCATACCGATGTTCACGAAACAAGTAACAATACCCGTATCCTGACAAATTGGACGATGGCCTTCCGCAGACATACGCGAGTTGATCAGAATCTGAGCGATAGCATCTTTTGCTGCTTGGCTCTCTTCTTTCTCGTACGCTTTTTCTAGGGCTTGGACAAAGTCTAAAGGGTGATAATAAGAAATGTACTGAAGTGCGTCAGCGACACTGCTGATCACATCTTGCTTACGAATAACCGTCATTGCATGCCTCTTTATTGTTCTGGTTCCATGTGGGGTCTTGGTTAGACTGTTTTTGTCTAACCGGATTAGTTGGCTTAGCTTTTTATTATGTTGAGCTGTATTTAGTTGCTTTAGCAATCGCTTGCATAGCTTTAAACTAAACCATGTGGTTTGCACCGTTCTAATCAAGAACCCATTTTATTTTCAATTTATGATACTCTTGCTTCCTCTCACACGCCATGCAGTGATCGAACTCTTTGTCACAAATTAAACAAATGAATAACAACGAATTTCGCTCTATCCAAATCAAGCCGCTTGAATATCAATCAACTTTAGCTAAACAGCTGTTTTCTCATATTGAAAGCGTGCCGTGGGCAATGCTATTACGCTCTGCCTCAGAAAGCCACGTTGATAGTCGATACGACATTTTAGTTGCTCAACCCATCGCCACCTTCGAGACAATCGGTGCAAAAACGACCGTCAATGTTAATGAGACGTGCGAGGTTTCAGAGTCAGACCCTTTCGAACTACTCGACCAATATCAACAGCAATTACTACCCGCAACCAGTGAGCATCCTGAACTGCCTTTCATAGGTGGCGCTTTAGGCTATTTTAGCTACGATTTGGGACGACGAGTGGAAGCTCTGCCCTCTCTTGCTAAGCGTGATATTTCTGCGCCAGACATGGCGGTTGGATTGTATGAATGGGCTGTAATTGTTGATCACAAGCTTAAAGCTGCGTTCCTTGTTGGGCAAAACATTGATACCCATTGGGATTGGTTAACTCAACAACAATCGCCAAGCCAACAAGCAGAAAGAGCAGAACGGGCTCATCAGAACTTTGGATTAACCACCCCATGGCAATCCAATATGACTGAACAAAGTTATGCCAATAAGTTCGATAGCGTTCAAGAGTACTTGTTGTCGGGTGACTGTTATCAGATAAACCTTGCTCAACGTTTTCGTGCCGATTACCAAGGCAGCGAATGGCTCGCTTATGAAAAGTTAGAGCAATACAATTCGGCGCCGTTTTCTGGTTTTATTCGTCTTGAACACTCAGCAATCTTAAGTGTTTCTCCTGAACGATTCCTAGAGCTCAATAGTGGCACCATTGAAACAAAACCAATCAAAGGCACACGTCCTCGTTCTGAAGAACCCATGATTGACGACGCCAATGCACAAGACTTAGCGGCAGCAGAAAAAGATCAGGCAGAAAACCTGATGATCGTCGACCTACTGCGCAATGACATCGGTAGAGTTGCAAAGCCAGGCTCGGTTCACGTCCCTAAATTGTTTGAGATTGAAAGCTTCCCTGCCGTTCACCACTTGGTCAGTACGATTAGAGCAGAGTTAGATGTTCAGTATTCAGCAACTGACTTATTAAGAGCCTGTTTCCCTGGAGGATCGATTACCGGAGCACCAAAAGTTCGCGCGATGCAGATCATTGAAGAGTTAGAACCCCATCGACGTTCAGCGTACTGCGGCAGTATTGGCTACATCAGCCGTAATGGCAGAATGGACACCAGTATTACGATTCGTACCTTAGTGGCGGAAGATAATGCCCTCTATGCCTGGGCTGGCGGTGGTGTGGTATTTGATAGTGATTGTGCCTCTGAATATCAAGAAACACTCGATAAGCTGAGCCGTATCTTGCCTGTACTTGAAGAGTGCTAATTTAAATCGATAACTACCTCAGCATAAATTAGCGGCGTGTTGACCAATCTAAGGCATAAAATAAAACAAACCCTAAGCCATCCAAGATCGCTTAGGGTTTTCAGTTTTTAGAAAAGACAAAATACGGATGCGTTAGCGTTAAGCAACAGTTACTGGCGCAATACCCCACTTCTTAAGCATGTCTTTAAGATCATTCGAGGTATAGGGTTTGCTGAGGATGTCATCCATTCCAGACTTAATGCAACGTTCACGCTCTTCAAGTGTCGTTCCGGCGGTGAGTGCCACAATAGACTTAGTGTAGCCTTTCTTTCTAAGCTTTTGTGTCGCTTCAAAGCCATCCATGACTGGCATCCTGCAATCCATAAACACGATGTCATATTCATTGTCAGAGGCCAGTTCCAGCCCTTCGACTCCATTACCTGCGATGGTCGGCTCTATCTCATATTTACGCAGCATCTGTTGGATGATGATTTGGTTCATCTTAATATCATCCACCACTAGAACTTTAAGTAAAGACAGTTCGACCTCTGATTCGAAGCTTTTAGCCACGCAATCGCTCTCTACTGGAACATCGATAACTTGAAGCGGAACTGAGATAGTAAACGTAGTACCAGAACCCAAGACACTGGTAACGCCAATATCACCATTCATCAGAACCACCAACTTACGACAAATCGCTAAACCAAGCCCCGTACCTTCATAGTTTCTGCTACTTGAATTGTCAGCCTGGGTAAAAGGTTCAAACAGTGTTTTATGGGCGGATTCTGCTATACCGACACCGGTATCTTCCACAGAGAAAACGAACTGGTTGTTTTCCCACTTAATATCGACTTTGACATGCCCGTGTTCTGTAAATTTGATTGCATTGCCAATTAAGTTTACGAACAGTTGAGTGATACGTTCTAAATCACCGTTGAAATGAGTCGGTACGTCTGGCGCAATAGTGATCTGGAATTTAAGCTGCTTCTCAATCGCTCGGTTGATGAAGATACTTTCAATCGTATTTCGCAAATCGTGTAGCGCAAATTTCTTAGGAATAAGCTCCAGCATCCCTGCATTAATTTTACTGTAATCCAGTAGGTCATTAATGATGGTTCTTAGAAATTCACCAGATTGACTTAGGTTGTTCACTATCTCGCGCTGAGAACAGTTCAGCTCGGTATCACTGATCAACTCAGCACTGCCTAGCAAGCCGTTAAGCGGAGTTCTTAGTTCATGGTTGATCATCGCAACGAAATCGCGTGTCGCCCTTTCGGATTCTTCCGCTCGTTGTCGTGACTCAATATTTCGATTAATCGCTAATTGGTGACTGAGCGCGCTGCAAATCAGATCCGTTACTAACAAGAGCTGACTCTCGATAAACTCATAGTCTTGATCGAGCAACCTAACCTTAACGATCAGCGCACCAACGATCACCTTCTCCACTTCAAGAGGCACCGTCAACAAGTCACCTTGCCATTGAGGCTCCTGAATATTTTGGTCAAGTTCACCGACAGTTTCGTCGCCATAATCGTATGTAAGAAGCTGAGGGATAAGCTTGGGAGGGAGTATCAGGCGACTGGATTCAATCAAATAGCTGTTGGTTACGTTAGTCGTTAGTTCAGACAACATAATATCGTCAAGGTCATTTCTGAGAAACGCGCGCCCAAAATCGATCAACAAGTTGTCGATTTGTTCTTGAAACTCAATGCGACGAATATTCGCGTTCGAACGTTTTTCTAACTGACGAAGTGCAAGTTCAAGCTGTTGGTTAGCCTCAAACAGTTCAAGGCTCTTTTGTTCCAACAATGCTTCAGCCGCTTTTCGTGCCGCTATTTGACGTTTAAGCTTCTTTTCTAGGGCTGATGCCAGATCCATATTACTTTTCGACTTTTAAATTAAACCTAACCACACTTTGGTCATCATTCTGAGGTGTCATTTCTACCACGATGGTTTCACCATGATAGTCAGCACACCCCTCGATTAACCCCAAGCAGACATGCGACATGCATCTTGCGCTCTTGTAATCAAAGATGAGTTGCGCTTCAGTCGTAGTGATGAAACTAAATTCTGGTGGCTCTGCGTCGGGATAGAGCTTCTTCACTTCTACATGAATATAGCGCTCTACGTGTTGGATAAATTGAAAAGTGGTATTGCTATGTGCAAGGCTGGCTTTGTTTGGTAAAGAGGCTAACAAGTTCTTAAATACCGACTGCCCAAATACGCGTTGTAAACTCCCAGCATCGATATCGGTTTTCTTACTTAGGTTAATAATGAGTTTCACGAGATCTTTATGGTCGTAACTTCCAACCGATGTATAGATCCCTTCGTCTTCAGACATTTCTAAAACTTCTTCCAAAAGTTCCAAACCAAACTTATCTTCAACAAGCTCTAAAAATTCAGTGAATATGATTCCTTTCATCTCATACCTTTTCTTCTATTTCTTTTTAGAATGAGCCACTAGGTGAGTGTTATCAAATTCTTAAAGACAAAAACTACGTTTCACCACTCAATTTTATGACATGGGTAACGCTTACTGGCTCATATACCCATATTGAATATAGCAAAAACCTGACAATTTAAGATAAAGCACACCGAGCTTCTCTATTGATTGGCGATTCTATCTATTGGTACCTGAAAAAGGGTGAAGCAAACAGATCAGGTACAAAAGCCTACGCAAAACGAGCTGAGCCGCGAAATTGGCTTTCAACTCGCTGTTGTGCCTATACTTAAAAGTATAATAATCAACATATTGGCATGGCATGAATAAAGACAACTTCCTTCAACAGTTCCAACTTAACCCAACGGTTGGTTACCACCCTGAATCTGTAGAGCGTGTTTCTCATATTAGTGGGGAGCAACTACGTAAGGCTGCAGTTGTGGTTGGTTTAGTTGAACGAGAAGACGGTTTACATGTCATTTTTACTAAAAGAGCAGCACATCTTAAGCACCACCCAGGTCAAATCAGCTTCCCGGGGGGAAAACATGAGCAATCTGACCCTTCTATGCAATTTACTGCACTAAGAGAACTACACGAGGAAGTAGGAATTCGATCGGATCAAGTTAAAATTGTTGGGCAATTACCAGCATTGAGTACCATTAGTAAATTTTCTGTGACACCTATTGTTGCAATGGTCGATCCTGATTACAAAGCGGTTATTGATCAGAACGAAGTTGCCTCTATTTTTGAGGTTCCTGCCACCTATGTTTTGGATCAAGCCAAGCTTCATAGCCACACCGTCAACTTTAAGAAAATCAAACACCGTGTTTTTGCCATGCCCTTCGAAGAGCACCTTATATGGGGCGTCACAGCTCAAATCATCCAATCATTGCAGCAGCATGTAGTGCAACAAATTACATAGCAACTACGTTTTGTTTAATCTCTGTTAACAAAAATCAGCCTTTCTATGGAACAGATTTATTAATGCAATTTTACGCAAACGTTTTCCTGGTATAAATCTCAACAACCTCGCCTTTCGCATAACAAAAACTAATACCTAGCATGAACATAAATCACCTGTAGCACGCCAATTTCGTGATCAAAAATCCGTTTTTCGCATATCATGTGACACGCCGTTTCATTACATGATTTAGATCTATTTTTTGCAGAAGAAAATTCTGCAGAATTACCCCAACTTATTTCCTGTTCCCAAAAAATGAGTAATTTAACATGAACACAACAACTTCTTCGGCAAATGCCGTTAAAGATTCAAGCAAGTTTAACTATAAAGATTTTACCTGGTGTTTATCACTATTCGGTACAGCAGTTGGTGCTGGCGTACTATTTCTTCCAATCAAAGCTGGTGCGGGTGGTTTTTGGCCATTAGTTATCCTAGCTCTAATCGCGGCGCCAATGACTTGGTTCGCACACAAATCTCTAGCTCGTTTCGTACTGTCTTCTAAGAACCCTGAAGCAGACATTACAGATACAGTTGAAGAACACTTCGGTAAGACCGGCGCAAACCTTATTACTTTTGCTTACTTTTTCGCTATCTACCCAATCGTTCTTATCTACGGCGTTGGTATCACCAACACGGTTGATTCTTTCCTAGTAAACCAAATGGGCATGGAATCTATTCCTCGTCCTCTTCTTTCTGGTGCACTTATCCTTGCTATGACAGCAGGTGTTGTATTCGGTAAAGAACTGATGCTTAAAGCAACTTCAGCGATGGTTTACCCACTAGTATTCATCCTACTAGCATTATCTTTCTATCTAGTTCCTGATTGGAACACTTCAATGATGGAAACAAGCCCAGAATGGTCAGCAATGCCTTCTATTATCTGGCTTGCGATTCCAATCATCGTGTTCTCTTTCAACCACAGCCCAATCATTTCACAGTTCTCTAAAGAGCAACGTCGTGTATACGGTGATGACGCAGTTAAGAAAACTGACGCGATCACTGGCGGCGCAGCAATGATGCTGATGGGTTTTGTAATGTTCTTCGTATTCTCTGTAGTACTTTCTCTATCTCCAGAGCAACTAGCAACAGCGCAAGCACAAAACATCTCTGTACTTTCTTACCTAGCTAACGTTCACGGGTCTCCACTTATCTCTTACATGGGTCCTCTAGTAGCGTTCGCAGCAATCACTTCTAGCTACTTCGGTCACTTCCTAGGTGCTCATGAAGGTCTTGTTGGTCTAATCAAGTCTCGCTCTGGTTCTTCAATCAGCACGATTGAGAAAGCATCTCTAGCGTTCATCGTTGTTACAACTTGGATTGTTGCGGTAGTTAACCCAAGCATCCTAGGTATGATTGAAACAATGGGTGCTCCAATGATTGCAGCTATCCTGTTCCTAATGCCTGTATTCGCGATGCAGAAAGTACCAGCAATGGCTAAGTACAAAACATCAGCACCTGTGCAAATCTTTACAGCTTTATGTGGTCTAGCGGCTATTAGTTCTGTAATCTACGGCGCTCTTTAATCTAAAGCACTTTTTATAAGATGAGCTTCATCTTATATCGCGAGATTAAACACAAAATATAATGATAATAAATGAGCCTCCCTACTCCCCTTGGGAGGCTCTCTTTTTGAGGTAATCGCTATGATTAGTGTATTTGATATCTATAAAATCGGTGTTGGTCCATCGAGCTCACACACAGTTGGACCAATGAAAGCGGGTAAAGAATTTATTGATGACCTACGTTCAATGGGAAAATTGCGCGACATCACTAAAATCACCGTGGACGTATATGGATCACTATCACTGACAGGGAAAGGTCACCACACAGATATCGCTATCATCATGGGTCTTGCTGGCAATACTCCTGAGAAAGTAGATATCGACTCTATCGCGGGCTTTATTGCTCGAGTAGAAGAAACTGAACGTCTACCTGTTGGTATGCACTGTCATACTGTTTCGTTCCCTAAAGATGGCGGAATGAACTTCCATACTTCGAACCTTTCATTACATGAAAATGGCATGAGCATTCATGCTTGGGTTGATGACGAAGTAGCATACTCAAAAACATACTACTCAATTGGTGGTGGTTTCATCGTTGACGAAGAGAGCTTCGGCAAAGAAGAAGAAAACCCAATTAAAGCACCTTACGAATTCACAACAGCTGAAGAGCTGGTTAATCAGTGTAAAGAAAGCGGCCTTTCTATCAGTACACTGGTTATGAAAAACCAAGCGGCTTTCCACTCAGACGAAGAGTCTCGTACTTACTTCGCTAACATCTGGAGAACGATGCGTGAATGTATGGATCGCGGTATGAATACTGAAGGTATCCTGCCTGGTCCACTGCGTGTACCTCGTCGTGCAGCAGCACTTCGCCAACAGCTGATCACTTCAGAAAAAACAACTAACGATCCAATGACGGTTGTTGACTGGGTGAACATGTTTGCTTTCGCAGTAAACGAAGAAAACGCAGCGGGCGGTCGTGTAGTAACAGCACCAACAAACGGCGCGTGTGGCATCATCCCAGCTGTATTGGCTTACTACGATAAGTTCATCCAAACAGTGACAGAGAAAGACTACATCCGTTACTTCGCAGCTTCTGGCGCGATCGGTGGTCTTTACAAGCGTAACGCTTCTATCTCTGGCGCTGAAGTTGGCTGTCAGGGTGAAGTTGGTGTGGCATGTTCTATGGCTGCTGCTGGTCTTGCTGAGCTTATGGGTGGTAGCCCTGAGCAAGTATGTATGGCTGCAGAAATCGGCATGGAGCACAACCTAGGTCTAACGTGTGACCCAGTTGCTGGCCAAGTACAAGTACCATGTATCGAGCGTAACGGTATTGCTGCAGTTAAAGCAATCAACTCAACTCGTATGGCACTTCGTCGCTCTTCTGCTCCTACTGTTTCTCTAGATAAAGTTATCGAAACTATGCTAGAAACTGGTAAAGACATGAACGCTAAATACCGTGAGACTTCTCAAGGTGGTTTGGCAGTTAAGGTTGTTTGTTAATAGCTTCTAACACAGCTTGCTTGGTAACGAGCAAATAATAAAAAAGGAACGCCAATGCGTTCCTTTTTTTGTATTTAAAGCTTTTGTAGCTAAAACTTGGTGACTGATTTATTCAACCGACCAAATTGTTTTGCTAAATCACTTGCGAGATAAGCAAGAAGCAACCAAACAACAATGAGAAAAGCATCATTGGTCGGCCACCTTCAGCGCTGTATCTGTCTTCCGCTACTTTCATAAAGCGTTGCTTATGAACCATCACCAGAGGAACAAAAACAGCCAAGAACACTAAGATGATGCCTGCATAGTTCAACACTTGTAGGAACTTATCTGCAGCAAGCAATGAACCCGCCAGCGGCAAGATGAAACTAATGCAGTAAGTGACCGCTGTGTTTTGGTTAAACATGTCTCTGTTCTGGTTGAACAAAGACATCGCTACACCAAAGAAAGAGGTCAACAACGCCAAGCCAGTGAAGGTAGACAGAACATTACCCACCCAAGGAGACTGAGCCTCAAAAGCCGCCATCAAATCTGATACGTTCTTAAAGCTTCTAAATTGCTCTTCACTCAAGTTACCGACCACAGCAAACAACCAGCACAGGTAGCACACTAATGGAATCAGAGAACCGACGATCACCATGTTACGCAGCTGTTTGTCTGTCGCTTCGTGGTTGTAAGAAACCAAGGTTGGAATCACAACCATAAAGCCAAAGCTTGTGAACAGGATTGCACTGGTTTTGATTAGATCGACATGGTCATGACTGGTTACCTGCATCAAGTTTTCTTGCGTCATGCTTGGTGCCAAAAACACCATAGTTGCAAACAAGCTTGCTAACATCACAAAGAACAATGCGCGGTTGAGCTTATCAATCACTCCTGTGCCACTCGCGACAACTGCACCCGCAAGTAAAGTAAAGGTGATTTGGCTCGTCGTTGCGCTAATGTCTACACCGAAGTTAGACAGTAACTTACTCAGCAAATCACCCGCCCCCAGAATGTAGGCCATCAATAGGCAAATCAATAACGCGTAAAGTAGGCCGTTGGTAATCAACTGCCCTTGTTTGCCCAGAGTTTTTCGAGCAATAGAGTTCAACCCTAGACCGCCACCGGCTTTGATGGTCGCTTCTAGAAGTAATAATGCTGCGTAAGTGGTACCGAAACAGATCAGAACCATCAGCAGCGTGCCGTAAAGCAATCCAAATTGAGCTAATACCATTGGGATCGCAAGCATACCAGCACCGAGAGCGGTACCAGCGATAATTAGGGAGCTACCCATCATTTTAATATTCATTGTTTTTAACTTATTTGTTTAGTTTTTATAGGTGTGAGTCTTCGTACATCGAGCGGATGACAAAGGAGTTCAGATAGAAATAAAGTTATAAAACGAATAACAATAGGAGCGATAAGCAGTAAAGAAGCGTGCAGAGACGTTGTCGAACAGGGTGTTCAAAGGGGATCTTGTCTTAAAGGAGGTAAAACGAGAAGCGTGAGTGAGCGTTAACTGATGTGGTGAACCTTCTGTAGGTTCAATAATCGGCGATGTAATCTTGAATTTCATGTATGTGTCCAATAATTGAGTCACATTCCATAGTATTTGAAGCAGCGTATCCGTTGCTGCCCTACCTCTAGCATTAGAGGTCTTTTCATCTTATCGAATGAGCCTCGAAACACAACGCTGTAACCACAATTTCTGCTATTAAATTGAACAAAATAGCCATTTGAGCAGAAATTAACCACTAAACCGCGTAAAACAATAATCATTTATAATAAAAACCAAAGGGAGACCCAATGGCCTCTCTTTTTATCCAAACGAAAACATTACATTTAAGGTGCTGGGCTATATAAACGAGGTGGACTGTTGTTTGGTAAGTGAATCAGATTTAAGCGATTACGTCTTGCCCATTCGACCGTCAGTGAGGTCGGAGCCGACAAACAAACCAAGGTTGCGATTTCAGCACGCACGGCTTTATGAATAAGCTCTAAGCTGCAACGACTCGTCATAATCACGAACCCCGACTTAGGGTTGATCTCGTTCACAGCCATCGCCCCTATTAGTTTATCCAGTGCGTTATGGCGGCCGATATCTTCACGACAAAGTGAAATTTCACCTTTCGAATTCGCAAACAAAGCGGCATGTAAAGCACCGGATATTTTGGCTGCTTTTTGATGTTCGGCAATTCGCCCTCTCAACCCCTGAAAAACCAGTGGACTGGGTGGTAACGACGATGGCAATGGAACCAAATCCGGAAGTGCTTGTTCAAGCGCTTCAACACCACACAAACCACAACCTGTGGTTCCAGCCAAGTTACGCCGCTGAGTTTTCATGTCCCAAAAGGCGCGATTGCTAATTTCTACTTGCGCGTAATGAGATTCACCATTGCCACCAATCTCAATATCACGAATTTCACTGAATCTTTTTATGATGCCGGTGCTTAAACTAAAACCGCGCACAAAGTCTTCCATGTGGCCTGGTGTTACCATCATAACCGCCTGACTGATCCCGTTATAACTGATCGCCAATGCAGATTCGTTTGCCAGAGGTGCATCCACCACCATGCTATAGCCCGTAAGCTCTCGATAGCTCATGGCATTGGGCTTTGGAGGCGCTTGATTAAAATCAGGCAGTTCAATATAGGATTGAGTTATACATCTCATAAAATCACCCAGAAAGACGGTCAGCTTGACGATATCGACTCAGACTGAAAACATTACTGATTAAGTAAATATCACTGGTTAAACAAACATCACTGATTAAACAAGTGTTTTGCTTCAGCAAAGCACTGATCAGTGAGTGCCGAATAAGGTTCTTGTTTACGCTTAAGTAGACCGAGAGGCGAATGCACCACGGCTTTTTCTATCGGTACGATACGCAGTTGTTCGTTGAGCTCTTCCAATCCAGAGTTAAGCGGCATAACAGCACAGCACAGGCCACTGGTGACGGCTTGGATAAGATGAAACGTAGAGTTACTTTCAATCAAAGTCTGCGGAACTAGGCCTTTACTACCGAAGCTCAAATCAATCGAATGACGATAATGCATGCCTTTAGACAAAAGCCCCAAAGGAATGCTATTGAGTGATTCCCATAAGACTTCCGACTCAGCAAAATCAAAGAATCGGCTATCATACAGAATGCCTAAATCCGTCGAGTTCATTTCTATAACGTCAAAATAAGCCGTATTGATCTGGTCGGTGTAACACATACCTAAATCAAGTTGGTTACGATTGAGCTGGTCTATGATCTGCTCAGATGTCATCGACAAAATTTGAAAACGAAGTTCAGGGAACTTTTCTGCTAAAGGCTTAATCAACTGCATCGGGTTTTGGCTAGCTAAAGGCACCATGCCAACTCTCAGCGAGCCGACCAGTTGACCACGGCAGTTAGCCGCTTCAGCTTGTAAACCGTCATGAGCCGCTAAGACCGTCTTTGCCCAAGCCAATATACGTTCGCCCGCTTCGGTAAACCCTTCAAAACGTTGACTTCTTGAAATCAACTCGAGGTCTAACTCTTCTTCTAAACGCCTTATCCTCATCGACAACGTAGGCTGAGTAATATGGCAAAGTGTCGCAGCCTGACCAAAGTGTTTCGTTTGATCTAAAGCGATTAAATACTTAAGTTGTTTTATATCCATGAATGATTAGTAAAACCTTGAAATGAAGCGTCGTCTTCGCGTTCGTCGTACATTCACTGTTCTCTGTGATTGAAAAGAGCTATCACGGGAAATGACTCAATCTGTAAAGCAACAGCCAAAATAAAACGGTATTTTTTGATTTAAATCAAAGTATGTCCAATTTAAATACAGGTCAAATCTAAATTACCTATAACGTGATAGACGGCAACTATCATGGAAGACTCAGCTATACCAAGGCTGCTCGATAAATCCCTCATAAAATAGAACTCACATCGCACTGGCTAATAAATTCTATTTATCACTATAACAAGTCTATTTATCACTGTGGCAAAAGCGATACTTTCCATATTTACTCGCCATGATAGATTCTATTTATCACTTAGTCGGCAATATCAATTGGACGCATCGCCCCTTAACGACATAACCTTTGATTTAGATCATGGCAAAAAGACAGCCAATCTATTTCTGAATTTTCAAAGCAGTAAACAGGTATCGACATCAAATAATCAAAACCGTTTTACTCCCGCCTTATTTTTATAACGCGCCTGTTTTTACCGGTTCCCTTGTTTACTGCCGTTCCCACGAGTGAGGAGTGCAGTTGTGAGCCAAAAAGAACAGATAAAAAAATATAAAGGTCCTGCTGGTGGTTGGGGCGCGTTAAGAGCCGTCACTAAGAGTTGGTGGGGCAGCGAAAACGCCATCAAAAACATTCGAACAATGCTTAAAACGAATCAAAACGGTGGTTTTGATTGCCCGGGATGCGCATGGGGTGAATCCCCACAAGGCAGTAAAGTGAACTTCTGTGAGAACGGTGCAAAAGCCGTGAACTGGGAAGCCACAAATCGATTTGTGGATCCAAATTTTTTCGCTGAACACAGCGTAACATCCTTGTCGTCACAAACAGATTACTGGCTGGAATACCAAGGCCGAATAACCCATCCGATGAAGTACGACGCTGCATCCGACCACTATATTCCTATCGCGTGGGACGAAGCATTTTCACTCGTAGCCAAGCATTTGAAGCAACTCGACTCACCACATCAAGCTGAATTTTACACCTCGGGTCGAGCCAGTAATGAAGCGGCGTTCTTATACCAACTCTTCGTCCGTGCGTTTGGAACAAATAATTTCCCAGACTGTTCAAACATGTGCCACGAAGCCAGTGCAATTGGCATGAAAGATACGGTCGGAGTGGGCAAAGGAACCGTGATTTTTGACGATTTTGAAAAAGCAGACGCGATCTTTGTACTCGGGCAAAACCCAGGCACTAACCACCCCCGCATGCTTGAACCATTGCGTGAAGCGGTAAAACGCGGTGCGCAGGTGATCTGTTTCAATCCATTGAAAGAACGTGGACTTGAACGTTTCCAAAATCCTCAAGTTCCGGTTGAAATGTTAAGCAATGGTTCAAAGCCAACCAATACCGCTTATTTAAGACCTGCATTAGGTGGCGATATGGCCGTCTTTCGTGGGATGGCTAAATATTTGCTGCAATGGGAACGTGATGCGCTCGCAACCGAAGGAAAAGCCATATTTGATCGTCAATTCATCAGCGAACACACCACAGGTATTGATGAATACTTAGCAGAAGTTGATGCGACGACATGGGAGCATATCACTGAACAATCGGGGTTAGCTTTAAGCGAAATAGAAATGGTCGCTGACATGTACCGTCGTTCAGAAAAAGTGATCATGTGTTGGGCTATGGGGCTAACACAACATCGTCATTCAGTACAAACCATCAAAGAAGTAGCCAATGTGCAATTGTTGCGCGGCAACGTCGGTAAGCCGGGTGCTGGGTTATCACCTGTTCGGGGACATAGTAATGTCCAAGGCGATCGTACGATGGGTATCGATGAAAAACCCTCAGACCAATTGCTTGATAGCATTGAACGCCGCTTTAACTTCAATGTCCCACGTGATGTAGGCCACAACACCATACAAGCGATTAAAGCGATGGAAGAAAAACGCTCTAAAGTCTTTATTGGTTTAGGTGGTAATTTTGCGCAAGCCACACCCGATACTCCTCGCACGCATCTGGCGATGAAAAATTGTGACCTAACCGTTCATATCTCAACCAAACTCAATCGCTCTCACCTTGTTACCGGTCAAGATGCCCTGATTCTGCCTTGTTTGGGACGCACGGAAATCGATACACAAGCTAATGGGCCACAAGGCATCACCGTCGAAGATACCTTCAGCATGGTTCACATCTCTTACGGACAGCTCGAACCTCGATCAGAGCATTTACGTTCTGAACCAGCCATTGTTGCGGGTATTGCCAATGCGACACTGGGCAGCCATCCAATCGATTGGAATTGGGTCATTCAAGATTATGGGCATATTCGAGATCTCATTGCAGATACGATTCCGGGCTTTACTGATTTCAATCAGAAACTGGAAAATCCTGGTGGATTTCATTTAGTCAATCCGGCCGCAAATCGTCAATGGAACACCCTCAGCGGCAAAGCGCAATTTGGCTCCAATGAACTGCCAAAACAGCTGATTAACGAAGCGGTGTTACAGGGTGATAATAAACCCGATCTGATCTTGCAAACCATGCGTTCCCATGACCAATACAACACCACGTTATATGGCTTGAATGATCGTTACCGCGGTGTCTTTGGTATGCGCGAAGTTTTGTTTATCAATGAAGCTGATATATTGAAACTCGGTTTTAAAACGGGTGACAAGGTCGATATGGTGTCGCTTTGGGAAGATGGTGTAACGAGAAAAGTGAAAGGGTTTACCTTGGTGGCTTATGACGTTCCACAGGGGCAGGCGGCGGCTTACTATCCTGAAACCAACCCTTTGGTTCCTTTAGACAGCTATGGTGAACGAACCTTTACTCCTACCTCGAAATTTATTGCCATCAGATTAGAGAAATCAACCTCTGACGCCATTCCCCTTTCAACCGTCAGCTAACTCTCAATCGGCAACTGAAAATAAAAGTTAAAATCCACCTGTTTTGGCAGGTGGATTTTAATATTGACGCTTGGCTAGTATATTCAACAACAAGAAAAGTATTCGCATAACTCATCAATAAACACCTTCACTTTGCGCGGCGTATTCACTCGCTCTCGGTAAAGTGCGTAGACAGTCCTGTCTTTAAGCGCATACTGCGGCAGGATTTCCACCATTTCCCCAGACTCTAGATCTTCTTGGGCTAATTGCCTTGGCAGCATTGCAATGCCATAACCTGAACGAACGGCGACCTTTACTGCTTGCACGCTGTTTACGGTAAGGCTTGGCTTTAGGTTTACATCAAGGAAAGCCCCGTCAAACTCGAACCGCCACACACCATCATTCTTAAGGTTTGGATCTTCAATTATGCGGTGATTCACTAAATCACTAGGAGTTTCGATCTCTGAGCGATTAGCCAAATATTTGGGTGAAGCACAAACCAAATTCTGATTAACAAAGATGGTGCGCGCGATCATTCCTAAGTCTTTCGAAACCAAATCACCAGACCGAATCGCAATGTCATAGCCGACCGTTGCGAGATCTTGAACGTCATCCGAAAGCATAAGGTTCATATTCAAATCTGGGTATTTATCAGAAAATTCTAAAATGAAAGGCATTAACATGATCTCAGTGAGACCTTTGGGTGCCATTACACTCAAAGCGCCAACCATTTCAGAGCTATCAAATCTCAACGAATCATTTAAATCTTCAATTCGGTCGACCAATCCATGAGCCTCATTAAAATAGCGACGGCCTGCCTCAGTTAAAGACAGTGACTTGGTAGATCGATTCAATAAGCGGGTATTGAGATAAGTTTCCAGTTCCCTAACATGTCGACTGACCAAAGATTTTGATACTCCGATCTTCTTAGCAGCACGCGTAAAACTGCCTTCCTCAACAGTCACAATAAATGACTTAATGGACGTTAGAACGTTCATGGTCTCACCCTGCTGTTTACATATTGTCGACAGACTATCCACTAAATCGGCTCTACTCAAGACAATGGGGTTCAATTAGATTGTTTGTACTCAACAAACATAAGGATAGAAGCCATGACAAGTAAGCAAGTTCAAACTGTAAAAGACTACTTTAAGTACTGTGTAGACGGTAAACAGACTCACCGTGTTGGCGAATACTTTGCTCAAGATACAATGATCCACCGACCCGATTGCAACAAGATAATAAACGGTCTCATTGAGTTCGAAGCAATGTTAAAAGTTCATGTTACTGACCGATATGAATCACTGGAAACAACGTTTCAAAAAATCGTAGAGGACGGCTATCAAGTTGTTGTTGCGCTCACTCATCGTGCAAAAGGTGCTGATGAGTGGAAAGGTTACCAACTGAATGGCGAGAACGTTACTTGGACTAGTCTGACTTACTTCCGATTCAATGATGAAGGCAAAGTCGTTGAGGAGATTGTTGAACGAAATGAGTTAAGCATGGCACTTCAACTGGGCTTAAAGCTAACCAACTAAACAATCACGGGAATGATAGCGACTTCGCTGTTATGCCCGGTTGAATAATACTAAGACGGAGGCATCTATTAGGTGCCTTTTAAGAACTGGCGTTTTCAAAGTCATGTGATTTCCTGATGCCTTTCATACACTTTAAATTGAAAGATAGACTCCCGTTCAAACCCTAAAGAACACGGTCACAAACTCGCTACATCACAGAAACATAACCACAACCGGAGTGTGGTCACACAATTCGTTATACCCCATAGGGAGTAGATGTTCTTCCCGTTAAAGTATGCGCGTCATTATAAATAATAAAAACCGACTACCCTATGCGCTCAACAATCACCGTCAAAATCCTAGTGGCTCTCGCCATCGTATTCACATTCCTGCTCGTCATATCGACGTATTTTCAATACTCACAGCAAAAACAACTGGTTAACTCCGTTTTAAGTGAACAACTTCATGATAAAGCCAGCAACTATTTCGATAGCCTCAATATGATGATGCTCACTGGCACGATGGCACAAAAAGAAACGTTACGTCAGAAAGCATTAGCTCAAGAAGGGATTGAAAACGTACGAGTACTGCGTGCTGATGCGGTCAGTAAGCTCTACGGCCCGGGTAACGAAAATCAGAAACCGGTTGATGATATAGATAAACGGGCACTGGCTGGTGAAACCATTATTGAGCCTTTCTCTGCCGAATGGGGTAAAGGCTTAGTTATCGCCCTACCGATGAAGTCGAGTGAAAACTACCGTGGAACGAATTGTGTCGCTTGCCATATGGCACCTGAAGGTGAAGTCCTTGGCGCAATACGCCTTGAATACAACCTAAACCATGTCAATTCATTGATTAACACTCAAACCATGGCGGCCATTGGCATTATGGCGGTGATTTCCTTCGTTGGTTTTGTACTGACGATAGGGTTAATTCGTAAAATTATTGTTCGCCCTCTCCAGCAGACTTCAAACTTCATGACACAAGTCAGCAAAGATAAAAATCTATCCACTCGACTACCTCAAAAAAGTAACGATGAAATAGGTACTTTAGCGAGTTCTATAAACTCTTTTATGGGGACGGTTTCAGACAGCTTAGTCAAAGTACAAGACACCTCGCATAAGCTCAATGCTTCTGCTAATCAGTTGACCAGTGTTGCCCAAATCACAGAACAAGCCGCCAGCGATCAACAGAACGAAACCGCTGAAGTTCAACACAATGTGGAGGGGATACAAGCGCAACAAGTGAATGTAGAGCAAGCAACGTCAACAGCATCAGAGTTGATTAATCATACCGCAGATGTTGCGTGTAAAAGTGCCAATCAAGCACACGGTGCAAGCAGCGAAATTAAAAACTTGGTGACCAGTATTGAAGAGGTGAAACACAAAATACTCACGCTCAATGAACAAACGGGCGAAGTGTCTTCTATATTGAGTGTTATTCGTGGCATCGCTGAACAAACCAATTTATTGGCGCTCAATGCTGCGATCGAAGCGGCACGAGCAGGAGAGCAAGGTCGAGGTTTTGCTGTCGTTGCCGATGAAGTTCGCAACCTCGCCTCACGAACGGCTGAAGCTACGGGCAACATTGAATCGATTATTCACCAATTCCAACAAGGCAGTGAAGAGTCTCTGACTTCTGCTGACCGTGTTTGTGCGCAAGCTCATCAAAGCTCAACAGATATTGATGCCCTGTCTCACGATATGAACGGGGTGGTCGAAGAGATGAAACAAGTGCTCGCTCATGCTCAAAATATTCAACAGCAAACACAATCCACAACACTCGCGACCAAAGATGTTCAACACAAAGTCGAAACCATTACTTCTCATGCCAATGATACCTCGCAGTCGGCAGGAGAAACACGCGGGATCAGTAACGATTTAGAAGAGCTGTCTGATCATCTCGAGTCGCTGATTAATCAATTCACGCTCGCCAACACTGGAAACCGTAAAAATTAGTATTCAATTGAGACTAAAGAGGCAACTTTTGGTGTGACAAAGTAGAAAATAGAGCAAAAAATCAGCCCTTATTGGCTTTTATCCTCGATAGACAAAATATTTCTTTCGCCGAGCAAGAATAAAGGTTGAAGCTGTCTGTATGACAGGTAATATGTTCAATCGATTTAAAAAGTTTATACAACTCAATGTTTCGGCTAATTATTGTTCAAATAACGGTTTATTTGCTGCAATGCTAGAGACTTTGAGTTGAATTTGTCCCTCAATGGAGAATGAAATCAACATGACTTACGCGCCTGTAACAGACGTACTTGGCGGCAAGCTAGCGGTAGACAGTGAAGTAACTGTTCGCGGCTGGATCCGTTCACGTCGTGATTCCAAAGCTGGAATCTCTTTCCTTGCCATTTATGACGGCTCTTGTTTCGACCCGATTCAGGCCGTGGTTCCTAATAATCTTAATAATTACGAAGACGAAGTATTAAAGCTAACGACTGGCTGCTCTGTTGAAGTAACAGGTAAGATTGTTGAGTCTCCTGCGAAAGGTCAAGACTTCGAACTAGCAGCAACTGACGTTAAAGTTGTAGGTTGGGTTGAAGACGCTGACACTTACCCAATGGCTAAGACACGTCACTCTATCGAATACCTTCGTGAAGTTGCTCACCTACGCCCACGTACTAACGTGATCGGCGCAGTAGCACGTGTACGTAACTGTCTATCTCAAGCGATTCACCGTTTCTACCACGAGCAAGGTTTCTTCTGGACTTCAGCTCCGCTTATCACTGCATCTGATGCAGAAGGCGCTGGTGAAATGTTCCGCGTATCTACGCTAGACATGGAAAACCTACCTCGCACTGACGAAGGCAAAGTTGACTTCAACGAAGATTTCTTCGGTAAAGAAACTTTCCTTACAGTATCTGGCCAACTTAATGCTGAAGCTTACGCTTGTGCACTAAGCAAGGTTTACACTTTCGGTCCTACGTTCCGTGCTGAAAACTCGAACACAAGCCGTCACCTAGCTGAGTTCTGGATGGTTGAGCCTGAAGTTGCGTTTGCAGACCTTGACGATGTAGCGAAACTGGCTGAAGACATGCTTAAGTACGTTTTCGCTGCTGTTCTTGAAGAGCGCCGCGATGACCTTGAGTTCTTCGCTTCTCGCATCGACAAGCAAGCAATCACTCGTCTAGAGCAATTCGTAGACGCTGATTTCGCACAAGTTGACTACACTGACGCAATCCAAATCCTACTAGATTCTGGTAAGAAATTTGAATTCGACGTTGAGTGGGGCATCGACATGTCTTCAGAGCATGAGCGTTACCTAGCTGAAGAGCACTTCAAAGCACCTGTTATCGTTAAGAACTACCCGAAAGACATCAAAGCTTTCTACATGCGCTTAAACGACGACGGCAAAACAGTTGCAGCAATGGACGTACTTGCACCAGGCATCGGTGAAATCATCGGTGGTGCACAACGTGAAGAGCGTCTAGACATTCTAGACGAGCGCATGATTGCTATGGGTATCGACCCTGAACACATGAGCTGGTACCGCGACCTACGTAAATACGGCACAGTGCCACACGCTGGTTTCGGCCTTGGTTTTGAGCGTCTAGTATCTTACGTAACAGGTATGGGCAACGTTCGTGACGTTATCCCGTTCCCACGTACACCACGCTCTGCGAACTTCTAATTCGAACCTTAGTCGAATTTAAAAGTTAAGAACAAATAAAAACCTCCGCATTTGCGGAGGTTTTTTTATATTCGGAATAAAACGAGACGACGGATACTTCTGCTTACCACCAGCTGAGAGTCGTTATTCAAAGGCTAGTCGACATCTTGGTCGATAGCGTATTTTATCGCGAGACCGCAGATTGCCATCATAACGAATGGGATTGCGGCAGTGGTGTATTCTGCCCAAGCCATATCAGCGAATGCTTTTGCCAGTAATACGTGGCCGAGGATTAACAGAAGTGCACACACAATAGCAACGATGATCAGCTTAACTTCGTTACCCATAGTCATTTTCAACATAACGGTATCTCCAATATTTGGTCTATCGTTATTGAACCACAACTATCTGGTCAATTAGGCGTACAGTTACGCCGGAAACAATCCGTACAGTTGCAATCATTGTCTTTTTTATGAGTGACTTAAGGTTTTACGAACAACTTCGACTTTTGCTCTCTCACAGTTAAACGAGATAAGCCGTTAGAGAATCTGTTTTAAGAGTGCATCAGTTGATGCGCGAGCTTGCCAAGTAGGATCAGCGCTTGCTCTTTCTCTGCAGTGAGTTCATAAGAGAAATTCAACCGAATCGCGTTGTCTACTCTGCCCTGCTCACTAAACAAATCGCCAGATGCGACACTAATACCTTGAGCAATCGCGAGTTGATGGAATTGTTGGCTATCGAAGTGAGGAGAGAAACGTATCCACACGAAGTAACCGCCCGCAGGCTCTTCAATCTCGATAGATTGGGGGAAGTATTGCTTGATAGCGCTAATAAACTTTTCTTTTCTAACCAAGAGATTTTTACGCAATTTACGAAGGTGATTATCGTAGCTTTCATGAGTGAGAAAGTGTGCGACCCCAAGCTGAACCGGCGCACTGCTCGATAAGGTAGAAAGAAGCTGAAGCTTTTGAATGGCATCATTAAAACGAGAACTCACCACCCAACCAACACGATAGCCAGGGCATAAGCTCTTAGAGTAAGAGCCGCATAACAACACTGAGTCTGTCTTATCAAAGGCTTTTAGCGGTTTAGGTTTATGCCCTTCGAAATAAAGGTCGCCGTAAACATCATCTTCGATAATATAAGTTTTGTATTGTTCAGCAATCTCTACCACGCGGCGCTTCGCTTCTTCAGACAAACTTGTTCCAGTCGGGTTCTGAAAAGTCGTCATCAACCAACACGCTTTTACCTGTTGGCTTTTAAGTGCTTCTACAAATTGCTCAATGTTCAAACCATCAATCGGGCAAACATCGACCTCAATAGGGATTAGACCTAGCCTCTCTACCGCCTGTAACGCGCCATAGAATGCAGGAGACTCAATCACAACGTAGTCACCTGGCTTGGTTACAGTTTGAAGGCTCAAGTTAAGCGCTTCCATTGCACCAGACGTAATCACGATGTCTTGATGATTTACCGTAATACCTTGCTGCAAATAGCGCTGTGCGATTTGTCTTCTAAGTGACTCACTACCCGGAGGAAGATTATTGATAACACTGGCACCGGTCATTTTTCTACCAGCACTGGCAAGGTTTCGAGTTAAAGTCGGTAAAGGGAACAAATCTGGGTCTGGGAAGGCAGAACCAAAAGGGATCACGCCTTCAGCCGAGCTGGATTTTAAGAAATCAAACAAACGATCATTGATGGCTTTCTTTTCGCGAACTGGTGCTAATTGATGCTCAACCCCATCGACTTTAGGCGCAACAAAATACCCCGATTGAGGCTTAGCGATGATCCACCCTTCACTTTCTAGCAATTGATAAGCTTGTAGAACAGTACTATTACTGACGTTGTAATTGCGACAACTCATGCGTACCGAAGGGATCTTCTCGCCTGAACGCCACGTGTTGTTAGCGATCTGAGTTCGAATATCCTTTGCAAGCTCTTCATAACGCGCCATCTAATTGTACTACCTAGAGAAATTCTAATAAGCCGGAGATTTTATCACTAACGTTAACAACTATTGCTGCTATCCATATGAATGAGCCTAATTTCTATAATAGTGTGAATCAGTTCACAGATAACTTTGTAAGCTTTGCTAAGTTTGTAACCAAGGCGGGAGCCAAGTTCGTTCTACGCCTCTATAATTTGATGTAACCCAAAAAACATGCGAGATAACAATGAAAAAAATAGAAGCAGATCAGTTAAGTTACAAAGGAGAGTCAAACGGTGTTCATAGTTGGACAACACCGAGTGGCCAGCCATATTACTGGCACCCAGACTGGCTACACATTGCTGAAGATGCGACAGGTTCACATCCAAAGCAAAAAATCGATGTAGATCAAGACCAAGCACCAACCGAGAAACACGCGGTATCTGCTATCTTGAAGCACCTGAACCAATGGGCAGCAGACAAGCTTGCGTCTCACCCTGACATTGAAACCAGCTCTATTGAAGCTGAAATCAATCTGAAAAAGTAATTTGATTTAAAGTAAGTAGCGACCTCAATTACTCGCGACTTTGCTCAAATATATCGACTGAATAGCCTCGAACCTCATTGAGGCTATTCATGTATCTTCATAGTAACGCTGCAATAACCTCCATCCAGTTAACAAATCACTCACGCAATCCACTTTCTTGTATCAATCAACGAAAGCTATCGATAGAATTCTCAGTCTTATTCATATTAGCTATACATTTAACTCGTAATTCCAAGCTCGTGAATCAATATAAGATTTACGTAAAACAAAAAGAGTTTCTTAAATCGGGCAAAAACCTGAGAAACCGGTGTGAATTACGTGAACCTAAAAAGAACTGAACCAAGGCTTATCGATGGATACTTCAAACTATAATCAATCGCTAACTACCCAGTTATACGTTGTCGCTGGCGTGCTTTTTGGCACCTACGGCAGTCGGGTATGCCCTATGCTCGAAACCCTAACAACTTTGGAAATTTTCACTCAAGTCAGTATCGTTTTTGTCTTGATTTGGCTAACTCGCCACTTCCTATTAACGAAACACGCATTAGTTGAACAAGGTCGATTCGCACAGCTCGATACTTTGCTATTTTTTGCAGCGAGTGTCCCTTTCGCGCTCTACTACAACCTAAGCTACGACTTCACCATCGATAGCAATTTGAAAGTGCTGTTCGGCATGAGCTTATTTGGTTTCTTCACCGGAACCATTCTCCAATTGAACGCCAAGTTGACTCAAATGGATAAAATGGAAGCGTCTGGAGAGTTTGATTTCCAACTGATTGGCGAGCGAAGTTCTTTAGTTAAACAGATGATTGGTTTGGTCATCGTGCTTCTTATCACCCTGACCACAATGTTAACGATGGTTGCGGTCAAAGACATCTTCTGGCTAGAGAACAACCCAGAGCGACTATTGGATGGGTCTGGCAAGATCAGCGTGATCAAAGAGTTCATTTATTTGGCTGTAGTACTTGGCGGATACGCGATAACCATCATGGCGCTATGGAGCAGGCTCGTTAAGCGTATTCTCCTTAGCCAAGAGTGCGCATTAAATAAAGTGACCCTAGGTGAACCTGGCGTGCGTCTACCTATTTTCGGCTATAACGAGCTTGGATCAATGGCATCAATGACCAACACCATGCTTGATAGCCTCGAAACAGCACAAAACGAAGTCAAAACTACCCGTGATGTTGCGATCGTAAGCTTGTCTGCGTTGGCAGAATCTCGAGACAATGAAACTGGTGCTCACATTCTGAGAACCCAAGAGTACGTTAAGGTGCTCGCACAAGAGCTCAGTAAGTCAGAAACTCACTCAAGCTTGTTAACACCAAACTACATCGAGTTGCTTTACAAATCGGCTCCGCTGCATGATGTAGGTAAAGTCGGTGTTCCTGACAGTGTCCTACTGAAACCGGGTAAATTGACCGATGAAGAGTTTGAGATAATGAAAGGTCACCCGGCTATCGGTGCTGAAGCCTTGTCTATCGCAGAAAAACAGCTAGGAAGTAGCTCTTTCTTAAGAGTCGCAAAGGAAATATCTCTGACTCACCACGAGAAATGGAACGGCAGCGGTTATCCAAATCAGCTGTCTGGTGAAGATATTCCAATCTCGGGTCGTTTAATGGCTTTAGCGGATGTTTATGATGCATTGATTTCAAAACGTGTCTACAAGCCAGCCTTTACTCACGAGCAAGCCAAGCAAATCATTTTGGAAGGCAATGGTTCTCATTTTGATCCTCAAGTCGTGCAAGCTTTCTTAGCCGTTGAACAGCAGTTTGTTAAGATCGCTGCCACCTATAAAGATGGAAAAAATGTAGTGAGTGAACTTGAGCGAGAAAGCTTCATTACACAGCCTGCATAATCCTTTCAAAAAGCACTAACTTCTTACACCCTATAGGTTAATCCGTAGGGTGTTTTGTTATCAAATACCCTCTTTAGTCAATTAATCTGATTGAAATAGATTTTTTTTGTTCTTTCTGTTCACTTCGTATTGTCTTAAAAATTCCATACAGGTATAACTACCCATAGATACTATCCCCTCTCAATTGACATGGATGAAGATTATGTTTGAAAAAGTGTTAGCTGCTCCCGCCGATCCTATCCTCGGCCTTACTGAAGAGTTTAAAAAAGACTCTCGCGCAGAAAAAATCAACCTAGGTGTTGGTATTTACAAAAATGAAGATGGTCAAACGCCGGTTCTTAAAACAGTAAAGAAAGCAGAAGCTGCACTTCTTGAAAACGAAAAAACCAAATCTTACCTAACGATTGAAGGTACAGCTGAATACGGTCTAGCGGTTCAGAAGCTTCTTTTCGGTGCAGATGCAGAGATCGTAACATCTCAACGCGCTAAAACAGCACAAGCTCCTGGTGGTACAGGTGCCCTTCGTGTTGCGGGTGAATTCATCAAGCGTCAACTTGGCGATGTAAAAATCTGGATCAGTAACCCAACTTGGGCTAACCATAACGGCGTTTTCGCTGCTGCGGGTATCGAAACAGCTCAATACAGCTACTACAACGCTGAAACAAAAGACAAAGACTTCGCAGGCATGGTTGCTGACCTAGAGAAAGCTTCTGAAGGCGATATCGTTCTTCTTCACGGCTGCTGTCATAACCCAACAGGTATCGACCCAACAACTGACGAGTGGGAAGTACTGGCTAAGCTAGTTGCTGAGAAGAAACTGCTACCTCTATTCGATTTTGCTTACCAAGGTTTTGCAAAAGGTGTTGAAGAAGACGCAGCTGGCCTACGTATCTTTGCTCAGTACAACAAAGAAATTCTAGTGGCGAGCTCGTTCTCTAAAAACTTCGGTCTGTACAACGAACGTGTAGGTGCATTCACTCTGGTTGCTGAATCAGCAGACGTTGCAACTACAGCATTCTCTCAAGTTAAGAGCATTATCCGCTCTATCTACTCTAACCCACCAGCGCACGGCAGTGCTGTCGTTACTCACATCCTTGGTGATGCTGATCTACGTGCTGAATGGGAAGCAGAAGTAGCTGAAATGCGCGACCGTATCCAAGAGATGCGTGAATTGTTTGTAACGACACTGAAATCTGAAGGTGTAGACGCAGACTTCACATTCATCGAACGCCAAAACGGCATGTTCTCGTTCTCTGGTCTAAGCAAAGAGCAAGTAACTCGCCTGAAAGATGAATTCGCTATCTACATTGTTGGTTCTGGCCGTATCAGTGTTGCTGGTATGACTAAGTCAAACATGGGTCCTCTATGTAAAGGTCTTGCTGCGGTTCTTTAATCGTAAAGCGAAACCTGTATTTGTAGACCTGTAGATATGCAAAAGCCAGCGACTAAGCTGGCTTTTTTGTGTCTGTCTTCTTTATATATAAGCGGTTAAGACTAGTCTCTGCGTTACTGGTTAGTACTCTAAGAAGAACTCTACACCTAGCTCGTTAGTGCGCTCACTGCGAATCTTACCTTCGCCATCTCTGTGTTGATAAGAGCCACCAATCGCAAACTTGTTGGTCACGAGATAACGTAAACCCACGTGGTAAATTTCTTCATCAAACAGGTCACTGCGGTTCACCTGAACACTGCCGTTAGCAATCCAACGTTTCGCAAAACCATAGTTGAGTTCGGCTTTGACCCCTTGAATAAACTCCGTGTCTGAAGATTCAGTTCGATTAGTGTCGTTGTCTTCAACTTCACCCTTAGTAACACCAAGCAGATAGTAAGCCACCACATCTAGATCTTTCTTAATGCTGTAGCGGTAACCAACACCCGGCATAAGCGTATCAATTCGAGTTGTGGTGTCATCTGGGTGGATGAAGCGTGCGCTATAGTCTCCTAGCAACAACCAATCATCGGTCATGGCGTAACTGACACCTAATCCAAACGACGAGGCGTTATTATTACCACCAGCGTCTTCATTCAAACTGCCCGAATGAGCGGTGGCGTATATATGGTCGTAATCAAGAATATCCACACCGTCAGTGGCTGCCCACAAACTTGGAGAAAACATAAAAACTGCAGATACCAAACTAAGCTTCCACTTCGACATTCCTATCATCCTTCAACTGCCACTCCATTAATTGAAAGGTTAGTCTATCCATAAGACTTTAAAAAGGTTTTAGCTCACAGATTGATTTGTGACGGCAAAATATTATCAAATGTTGTACCATGAATTCATACAAACTAATGGATGATCATTATGGATGCTGAGTTATTAGAGATTCAAAACTTTCTGGCACAATACCCCCCTTTCACTGAACTCCCTGAGGAGATGTTGGTGAAAGTGACCAGTAGCGTGGAAATTTCTTATTACCGCCAAGACACGCCTATCATTCACTTTGGTGACCAGATTAATGATCTTTACATTGTTCGAAGCGGCGAAGTAGAAGTCTATCGTCGTAAAGGTGAGCTCTATAACCGTCTCGATGAAGGCCACTTGTTCGGCCAAATGGGACTACTCACCAACAACAAAGTTCGCTTCCCTGTTAAGGCAACAGAAGACACCCTGCTCTACTGTATCCCTGAACCTATTTTCCAAGAACTTTATGACAACTATGATTCATTCGCTGACTTTGTCGAAGTAGAAGATAACGCGCGACTGCGTCAGGCTAACTTAGACAGCAACGACGCCAACGATTTAACGACATCCAAGGTTAAAACACTGCTCACCAGTGAAGCACCGATGATCGAGAAAACGCGTACGATTCAGCAAGCTGCCACCATGATGGCCGAAGATAACGTCTCTTCCCTACTGATTATCGACCCAGATATCGTTGAAGACGAAGAGGATGATTCGACACCCGTTATCGGTATTATTACTGACCGTGATTTATGCACACGTGTACTTGCTGAAGGTCTCGACCCATCGGATGAAGTCTCCAGCGTAATGACACCAGAGGTTATCTCACTCGACCATAATGCCTATGTATACGAAGCTATGATGACCATGCTTCGCTACAACGTGCATCACCTACCAGTACTAAAAGATAAGAAGCCGATTGGTATTATCGAAGCGACCGATATCGTACGTTACGAATCTCAAAACTCGCTGTTATTGGTAAGCAGCATCTTCCAGCAACAAAGTATCGAAGACCTGAGAGTGCTTTCCGAACAAGTGAAAGACAGCTTTGTACGCTTGGTTAATGAAGATGCCAATGCCCACATGGTTGGTACCGCGATGTCAGTAATTGGCCGCAGCTTTAAACAACGTATTATCGAGTTAGGTGAAGAGAAGTTGGGTAAATCGCCAATCCCATACTGCTTCCTTGCGTTAGGTTCGATGGGACGTGATGAGCAACTGCTGGTTACCGACCAAGATAACGCCATCATTCTTGATGACACCTACGACGAGAAAAAGCACGGCAAATACTTTGAAGAACTTTCAAAGTTCATTTGTGACGGCTTAGACCAGTGTGGTTATGTTTACTGTACTGGTGACATCATGGCGACGAACCCTACTTGGCGTATGACACGTCGACAATGGGAAGAATGCTTTGCCGATTGGATTGATGATCCAAACCCGAAAGCACTGCTGAACGCCTCTATTTTCTTTGATTTAGATGGCGTGTATGGCCGCTTGAAATGGGCTGAGCAATTGAATAGCTTTATTGTTCGACGTGCACGTAAGAACAATCGCTTCTTGGCGTGTCTTGCTCGTAACGCGCTCAACCGAACACCGCCTCTTGGTTTCTTCAAAGATTTCGTAATGGAGAAAGATGGCCGTCATAACAACTCGATCAACCTTAAACGTCGTGGCACTGCGCCACTCGCAGATTTAATTCGTGTTCACTCGTTAGCGGTAGCTTCTCGTTCGAAGAACTCATTTGAGCGTTTGGACGATATTATCGATGCCGGTATTTTGCCTAAAGGCAGAGCGCAGGATTTGAAAGACGCCATGGAGTTCATCTCTTTGGTTCGTATTCGTCACCAAGCGCATGATGTTGATAACAATATCGAGCCTGATAACAACATTGAACCAGAGAACTTATCTGACTTTGAGCGACGCAATCTAAAGGACGCATTCCAAATTTTAAGTAATGCGCAAAACTTCCTTAAGTTCCGTTATCAAGCTAGCAATAAGTTTAAGTAGGGCTTATGAACAAACTATTCAGATCACCTGCGGTCGATTGGCCATTTAAGTTTGCTCAGAAACTCGAACGCGCGCGCGACGACCGTTTAAAGCACTTTTATAGCCAGCCTCTTCCTGCGCCTGATACGCCACTTTCAGAAGTGACCTTCTTGGCTGTCGACTTTGAAACCACGGGGTTAAACCCAAACAAAGACGGCATCATTACCATTGGTTTAGTGCCCTTTACGCTCAATCGCATCTACTTGCGACAAGCAAAACACTGGACGCTAAGACCAAAACAGAAGTTGGAAGAAGAGTCTGTCGTGATTCATGGCATCACTCACAATGACATCATTGATGCGCCAGATCTTAGCGAAGTGCTAGGCGAGATCTTAGAATCAATGGCGGGACATATTCCTGTGGTTCATTATCGTCGTATCGAACGTGACTTCTTGGATAATGCATTGAAAGTGCGACTCGGTGAAGGGATTGAGTTTCCAGTCCTCGATACGCTCGAGATTGAATCTCAAATCCAGAACAAACTGGCTGGCGGCTTGTGGAATAAGTTAAAAGGTAAGAAGCCTGCTTCAGTGAGATTGGGTCAGAGTCGTCGTCGATATCACCTGCCCGACTACACGCCACACCACGCGCTAACCGATGCCATAGCGACCGCTGAGCTACTCCAAGCTCAGATCGCTCACCACTTTGACTCTGAGATGCCTTTGAAGAACTTCTGGCTCTAATTGCCAATTAAGACTGACGTTAAACTTAACGTATAAACATAAAGCCCACTAACTTCCATTAGTTGGCTTTATTGCTTTTGTCATCCCGGCTTATGATGCTGCTGTAGGACCAACTAAACGCATCTCCCAATCTTCGACTTCGCCGGTTTCAAGACGTCGTGCAACGAGCGCCCCCCAAGATTCGACTAACGGAAGGTCAGCCATCTGACTTAACTCTTCTCTATCAAGACTGCCCGTAAATACCGAGCCCATGATACGAGCGAGCGACCAATCTGGGTAAGGTCTTTCACACAGGATAATCTCGTCACCTGCGCCAATATCGCCTTCTTCCAAGACTCGGAAGTACCAACCAGTTCGAAGTGTATCTTGCAGTCTTCTTGCCATATCGCTTTGATCGAATCGTACATTGAGCTTCCAACAAGGCATGCGCCCCTGTGAGACTTCCAATAAAGTTGATCCGATACGAACCTTATCTTTCAAGCAAATGGATTGTTCTGTAATACCGCTTGAGCTTAGGTTCTCGCCAAATGCGCCTGCAGATTGGAAGATGTCTTTGTCGCCCAGTTCTTGCTGCCAAACTGGGTAGTGCTCGCTCGGGTAGATATGAAGAGCTTTTTGAATGCCGCCATGAAAACGAGGATCACCTTGTTCATCATTGGTAAAACCCAGTTCTGTGGCGTGCTGGCGCTCCGACAAAACCTGCTTATCAATAGCGCTGTTTGCACCGTGCGCAAAAGTAACGGTTTTGCCAGCCAATACACTATTTACTACGCCTAACTTCTTCATATCTCTTCCTTCTTACCTGAAACTTATTTGCTGTGTTATACAAGCTAAAGCCAACTTATTGCTCGCCCAGTGATTCAAATACCGGAATCGCCGCCAGTACTTCCATGGTGTGTTCTGTGCTTTTTAAGTAACGTGTTTCGCTGTCGGAAACCAATACATGACGCTGATAACCTTCAGTTTTCGGAAACTTAGTTAACACGGTTTCGAGCGATGTTTCACACTTGTTTTGGTTAATGCCTTCAATATCAACTTTGAATAGTAGTTGGTTTTCTTTCGATATTTCAACTTGATATCGCATACGCGTGCCCTCTCTACTTCATTAGCTCTGCCGGGCATGATAGCCTAGTCCCACAGCGTCAGAATAGGGACATAAAGACACTTAACCATGCCAACCCGCCAAATTAATTCTCACTCCGGAATCATCACCTCAAATGAGATGATGGTCGCTAATCCTAATTCACCAGCGTTAGTGAAGACCATCGATATGCCCAAGGGCTACGTCGATGCAATGCACAAACATACGTGGCATCAAGTGATCTTCCCACTCAAAGGCCTATTGCAAACGAAAACCGATCACTACCAACATCTTGTGCCCCATACTTCTGCTTTGTTTGTGCCTGCAGGGATTCAACATGAATCTATCGCATTGAGCCATACGACGTTTGTCGGTATTTACCTTAATCCAGCCTTTGGTATTAAGTATGAGCCTCAAGTACGAACCATTACCCTGACGCCGTTTTTGAATGAGTTATTGCAGGAAATTCGCAGACAGTGCGAAGGATTAGTGAGTGATGAAGAGGTATCGCGATTGCTCTCGGTATTGCACGATCAGATCATGAAAGACAACGTTCAGACCTATCAATTGTTGCTACCCGAAGACCGACGATTGAAGCTTATCTTTGAAGCGCTGACAGAGACACCAACGTTGGACTTTTCGTTGAAGGAATGGGGAGAGAAAGTCGGCGCATCGGAGCGAACCTTGTCGCGCTTATTCTCAAAAGAGTTCAACACGTCATTTCAGTTATGGCGACAACAAATCCGTCTGATTTACTCGTTGTCTTTGTTGGATGAAGAGTTCTCAATCCAAAGTATTGCTGACCAAGTCGGTTATCAAAACGACTCGTCTTACATTAAAGCCTTCAAGGCGTCTTTTGATGTAACGCCGCAACAGTTTCGCTTTAATGGTCGAAGACAGTAATTAGGTCTCTATATTTTCACCTTCTATGGGAAACAAAAAGAGGAGCATTAGCTCCTCTTTTCATTGGTAAACATCGAACTCGCTTATTAAGCGTATTTCTCTTCGAAGTCTTTCATGAAGCTAACTAGCGCCTGAACACCTTCCAGAGACATCGCATTGTAAAGTGAAGCCCTCATTCCACCCACCGCTCGGTGACCTTTTAACGATTTCAGACCAGCAACATCAGCCAATTCTAAAAACTTAGCATCGAGCTCTGGCTTCGCTAATTGGAATGGCACGTTCATTCTTGAACGGTTTGCTGTATGAACGTCGTTTTTGTAGAAAGATGAACTATCAATCGCATTATAAAGCAACGCCGCTTTCTCTTTGTTCACAAGCTCCATCGCTTCAACGCCACCTTGAGCTTTCAGCCACTTGAATACAAGGCCTGATAGGTACCAAGCGTACGTTGGTGGTGTATTGAACATTGAGTCTTTTTCAGCAAGTACTTTGTAGTTAAGAATGCTCGGCAACACGTCGTTTGCGAGTTCTAGCAGATCATCACGTACGATAGCAATGCAGATACCAGCAGGACCAATGTTCTTTTGTGCGCCCGCGTAGATAACACCGTACTGAGAGACATCAATCTGGCGAGATAAGATGTTAGATGACATGTCGGCAACGATAGGCTTATCAGTTTGAGGAAGCTCACTGATTTCGATGCCATCGATGGTTTCATTTGGACAAAAGTGCACGTACGCCGCTTCAGGGTCGATTTTCCAATCTTTAGCTGGAACAACAGCCGCTTTACCATCAATTGATGTCTTGGCATTGAATACATCGATTTCACAGTACTTACTTGCTTCAGTCACTGCACTTTCAGCCCAGTAACCCGCATCAATGTAAGTCGCTTTCGTCGCGTCACCAAGAAGGTTTAGAGGAACAGCAGCGAATTGAGCACGAGCGCCCCCCTGACAGAAAAGAACTTTATAGTTGTCTGGGATGTTCAGAAGATCACGTAGGTCTTGCTCAGACTCATCGGCAACTTGAATAAACTCTTTGCTGCGATGGCTGATTTCCATAACGGAAGTGCCTAAACCATTCCAATCAATGAAGTCCGCTTGTGCTTGTTTCATTACCGGTTTAGGCAGTGCCGCTGGGCCAGCACTAAAGTTGAATACGTTATCTAATGTAAGTTCCATGGGGATGATTGCTCCTGCTAAATAATAACTATGCAAGTAATACCATGTTTTACCCAACATAAAAACAACAAAAGAGGTCTTAAGACCTCTTTTGTTTCGTACCGTACAAAATGTTTAACTTAACCCGTTAGATCGCCCTATCAGTATTAAGTCCGACTCTTTTTATTGAACAAAAGCCGGCATAAGTAGTGCAATTAATGGAATTTCTTGTCCATTTTCAAACACTAGATTTCCATTCTTTAGGTCAGCAGTGATTTCATAACCACTTTCTGTTTGCTTGATCATTTCCATCACGATCAATTCGTCGATACCTTCACGGATGAATGGGTATTCTTCGACAAGCTCATTTGAGAAGCTAGATTGAACATTACCGGTTAATGCAGGAACAATCATTGAAGGGTTGCTGCTGATGTTTTCTGTGCCTTCCGGTACGCTCACCAACCATTTAGATTCAAACTGACCTTTACCTAGTTCTAGCGACATATTGTTCATTGAAAGGTCGAAGCCTTTAGCAAACAGTACGTCGATGAACGGAATGATCTCAGCCACGTCTTCCTGCGTCAAAACAGGATTCGCCTGGTAAATTTCAAAGATTTTCTCAAACGACTGGCTGTCCAGTTTCGACATTTCAAAATCGACATTTAGATTGTTCAACTGACCTTCGTTGGTCTCGATGTTTGCGATATCCAACTTAAGACTGCTGCTCAAGCGTTTAGTCGCTTCATCTAGATGCGATTCAAAATCGTACTTAGAATTTTCGATGGTCATGAATGGCTGCATTGCAGAATCTGAAATCAAAAAGCTATCAATAGTAAAGTTCTGTGTACCTAACCAGTAGCCTTTCGCTTGCTGGCCCGAACCAATACCTTTTAGGTTAGATAGAGTCACCTCTTCACCCGTTTCAAAATCAATTTGAACCGATGGGATAGAAAGCTCGTAATCAACCTGCCCTAATACAGTGGCATGGCCAGATAGATTCGACTTCGTGATAGATACCGAGGTACCATTTTCATCCGAACCTTGATGATTGAACTGACTTAACTCGAAGTTGAAATCCGTGTTGCCGTTTAGCTCAGTGCTGGTAGTCAGAGTAAGAGGCAGAATGTCAGTATTCTCAAACGTCGAAATCGCGTTTAAGCTAACCAAACCATGGCTGACCGCACTATTAATGACAAACTCACTAGGTAAGCCATCGAGCGCGAGTTGCTCTTTCAAGTTCTCATCCATCACAGTCACGCGAGTGGTTACATTAGAAGAAAGGTAACCTCTATCATATTCCACGATCTCAGCTTGAATGCTTGAATTGTTAAGCTTTGCAACGCCATCAGTAATCGCGTTCTGTCCAATTTGCCCAACCGCTAGTGGCCAACAAAGTGCCAATGAGATTGCTCCGCCGATTGCGCCAATTTTTCTTAACTGTTCCATGAGTTCTCTTTCTACACTAGTCTGTTTTTTTTAGTCTACCCCATCAGTAGCAAACAAGAAACATTGAGTTAAATCAGTCTATTGCTCGATACTTCAATTCCCTCAACAAATTAACGGCTAGCTCTCATCCTTACCAAGCACTTCTTGGTAGGCTAGAAGCGTCGCTACTACTAAGGTTGAGCCGTGAATCAATACGCTGTTATTTGTTTGGACAATAATCCGGTTAGCATAGAAAGAATACGCTCCGAACTGGCTCCGCTGTCTTATATATTCGACATTTATACTGCCGAGAACTTAGAAGACGCGCATCACGCATTAGAAGATATCCACGACAATCACCAAACCGTCGCCTTGGTGATCTCTCACCATCATTCTGAGTTCAATGGTGTGCAATTTCTGATTGAACTGGAACAACTGCCCCACAGTAATACCGCAAGAACGATATTGGTGAGCGCCTCGTCAGACATTCAATCCATTCTAACCGCAGTCAACGAAGGTAGGCTCAACCACTGCCTAACCAAACCGGTTCAAGATCAGGTTCTCTTCAAATCAGCACAGAAAGAGCTGACTTCTTTTGTTATCGAGTACGACCCAGATAACCTGTTGTCTTACAGTGATGCGTTGGATCAACAGCGTTTATTGAGAGCACACATCGAGCAAAAGATTCATTCGTTCCAATCTGGCTTCATCCACGATTACCACCAGCTTTCTGACAATGCCCTTGCTGAGCGTGTCGTCAGTGCTCTGCAGGATGTTTTCTCTAAAGATGATAAAACCAAAGCAATTCGTGATTATTCACCAGAGCATCTGCTGACGGTTGAGGGCGAAGATAATCGCTTTCTTTGGTTAATTATTGAAGGTGAAGCCGCTCTTTATAAGAAAGATGAACTCGGGCAACAACGTGAAGTTGTGCGTCACTCTAAGGGCAACATTGTCGGAGGGATGTCATTCGTGACGGGTGAACCTTCATTCTCTACTGCGATCACCCTAACCCAGACACGAGTGATTAAGCTTGATAAAGATAGCTTTGCTCAGGTTATGCATTCCAACGATACACTGCTGCCGCTATTTACTAACCTGCTGCTACGCCACTTCAATCGCCGTTTGCAACGCAGCATCACCAATAAGATCAAGCTGCAACAAACACTGGAATCATTGGAATCAGCCCATCAACAATTGATTGAGAAAGAGAAGATGGCGATGTTGGGGCAGCTTGTAGCCGGTGTTGCTCATGAATTAAACAACCCTATTGCAGCGATCTTACGAAGTATTGAAACCTTGTCTGAACATCTCGACCAGATACTCGAAAACTCATCACTCCCAGAATCGAATAAAGGAACTGAAGTATTAGCACACTCAAAGCTGGCTAAGCCTCTATCCACGGCACAAGAGAGACAACTCGTTAAACACCTCACATCGACTATCGATGATCGTACGCTAGCCAAAAAAGCGGTGAGGCTAAACCTGAGTCAAGATTCTAAGGTTTTAGATACCTTAAAAGACTCCCCTATTGCGGGCAAAGAACTACTCAACGACTTAGAGCATTACCACTATGTAGGAAACTCTATTCGCTCGATTCAAGTGTGCAGCAAACGCATTGCCGATATGGTGAAAAGTCTAAAAAGCTACGCCCGAGAAGATGATGAAGTTCGTCACTACGCTGATATTCACGAAGGACTTGAAGACACCTTAGTGATCTTTGAAAACAGATTGAAGCATCACCAACTTGAAAAACACTATGACACCGATTTGCCACCTTTATTGTGCCAGTCGCTCGCGTTACAACAAGTGTGGACGAACCTTATCTCTAATGCACTGGATGCGCTTTCAGAGCGAGGAACAGTCTCTATCACCACCTCTCAACAAATAGAGGGAGACGACACTTTTTTAGTGGTGCAAATATCAGACACTGGCCACGGCATCGCCAAAGAAAACATCCACACCATTTTCAACCCAAACTTCACCACCAAAAAAGAAGGCAACTTTGGTTTAGGGATTGGGTTATCCATTTCTCAACAAATCGTTTCGGCTCATCAAGGGTTTATTTTGGTGGAGTCTGAGGTAGGCAGCCATACTCACATGCAGGTGTGGCTTCCATTCAAACAAGAAGGAGCACCTCATGAATAAGTACCTAATTTTATGTGTCGATGATGAACCTGAGGTTCTCAACAGTGTCCTTCAAGACTTAGCGCCATTTGAAGAGAACTTTATTGTTGAAGGAGCCGAATCGGTCGATGAAGCTAAACAAGTGATTAAAGAGATGGGACAAGATGGTATTAAGCTCGCCTTAATCTTGTGTGACCACATCATGCCTGACAAAACGGGCATCGATTTTCTCATCGAACTCAACCAACACGATTCAACGCAGCCAACACGCAAACTGCTGCTCACCGGCCAAGCCGGGCTTGAAGACACCGTAACCGCTATCAATAATGCTGCGCTTGATTTCTATATCTCTAAGCCTTGGCGAGGCGACCAACTCAGAGACACGATTACGAAACAGCTAACCGACTTTGTGATTGCCAATGACAAGCAGTTATTAAACTGGACTTCTATCCTAGATACCGAACGCATCCTTACAGCGATGGCGAATAAACGGACTAGTTTTGGCGAATAACGCTTAATTTCAGCTGAATCGCCCGAAAACATGAGATCTCAGTTACAGAGTGATACATAATTTGTTCATTTTTTGGCTAATTGACAAATGATTCGCATTTTTATGGATTACTTTTCCGTGAGTTAGATTAAACTGTCTCAATGTTTATGGTTTGCCTGATTTTTCTCAAACCAAAGGAATTAACACTAATTAAAGGTTTACGGTCGTTATGCGCAAAATTCTACTTACTACCGCTATGCTATTGGCTTCTAGCCCAGCACTAGCTGTTGATGAACAACCACAAGTAATGAGTAACTTTAACTACGATTACTTTGAAGCACGTATCGGTGCTAGCCCAGTAACATTTGGTGGCGCGTTCAGTAAGTCAATTCACCCGAATGCTCACGCTATAGCACGTATCGATTCAGAATTTGAAGGCGATTACGACTCAGCTGTAGGTCTTGGTTTCCACGCTCCATTAAACAACTGGGCTGACCTAACTGGTGAAATGCTAGCGCGTATCGTTCAGCCTGAAAACTCAAGCTCTACTGATATCGGTATGGAAATCAACGTTGGTGTTCGCCAATGGCTTGGTCCACAACTAGAAGTGGGTGGTAAAGGTGGTTACGTTTCAATCGATGACAACGATGATTGGACAGGTTCTGTTTACGCTCGTTTCCACTCTACAGAGCTATTCTCTCTAGGTGCTGAAGCTCGTATCAATGACTTCTACGGTGATCAACTTATGTTCACTGCTCGTTTCAAGTACTAATACTTAGCGAAACAGCTCCCAATGAGCACTTAGTCTTTTAATACTTAATCTTTTAAGAAATGCGACTAAGAAAAACAAAAAAACCGAGGACATTCCTCGGTTTTTATTTATTAACAGTAATCTTAAGCATAGAGGGACGACTTCTTTAGTGGCAGCTCTTCAATAATTGCTGCTTGCGTGGTTCTTGCAATAGTTTCCAGTGGATACCATCAATTGCGCCCGCAAATTTCCAAAGTAATTTTAGGTCAACATCATTGCCGTACGCTTCGCGAACCTTGTTAAATACTTCAGGAGCGCCTAACTGCATAAACATTGAAACATCATCAACACCCGCTTTTTTCACCATGCGCTCTAATGTGAGTTGCATGTTTGGAAGATCTCTCAATCTACGGCTAGCTGATGATTTTTTGAAGCTACGTTGTTGAATTGAATTATCGATCGAAGTACGAATAATACTATCCAATTCAGGGTGTTCGCATGTAAACAGATCAGTAATGTCATAGTAATTTACGGTTGCTGTTGTCTGTTTTTTTACATGACGATACTTTTCACAATCAAGATCCGTCAGTTTCTTATCTAATGACTTTCCACCTCTAATGAATAAACAACCTTCACTCAACAAAGCGAACATAGCGTCATTTTGAAAGAGGCCAATACCTCCAAACATAGAACGTTTTTGATGCTCACCAAATTGATTCACGTAATTAATAAATGCTGTCTCGGTCATATCCGTTGATCCTTAATCAAATTACCCCGATTAGGTTGATCACCAGACAAGCAGCTTTTTTATGCGAAAAATGTTAAATCTATTTTTTATTGTTTAGGTGAATATTATGATTTCGTTTTTCACCTTTAAATAAATGATACTTCGAAAAGAAAAATAAGTCTGGACTTAGTTCACATCAATCAATTGAGTATTCTGGTTTTTCATGATTGACATCACAGTAAAACATCAAAATATGAATGGTTTTTGACGATCGCTGATACATCGGTTCAAGTTTTCTAGGGTTATGAGGCCCGATGAGTATTGCCTCACAGCATCACGGCTTGTAAAATAGGTCCACATACATTTTTTACTTTTTATATGAATCATTTATCGTTTTTCTGGCTACCACAAAATAAGGCTCTTCTCTTAAAGGGTCTAGAATCAGAGTTTGCCCAACTTGTTGGCCATTCTATCTCAGCGGGAAAAATAACCCTTCCTCCTATCCCTGAAGTCGTCTTAAAAATTCAAAAATTATGTACCCAAGAAACGACCGGCATTGCCGAAGTTGCTGAGTGCTTACTCGAAGACCCGGGCCTAACCGCTATCGTGATTCGCGTCGCTAACTCTGTGGTATTCAACAGACGAAATATCACCTGTGTCGACATTATGACGGCGGTATCTCGCTTAGGGATATTAAGAGTAAGAGACATCGTTACTGCCCAAGCTATCGAACAACTTAAGCATTCTGTGAATCTAAACCACGAATGTAACCAAGTTTTGGTTCAAAGCGCTTCTATTTCAAAAGAACTTGGCGCGACGATGGTACTGGTTACCAATAGCTTCAAAGAACTGTCCCCTATCGAATATCGCTACCTAGAGCATGAGAAATCTCTACTCGTCGGGCTATTAGCCGATATTGGTTTGTTCTGCTTAGTGAGTGAGTACCACCTCTACCTTGAAAATGGCAACTACCTAGACCACGACATCGCTCTGCAAATATTCCAAGGCCAATGCTCTGCAACCAGTAAGCTGGTTCTTAGACGTTGGGGATTCGACAGTGACTTCATTGATGTGTGTAGTAACACCATCAATCAGCAAGAAGAGCGCGAAGTGTCTTACCTTGATATTGCACGAATTGCCAATCACCTTTTGATGTTTAGAAACAAGGATGAAAACATCGATGAGCATGAAGTGGAGCTTAATGTTACGGGTGCCGAAGTTCTTTATAAATTAAGCAACTTGAGTAAAAATGATTTTAATGCAAAGCTAAGCGACGTTATCAACGCTAGCGGATTCTAAGTCACCGTAAAATTGCTAAGTAGTTGTAATAGTAAGTGAATGTAAAAGGGAAAGCATGTTTACAGGGATGATCTTTATATTTGCGCCACTCGTCGTGGGGTATCTTTTTTCTATATCAAACACCCAGACGTTAGAGTTCATTAACCGCTCGACGTCTAGGCTGATCTACGTAATCCTCTCGCTTATGGGGCTGAGCCTAGCCGCGCTCGATAACTTAGGCAGCAATCTACAGACAATCCTTCTTTATACTGTCACTTTCTTTGTCTGTTTAAGCGTATGCAACCTAATGGCGCTGCCAGCAATCGATAAATTACTGCCGCTTAAAACTGACAGCAGCCAGAAAAAGCTCCCCCTGTCTTCAATGGCGATGGAATCGGCAAAGTTGATTCTGGTGGTCGGTTCTGGCCTCATTGCAGGCTTGGTTCTCCCAATCGGGCTCGATTGGGTCGATACGGCAAGCGAATGGATTCTATTCGTTCTTCTGTTCTTTATTGGCATTCAACTGCGTAATAGCGGATTAACCCTTAGACAAATCTTACTGAACAAACACGGTATGGTGATCGCCCTTACGATTATTGTGACCTCAATGATTGGTGGTGTGATTGCCGCTTACTTACTTGATATTCCCCTCTTCAAAGCCTTAGCAATGTCATCTGGATTCGGTTGGTATTCTCTCGCTGGCATTCTAATGGGTGACGCTTTTGGCCCTGTTTATGGTGGTGCTTCGTTCATGCTCGAACTGCTGAGAGAGTTGGTAGCCCTAGTACTGATCCCTGTGCTGATTCGCAGTTATCCGTGTACTTCTATTGGTTATGCAGGTGCCACCGCGATGGACTTCACTTTGCCTGTGATTCAAACAACAGGCGGAGTTCGATGTGTCCCTATCGCCATCGTCAGCGGGTTTATATTGAGTCTTCTCGTCCCTATTATGATGTTGTTCTTTGTATCTCTTGCTAACTAGATCGCAGGAATAGCGATTGTTTTAGATTAGAATGCATCTCTGAATACCAAAGCCCAAGATACCGATACAGTTACCGAAATAAAAAGACACTAAGTGTCATTGCTCAACAAATAATGATCACGGTACTCTGTAACGACAAAGTCCTAAAAAGAATAAACTTACAAAAGGAACCACTATGAAACGCCTTTGCGTCGCATTACTGCTAGCTTCAACTTCTACTTTCTCTTTTGCAGCAGATTCAATGTCTGAAACAAACCAGTGCCAAGCAACAAAATACGATGCGTACATCGACGCTTCTTTGAATTGGTATGCTGATCTTGCTGCGTTAACCTCTGAGCAATATCCAGAGCTCGAAGAAGTCAGTGAGTGGTTCCTAGAAGGCCGTAAACACCACTTTGAACTCAACCGCGCGGCGGTAAACTACTACTTAGTGAATGATCCAAGCAAAGTTGCGACAGCTCAGTCTGTTGAAGGTTGGTTACAACTAGAACAGCACGATATTAAGACGCTATCAACCCGCGATGATGAGCTTGGGAAAATTGCGAAACAGACGTTCGACGACCGTCAATCAACACCTCACGCACAAAACTACGAGCTACGTTCAGCGTTTGCTGAGCTGCTTAGCCACCCTAAGCAAATCGACACTGCACTGCAGCGTTACAACCAGTCGATTGCTAAACTTGAAGCGATCAAGTGTAAATAACCCTTGATTTACTATGCTTTTGTGGGAAGTTGGATTTCATAATTAAGACGGGACATTGTTCCCGTTTTCGTTTAAATTGTCCCGCTCGCGTCAATATAAGAAAAATAACTCGCTTGCTATGGTTACGGAACAAAAAACAGCAGATGTTAGCTTCGACAGTCTTCTACGTATCTTTACAGTACCAGAAGGCCCAGACTCAACACTCACTCAAATCGAAGACAAACTTTCACGAAACCTGAATCAATTCTTACGTGAACACATTGTGGCTGAAGAAAAGCCATTGCGTGAGATTGAGAAAGATTTTTCGAATGCTCATATCCCAGAGCAGCCTGAGTTTGTTTCAGAACATACCGAGCATCTCCTCGATTCTCTTGTATCTCATTCTGTACATACGTCGTCGCCAAGTTTTATTGGTCACATGACGTCTGCGCTACCCTATTTCCTGATGCCGCTGTCAAAAATCATGATTGCGCTCAATCAGAATCTAGTAAAAATCGAGACTTCAAAAGCTTTCACCCCTCTTGAACGCCAAGTTTTGGGGATGTTGCACCGTTTGATCTACCAAGACAACGACCAGTTTTATTCTCGTTGGATGCACAGTGCCAACCACTCTTTAGGTGCGTTTTGTTCTGGCGGTACCATCGCGAACATTACTGCGCTTTGGGTTGCTCGTAATAATGCACTAAAAGCGCAAGGTTCGTTCAAAGGTGTAGAGAAAGAAGGCTTATTCAAAGCCATGAAACACTACGACTACGAAGGCCTCGCTATCTTGGTTTCTGAACGTGGTCACTACTCTTTGAAAAAAGCGGCCGATGTACTCGGTATTGGTCAAGAAGGTCTTGTTTCAGTAAAAACGGATAACAATAACCGTATTTGCACTGACGACCTGAGACTCAAGATCGCTCAGCTTAAGCAAAACAAAATTAAGCCTTTCGCCGTCATTGGCGTAGCGGGCACGACCGAAACAGGCAATATCGACCCTCTAAGAGAAATTGCAGAGGTGTGTGCCGAATCTGACTGCCACTTCCACGTGGATGCAGCTTGGGGCGGCGCAACGCTAATGTCGAATAATCACCGCCATTTACTTGATGGTATTGAGTTAGCGGACTCTGTCACGATAGATGCACATAAACAGCTCTACATCCCTATGGGTGCGGGTATGGTTTTGTTTAAGAAGCCAGACGCGATGACAGCGATTGAACATCACGCTCAATACATATTGCGTAAGGGTTCGAAAGACCTAGGTAGCCACACTTTAGAAGGCTCTCGTTCTGGTATGGCGATGCTCGTTTATGCTTCGATGCATATCATCAGCCGCCCTGGCTATGAGCTGCTGATCGACCAAAGCATCAACAAAGCACGTTACTTCGCTGACCTGATTAAAGAACAAAGTGATTTTGAATTAGTGTCCGAGCCAGAGCTGTGCCTACTGACGTATCGCTACCTTCCTGAATCAGTAAAAGCCGCCTTGTTAAAAGCTGGCGCTCAGCAACGTGTTGAACTGAATGAGTTACTCAATGAACTCACGAAATTTATTCAGAAGAAACAGCGTGAAACCGGTAAATCTTTTGTCTCCAGAACTCGCTTGAATCCCGAGGCTTGGTCACATCAACCGATTATTGTTTTCCGCGTTGTATTGGCGAACCCGCTTACGGGCAATGAGATTCTAACCTCAGTGCTTGAGGAACAGCGCGAAATCGCTAAGCTAGCGCCAAACCTGATGGGCAAAATCAACAAACTGGTTACGCAAATCAACGCATAGTCATTCAATTTTAGTTGCATCAATTTGAAAATTTATTTCTTTTTGATGTAACTAAGCTGTCAGTTCATACTCAATTTGCATTCTTTTTGCTCAAACCCTCTTCCAATTCTGTAGTTTTCTAAAATTTTGTTGAGGTTTGTCATATTCTTAAGCATTCATGCCCTGTTTTTGTATTAGTTAATAGTATGTTGGGTTTATACTGACTCTATGGTGCTAGTTAGCTTGATATCTATTTGACGCAGCAGTAATTACAAACCTCTCATTGTTTTAGGGTCTGTTTTACTGATATTTGCTTCAGCCATACCCCCTGGTAAACGATATTAACTAGCAAGTTGTTCTCTATACCCTCGTGAACACTATGAATACATTAGAAAAAATACAAAAAAACCTGGAAAATTTCAGCAAGTCTGAGCGTAAAGTAGCCGAAGTAATTATGGCTTCCCCTCAAACTGCAATTCATTCTAGCATTGCTACCTTAGCTAAAATGGCTGACGTAAGTGAGCCTACAGTTAACCGTTTCTGTCGTCGTTTAGACACTAAAGGCTTTCCTGACTTTAAACTTCACCTAGCTCAAAGCTTGGCGAACGGTACACCTTACGTGAACCGTAATGTTGAAGAAGACGATGGCCCTGATGCTTACACACATAAGATTTTCGAATCGACTATGGCTTGTCTGGATGTTGCTAAAAACAGCCTAGACGCGATGCAAGTAAACCGAGCGGTTGACTTGCTGACTCAAGCAAAACGCATTTCGTTTTTTGGATTGGGTGCCTCTTCTGCCGTAGCGAAAGACGCTCAAAACAAGTTTATTCGTTTTAATATCCCAATCACGTGTTTTGAAGACATTGTGATGCAACGAATGAGCTGCATTAACTGCAGTGATAACGATGTTATTGTTCTTATCTCTCACACTGGCCGTACCAAAAGCCAAGTTGAGATTGCGAACCTTGCTCGTGAAAACGGTGCGACCGTCATTGCTATCACAGCAAAAGATTCACCGCTAGACAAAGCAAGCTCGCTGTCTATTTCGCTGGATGTTCCAGAAGACACTGACGTTTACATGCCAATGGCAAGCCGCGTTGTTCAGATGACGGTTATCGACGTCTTAGCGACAGGCTTTACACTTCGTCGTGGTTCTGGTTTCAGAGAGAACCTAAAGCGTGTGAAAGAGTCACTTCGTGATTCGCGTTACGAGAAGTACTCTCAGTTCTAATCTGCTTAGTCATGAACTAAAAACAGATGACCAGAGAACAAGCGAAATTAAGAAACGGAGCCTAGTGCTCCGTTTTTATTTGTCCCGAGTTAGCTTAGCTTTCTCGTTATGTGTGCTTTCTGCTTTCTGCTATTAGATCGTCCAGCTATTACCTTTCTCTACTACATTATTTTCAGACGCATAAGAGTTGATAATGGTAAAACTCGACTCCGTAACCTGTTCTGGGGCACGTTGAGCACCTTGATTCATCGAGGCTGTCTCATGGTATTCACCTCCACAGTCACACTCCTCACAAACCTGCTGAAGAATATGTACAAGCCTCTGTTGATTCAACGGTAAAGGATTTCCTTTTATTGCAACAGACTTAAGCGCGTCACTAGACACCTCATCAAACTGAGCTTCACAGACACCAAACTCCAGTAAGCTTGGAAGCTTTAGCGTGTCCAACACTTCAGATAACCAAGCAATCGCGTCTTCCTCTTTCGCCTCAGAACTTCCCGTAACAATCTGAGCAATTCGTTGATAACGAGCCAGTATGTCACCTCTCTGCTGTTCTCTCGCAACAGCGATGTTTTCCATCATCACAAATGGCGCTAAGCGCGCTGTTATAACACTGTGTGGTGCGGATATCTTGCCACCTAACGCAGAGGCCAATCCATGCGCGGCACCAAGCTTAGCATTGGTAATTGCCATTCCACCGAGCATAGAAGCAAAGGCAAGATCAGAACGAGCTTGTGGCTCATCATAAACGCACGCTTTAACCACAGAGCCACTTAACTTACGTAACCCTTCCTCACAGATCATATCGGTGAGCGAATTAGGCTCACCACACACATAAGCTTCCATTAGATGCGTAAAGGCATCCATGGCTCCACGTCCTGATAAATACAAGTTGGTGCCGTACGTTAAGGTCGGGTCGACAATCGCGACGTCAGCTAGCATGTCTGGACTTCTAAGGCTTATCTTGACTTGATCTTGTCCAGACTTAAGCACCGCATTTTTAGTTACCTCAGCGCCCGTACTCGCCGTTGTAGGAATCGCAATGAACGGCAGTGGTTTAGCCTTGAGTGGTACATTACGCCCAACCACTTCAACATAGTCGTATAAATTACCTTGATTTGGTAAAACAGCAGCTAACGCTTTTCCCATATCAATTGCACTGCCGCCACCCATTGCCACCACCATATCGGGTTTAAATCGCCGAGCAGACGTGGCAGCTTCTTCGACCATTTTGATATTGGGTTCACCGGAAACGGCAATGTGTTGATAACGCATGTTTTGCGCATCTAGGTAATCGGTGACCAGTGAAGTGCGTTCTAAAGTGTTGCCAGTAACCAATAACACGCTGTAGCCGTATTGATTAAAGAGGGACAATGAAGCCTGAAGTGCTCCATCACCAAAGATGATCTTTGTAGGTGTCATAAATTGAAACATGGTGCCTCCTGCGCCTATGACCAAACAAAACTGCGAACTCTTGGTTATTGGAATTTAGCCTTTGTATCGTGCATCACTATTAAGATGCCTCGTTCTGTAGGCGCTTTTTTTGACGAGGTGCAACTTGTGGCATTAAAGATGGATTAAAGTCGTATTTTTAGGGGTAATTCACACTCTCAATTTGTGGGTACTCAACGATGGTGACGGGCAGTTTGCGAGCCCCTTTCTATTTATGGTGAATATTTGCGCTGATAGGTAAAAGCTATCGTATTAAGAGGCAATTCCATCTTTATTTCCCCATAGCATTGAGGCATAGTTGGTTTTAAGAAATTTTGAGTGGCATTCACTAAAGAATAGTTAACATAATAGAGTTAACGAGCCTCATCCCGTATTTAGGAGAAATTAAATGTTTGTAGTTATTTTTGGTCGCCCTGCTTGCCCATTCTGTGTTCGTGCAAAAGAGCATGCTGAAACTCTTAAAGCTAAACGCGATGACTTCAACTACCGTTACGTTGACATCCACGCTGAAGGCATCAGCAAAGCTGACCTAGAGAAGACTGTTGGTAAACCAGTAGATACAGTGCCACAAATCTTCATCGATCAAGACCACATCGGCGGCTGCACAGAATTTGAAGCATACGCAAAAGAAAACCTAGGTCTTTTCGACTAAGCTAAGATTTCTCTTACGAGATCCAAGGCTAAAGCCTAAAACAGCTAACCAATTTAAGCGTTAGACTGTACGATTTATATCAAGCCCGCTCACTGTAGCGGGCTTTTTTTATGACCAGTTTTCGTACGGAATAATAATAAAGTCAAAATCAAGTAAAATAGCAAAATATCGCTTATATTTTATTTATATTTAGATACAATTCACCTCTCAAACTTACCCTGTGTTTCACGCCAATTATTGAGCGACCACTGTGAATATCGACGTTGTTTTTCTGTTAGAACAAAACCCCATTCTCCTCATCTTTGTTGTTTTATCGATTGGATTAGCCATTGGTAAAATTCGTTTCGGTAGCCTCCAACTTGGCAATTCAATCGGTGTTCTGATTACTTCCCTTATCATGGGACATCTTGGTTTTTCGTTTAACGCTGATGCGCTCACGATTGGCTTCATGCTTTTCATCTACTGTGTGGGTATTGAAGCAGGACCAAACTTCTTTGGTATCTTCTTTAGAGACGGTAAGCACTATCTCATTTTGAGCCTTGTGGTGCTCTCTACCGCAATTGCTTTAACGTATTTCAGCAGCCATTACCTCGGACTGGGCTTTGGTTTATCCGCAGGCATGATGGCGGGAGCCTTAACAGCAACGCCGATATTAGTAGGTGCTCAAGATGCTCTGAATTCTGGGCTTGCAGAATTACCAAGAAACATGGATATAGGCCTGATCATCGAAAACCTATCAGTTGGTTATGCGATGGCTTACTTAGTTGGCTTAATCAGCATGATTATGTTTGCTCGCCTTATTCCAAAGCTTCAGAAAGTTAACCTACACGATTCAGCTGAGCAAATCGCCCAAGAGCGTGGCTTAGGTGCTTCCGGGCAACGTAAGGTTTACCTTCCAATCATACGAGCTTACCGAGTAGGACAAGAGCTTATCTCTTGGACTGACGGTAAGAACCTGCGTGAACTGGGTATTTATCGCCAAACAGGCTGTTACATCGAGCGTATTCGTCGTAACGGTATTCTTGCCCACCCTGATGGTGATGCAATCCTGCAAGAAGGCGATGAAATCGCATTGGTTGGTTTCCCTGATAGCCACGCGCGTCTCGACCCAAGCTTCCGTAATGGTAAAGAGGTTTTCGACCGTAACCTCCTCGATCTACGTATCGTGGAAGAAGAGATTGTCGTTAAAAGTGACAGCATCGCAGGTAAGCGCCTGTCAGACTTAAATCTGTCTGAATACGGTTGTTTCCTTAACCGTGTAGTACGTGCTCAAATTGAAATGCCGATGGACTTAAACATCGTGCTTTCTAAAGGTGATGTACTGCAGGTCAGTGGTGAAAAGAGTCGTGTTCACGGTCTAGCTGAGAAAATTGGTTTCATCTCGATCCATAGCCAAATGGCGGATTTGATGGCCTTCTGTAGCTTCTTCATTCTGGGCATTTTGTTTGGTTTGATCACCATGACCTTTGGTCAGGTGTCATTTGGCCTGGGTAATGCAGTCGGGCTGCTTCTATCAGGCATCATGCTTGGCTTCTTAAGAGCGAACCACCCTACTTTCGGTTATGTGCCTCAGGGGGCATTGAACATGGTCAAAGACCTCGGTTTAATGTTCTTTATGGTCGGTATCGGCTTGAGCGCCGGTGGTAAGATGTTTGAACACTTAACGCAAGTAGGCCCTCAGGTCATAGGTATTGCTCTAGTAGTGAGTGTTCTGCCGGTATTCTTCGCTTACTTAGTCGGTGCTTACATATTGAAGATGAACCGTGCTCTGCTATTTGGTGCCATCATTGGCGCGCGAACCTGTGCCCCGGCGATGGACATCGTAAATGACCACGCTCGCTCAACTATCCCAGCTCTGGGTTACGCGGGCACGTACGCGATTGCCAATATATTGATGACCTTAGCAGGTACTTTCATCATCATAATTAGCTAGCTTATTCAGCGTTATCGCGCTTTAGATTAGATATTTTAAATGCACTCATTCATCTTTGGATTAGTGCATTTTTTATGACTTCTTTTCTCTCACTTGTTCTTAGAGCTCTTCGAATCCCATATCTGCTCTTAAACCTTTTCGCATCCCGCCACTCAAGTCCCGCATCCGCTCTTAAATCTCTTCGCATCTCGCGACTCGTATCCCGCACCTGCTCTTAAATCTCTTCGTATCTCGCCACTCGAATCCCGTATCTGTTTTTACTTTTCCATATCTACTTTTAAGATAAAAAAATAGGCGCTCAGTGAGCGCCTATTTCGTTTTGATTCGATTGTTTGAATTAGATGTCAGCTACATCAAATTCAACAGCTGGGTTAACGTCAGCTTCGTAATCAACGCCTTCAACACCGAAACCGAACAGCTTCAAGAACTCTTCTTTGTACTCTACGTAGTCAGTCAGTTCTTTCAGGTTTTCAGTTGTGATTTGAGGCCATAGGTTACGACAATGCTCTTGAATGTCGTCACGAAGTTCTAGGTCGTCTAGACGTAGACGGTTCACTTCGTCAACTTCTGCTGCGCTACCATCTTCTTTGTATAGACGTTGGCTGAACATACGGAAGATCTGTTCCATACAACCTTCGTGAATACCTTCTTCACGCATCTTCTTGAACACCATAGCGATGTAAAGAGGCATAACAGGGATTGCAGAACTTGCTTGAGTCACAACAGACTTAAGAACAGCAACGTTTGCAGTACCGCCAGTTTGGCCTAGTTTTTCGTTTAGCGCTGATGCTGCACGATCTAGATCCATCTTAGCTTTACCTAGCGCGCCATCCCAGTAGATTGGCCACGTTAGCTCAGTACCGATGTAGCTGTAAGCAACAGTCTTACAACCGTCAGCCAGAACACCCGCTTCAGAAAGTGCGTTGATCCAAAGTTCCCAATCTTCACCGCCCATTACAGTAACAGTGTCTTTGATCTCTTCTTCAGTAGCAGGCTCAACGCTTGCTTCGATGATCGCATCTTTGTTTGTATCTACCGCTGTAGATGTGTACGTTTCGCCGATAGGCTTAAGAGCTGAACGAATTACTTCGCCAGTCTCTGGCATTTTACGCACTGGAGACGCCAGTGAGTACACAACCATATCGATCTGACCTAGGTCTTCTTTGATCAGGTCAATTGTTTTCTGTTTTGCTTCGTTAGAGAAAGCATCGCCGTTAAGGCTTTTTGAATACAGGCCTTCTTCTTTAGCTAGCTTGTCGAACGCTGCTGAGTTGTAGAAACCAGCTGTGCCAGTTTTTTTCTCAGTACCGGCTTTCTCGAAGAAAACACCGATAGTAGAAGCGCCGCCACCAAATGCTGCCGCAATACGTGAAGACAAGCCGTAGCCACTTGAAGAGCCAACAACTAGTACACGTTTAGGTGCGTTTGCGATTGGGCCTTGAGCTTTTGTGTAAGCAATTTGTTCTTTTACATTAGCTTCACAACCGACTGGATGTGTTGTAGTACAGATGAATCCGCGAATTCGAGGTTTGATGATCATATTCAACTTCCTTAAAAAATCAGGTTAAGGATAAGAGTTTCGTGCGCAAATGGCATCTAATTTCTGTAAAAATGTGGTGAAAATGCAAGTGGTTGGAGCACTCAACTAATATTTGCTGACTAAGTCGCCATTTGTTAACGCTTCTATTGAGACTTCGACGACAAAAACAAAAAAAGGCACCTTATTAGGTGCCTTTTATCGTTTCTTTATTTAAGCAACGCTATTTAGCTTAGGTTTTAACTCTTTTCGCGTCAAAGTTTCACTAAAGTCATGACTGAAGTGGTCAACTTGAATCGCTGTATAACGAAGTTTATCAGCTGCAACAATTTGGTCGACTTCTTCTTGCGTCAGTACATCAGCAGCAAGTGCTTGTGCCAGTTTATCTGCCAGCAAGCCTTTACGAGCCACTTTGCCTTCTTTCACTGCTTGGAAGATCTTACGCTCCAGAGGCTTAATACTGTACATCGCATTGAAAGCGTTCTCCATAAGGCCAACACTATCATCCTCTTCCTTGCCGATGTAGCAAAGGTGAGTCAGACGTTCACGGTGTGCTCCCGGAGTCATCAAGCTTTCTGCTAGTTGAACTGTTAGGTTATCACTTGGTTTTTCGAAGTGGTTACCTACAGGGAATACTAGGCCTTTTAGCACTTTCCCAACCATCTTGTTCGGGAAGTTACGGTACGCTTCTTGTAGTGACTTAGCCGCATTGTGGAAACAGTGTTGAACCGCGTAGTGTACGTAGTCTAGGTCAGCTTGTTGGCGACCTTCGTCTTCATACTTCTTAAGTGCAGCAGAAGCCATGTATAGGTAACTTAGACCATCACCCAAACGCGCAGAGATAAGCTCTTTACGTTTCAGTTCACCACCTAGCGTCAGCATTGCGAAATCCGCACTGACAGCAAGCGCACGGCTTAAACGAGTCAGGTCTTGGTAGTAAGGTTTAGTTGGGCCGCTCATGTCGGCTTTAATGAACTTAGAGCCAGTCAGTGCTGCACCAAATGCGCCAAACGTGTTTTTAGTTGCGTGTGAGATGTGCTTGAACAACAAGCTATCAAAGTCTTTTGCACCTTGCTTCTCGTCTGGATTCGCTGCCGCTTCCATTTCGCTCAATACGTATGGGTGACAACGTGTCGCACCTTGACCGAAGATCATCAGGTTACGAGTTAGGATGTTCGCACCTTCTACTGTGATAGCAACTGGAATACCTAGGTAAGGCGCAGCCAAATAGTTCATTGGGCCATCTTGAATTGCACGACCTGAATGGATATCCATTGAGTCATTCAGAATAGTACGAGCCATCTCAGTCATGTGATACTTCGCGATTGCCGTTACGATACCCGGCTTCTCTTTCATATCCAGTGAAGTGGTTGTCAGTGTACGAGTCGCTTCTAATAGATACGTTAAGCCACCAATACGGCCTAGGCTCTCTGCAACACCTTCAAATTTACCAATCGACATACCGAACTGCTTACGAACATAAGCGTATGCGCCAGTCGTTTTCGCTGTTAGGTGGCCCATCGCCGTGCCAAGTGCGGGTAAGGAGATACCACGACCTGCAGACAGACATTCCACCAACATACGCCAGCCTTTACCTGCGTAATCTGCGCCACCGATTAACCATTCCATAGGAATAAATACATCGTGACCGCGTGTTGGACCATTCATAAACGCAAGACCAAGTGGATCATGACGCTCACCGATCACAACACCTTCGTGGTCAGCTGGGATAAGCGCACAAGTGATACCAATGTCTTCTTTGTCACCCAGTAGCTTTTCTGGATCGTGCAATTTGAAAGCCAGACCAAGTACCGTCGCCACTGGTGCTAACGTAATGTAACGCTTGTTCCAGTTAAGCTTGATGCCTAGTGTCTCTTTACCTTCGTGCATGCCCATACACACAGTGCCGACATCAGGGATACCACCCGCATCAGAACCCGCTTCAGGGCCTGTTAGTGCGAAACATGGGATATCTGTACCGTCAGCAAGACGTGGTAGCCAGTAGTCTTTTTGATCTTGAGTACCGTAGTGAGACAGTAGCTCACCAGGGCCAAGAGAGTTTGGAACCATTACCGAAACCGCAGTACTGATACTACGCGTTGCAATCTTAGTTACGATTGTAGAGTTGGCGTGCGCCGAAAATTCACGACCACCGTACCCTTTCGCGATAATTAGCGAGAAGAAACGCTCTTTGCGTAAGAAGTTCCAAACTTCCTCTGGGAGGTCTCGGTCTTCTTTTACAATTTTGTGGTCATCAAGCATAGCGAGCAAAGTTTCAAGTTCATTATCCATGAACGATTGCTCTTCTGCTGTCAGCTGAGGTTTTGGGTACTGGTGAAGCTTAGTGAAATCTGGTTTACCAGAAAACAGCTCTCCGTCCCACCACACGCTACCCGCTTCCATCGCTTCTTTCTCGGTGCTAGATAGTGGTGGTAGTACTTTTTTAAAGAGTTTAAAAGCTGGGTCACTTACCCATTTTTGTCTTAGAGAGCTCATAGTTCAGATCCTTTTGTTCACTATATTGTTTGTGAATATTTTGCTTTTTATTGTTTTATTCTTTTGCTGACATGCCAGCGGCCAAAAATGGAATAAGAATATCGACCACTGCCTTCGCATCTATCTTTCTGTCATAGTCATTCTCTGCAATTTCTATTAGAGCTTGGCTAGATGCCATGGTGAATACACAAGTCCCTAGGGTGAAGTGCAATCGCCAAAATAACTGTTCTTGAGTGAGGTTCGGGTTGGCTTTCATTACTGAGCTGGTAAACAGTGTCAGTACTTCGCTGTAGCGAGTTGTAATGAACCAACGCAAGTGACCTTGCACATCCGTATAACCTCGGCCGATGAGTAACATAAATCGGCTCGTACCATTTGGCCTTACATCATTCAGAGCTCTTAGCGGCTGTCTTAAAGACTCAAACACGTCACTCATAGAATACGTTTCGTTCAAGTTTAAGTTCACTAAAGCGTCTTGCAGTGCAGGCATAAATGCTTCTAAGTATCGATTTAACACGGCACGAACCAGAGTCTTCTTATCGCCAAAGTGGTAGTTCACTGAAGCAAGATTGACATTGGCTTTACCCGTAATAGTGCGTAAAGAGGTGTCATTAAAACCGTGCTCAGCAAATAAGCCTTCAGCCACATCTAAGATTTTGTCTTTGGTTGTACTTCTTGGTGCCATTTCAATCACTCGTATTAAACAACTGTTTGAAATATACGCTTAGTACATTTATTTAACAAGCAAGCAACATCACATTTTCACAAATTGGTCGTACCAGTTAATTACTTTATTCACTAACCGATTGAATCGATGCATGTTTACAAAAAAAGGAAAAATTAATGAATTTTCTGGGAACTGAAATAGAAATGTCGGGTCATAAATTAAGTAGAAAACAGAGTATTTAGAAGTTTAACAGGCCGTCAAACTTGTCTCTCCCCTGCTTTCTTAATTACTGCATTTTCCTTATTAACTCCTATACTTGTATCCGCCCAAACCGTGTTGGTTTGGGCTTTTTTTTACCTATGATTCAGACAACTTTTCTTCGGCTACTACTGGGTACAAAAAAGCCCCCGAAACCGAGGGCTTTCATTACGTTAAGTCATAGAACACTTCACGATACCGACTAAGCTGCATCGTTTTTGATAAGTTCTCCCAATATCGCGAGATCACTACCAAGATCAACCGAAGCGCCCATTTCCGTAGCAATCCCTTCTACGACGATCGTTTGAACGTCGCCTCCACCATTGATTGGAATAGACAAAGCAATGTCTTCACCATCAACCGAGACTTCAATCATATCTAGCAATTCTGCCATTTTAGTTTCGTCTTGTGGGTCTTCAATGAGATCATTGAGGTCTATTAAATCACCAGAGCCGTTAGTATAAAGCTCGAAATCTTTAATGATGTCTGTTCCGTTGTCGAGCGCGGAGTCTAACCAAGTAAAGATATTGTCCTCACTATCACCAATCAATAAATCATTGCCAGCAGCAGCAAACAGCGGTTCGTTACTGGCAGCACTGATCACGTTGTATAGCTGTGGTTCTTCAGTATCAATTGTCACCGTTTCGACCGTACTTTCGGCGCCACTTGAATCTACTGCGACATAATCAAACTGAGGATCATCGGTTACCGCCTCGTTGCCTTGGACATAACGTAACTCCCAGCTTCCTCCCGTTGATGAAAGCTCCATTCCAACTATTGGGTTATTTGGTGAGGAATAACTAAATTCATAAAGGAGTTGGCTATTACCAGTGTCACCCGGATCTTTTTGATACTGCTCTGTGTGAGTAGAACCATCAGCGAAGGTATAAAGCACTTCAACATAAACATTACTATTGGTGTTAAACGAACCGCCCAAGCCATCTAAACCAAAATCAATAACATCTAATGGGTTATCCGTAAAATCAAGTATCAACGTCTCCTGTTTGTTCATACCTCTACCATCAGTATCACCAATCCCGTAACCAACATGAGGCTGCTCACCTTGATACTGCTTAAGTGGCTTATCATTATTATCTTCGATAGTTAATGTAATGGTATTGCCGTTGGCTAAGGTGATCAGTCTTTCTGTTGGAGATACCGCCACTCCCCAGTTATAGAAGCCATCTACAAGGTCAGGCATGTCCTCAGGATCGCCACTGAAGCCCATTTCAAACAGCTCTCCAGGCCCGGCAACGAAGCTAATATTGTTTGGAACAAACAGCACACCACTATCCACATCGGACTGTACTATTTCCTTCGTGTTTCCATTTTCATCTGTATAAAGAAGCGTGCCACTGGTTGGCAAGGTATCAATACGAACATTTAGAGGTATCTCATTGTGATCATCTTCTATATCTGAGATGTAGTCAGGCATGCCGCCATCTTCAGAGTCGAACAGAATAGGAATAACGGCGTCGTCATCATTGACCACCACAAAGCTTGTTGCTTCAGGGGCATCATTGACACCATTGATCGTTATCTCGATGACATGTTCAACACCATCAATTGCAGTGACCACATAGTTCTCAATAACGGTGTCGTCGTCACCGAGATATTGAACGGCATCATTATCAACAACATAACTCCATGCGCCCTCAGGGGTGATAGTTAACATCCCCAATGCTAGTGCATAAGTTGAACCTACAGGTGTGAATACACCATTAGGTTTAAAGGCAGGCATATCACTTGTGTCAACATCGGAAATAGTGAGCGTACCCGACGTCATGAGTTCGTTTGTCTCTAAGTCGATATTCAAGTCTTCGGTCACTTCTCCCGTATCCGAATCGCCTTCACCAACGGTGATTTCAGATGGGTCATCCGCACCATTGATGGTAATGGTCACTTCACTTGTGGTTCCGTCAATGGCAGTAACAGTGTAAACCTCGGTAACGGTTTCGTTTTCATCAAGATACTGCACAGCGTCATTGTCGACGGTGTAGGTCCACTCACCGTCAGACGTAATGGTCAGTGTCCCGAGAGGTATCGAATTAGTTGAACCGGAAGGTTTGAACGCACCAGATGGATTAAAGGCAGGATTATCACTGGTATCTAGGTCAATGATAGTCAGCGAGCCTGTTGTTTCAAGAGTGTTCGACTCGTCATCGACATCCACGTCTTCCGTAACACTACCCGTGTCACTGTCACCTCCACCAACCGTAATTTCCGATGGGTCTTCCGCACCGTTGATAATAATCGTTACCTCACTGGTGGTGCCGTCTGTTGCACTCACCGTGTAGATCTCAGTAACAGTTTCGTTATCATCAAGATATTGAACGGCATCATTGTCTACAGTGTAGGTCCACTCACCATCGGACGTAATCGTCAGCTTCCCGAGAGGTATAGCATTAGTTGAGCCGTAAGGTTTGAACGCACCAGATGAATTAAAGGCAGGATTATCACTGGTATCTAGGTCACTGATAGTCAGCGAGCCTGTTGTTTCAAGCGTGTTCGACTCCTCATCGACATCCACATCTTCCGTCACCTCACCCATGTCAGAGTCACCCTCTCCGACGGTAATTTCGGATGGATCATCGGCACCGTTAATGGTGATGGTCACTTCACTGGTAGTGCCGTCTGTTGCACTCACCGTGTAGATTTCAGTAACAATTTCGTTATCATCAAGGTATTGAACGGCATCATTATCGACAGTGTAGGTCCACTCACCATTGGACGTAATAGTCAGCGCCCCGAGCGGTATCGCATTAGTTGAACCCGAGGTGTTAAAAATGCCGTTTGGGTTGAAGGCAGGTGTATCATTGTCATCAACATCGGTAATGGTTAAAGTACCTGACGTCGTTAAGTTATTGCTCTCTTGGTCAACCTCGACATCCTCAGTTACTTCACCTGTATCCGAATCACCCTCTCCTACGATTATGTCAGATGGGTCATCCGCACCGTTAATGGTGACGATCACTTCACTTGCTGTGCCATCATCTGCCGTCACGGTATAAATCTCAGTAACGAACTCATCGTCGTCTAAATACTGAACGTCATCGTTGTTAACGACGTAAGTCCAAGCACCATCAGGGTCGATGGTTAACACGCCTAGTTGTGATTCATTCGTCGAACCTTCAAGGTTAAACTCCCCGTCAGGTAAGAAGGTTGGAGTATCACTGTCTACGTCGGTGATCGTCACTTGTCCAGAGGTGACGAGTTGGTTGGTTAATTCATCGACATCTTCATTCTCAGTCACACTGCCTGTGTCATCTGTGGCTACTGCCGCATCATCAGTACCAATGATGGTAACTGTGATAACTTGCTCGCCTCCATCAGAAGTTTGTACCGTGGTTGTATCTTGAATTTGCTCACCGTCGGCAAGCTCGTCAAATGGACTGTTGGCTACAAAGGTCCAAGTTCCATCCTCATTGACGACAAAACTCCCTAGCCCATTATCCCCTTCCACACCCTTAGCGATAAAGGTTACATCTGGATCCTCAATGGTTAAGGTCCCTGCAGTTTCAATAGGCTCGTCGCTTTCAAACTCAACAACGTTGGCTTCTCCTGACACAAGCGCAAAAGCTATGATGTCAAAAAGAGCAATACTTTGAGTTTCTGACAACCCTTGAGACTCAAGTCCGTCAGTTTCAAAGTTTGTCACAGCTTGAGTTTCAGCCCCGGTACGTTCAATCCTACCGCTGTTGGTTAAACTTGAGCCTTGCTCACCCGCCGCTGTATCAAACTCATCTCCTAATTCCGTTGGATCAAATCCTTCTTCGATAGCACGTTGTACTTGAGCGATTGCATCATCAGTATCTAGCCCATTTTGTTGGCCCTGGTTATCCACAAATAGTGCAGAAACACTTGGCACACTGGTTTCACTAGTATCAAAACTGATGACTACATCACTGGTAGCTGGTTGTTCGCCCGGAGACAAACGTCTAACTTGGCCTTGAGCGTTGAGCACAACACTACCGCTAGCAAGGCCTAGTATGTTTAGGTTGAAGTTTCCCATAGCTAAGTTCCCACTTCCTCTACCCAGAACAAGCCACACACTAGCTCACTCCCAGCTCTGCGTTATGGCTGTCGCATACAGTAAATTTAGTATCGACACTATTGATAATCAACTCACTAAGGTAGGCATGCGTATATCTATTTTTAAATTAGTCAATAGCAATAGCGACTTACCATCAAAAAAAACAAACAAACTTCGCATTTTTTTACAGATGTCCTAAGCTTCTTTAATACAGTCTGTGTCTCAATAAAGCAGAAAATACTGCTACGAGATTGGTCGAAACATATAAAAGTAGAAGGAGAGCTACTTTGAAATTGTTTAAGTTATCCATAGTATGCTGCTTCATTGCAGCGGCCCCAGTCGCCTCTCAAACTTTGGAACAAGCTGTTGCTATCACTTTGGCGACCAATCCTGAGATTAAAAGCATCTTCAATGAGTATGTGAGCGTCAAAAAACGAAATGACGCTGCTGGTGGTGCTTACCGACCGAGTATCGACCTTGATGCAGGTATTGGTTACGAAGGAATAAACCCTGCACCGAACAACGGCCCAGATACAGACCTTACAAGAAAGGAAGCTACAATTTCCCTGACTCAACTGTTATGGGATGGTTCATCAACTCTAAACGACATTGATCGTACCGCCGCAGAAGCAGAATCGGTTCGCTTACAACTGTTAGCGGATGCCGAGGACAAAGCGCTAGAGGTCACCCAGATCTATTTAGACGCAGTAAAAGCCACTGAAGTTTTAGCCCTTTCGGAAAGTAACCTTGCTATCCACAAGAAAATTTATAAAGACATCAAAAAGCGCGCTGTGTCAGGCATAGGCTCAACTGCTGATGTATCGCAGGTAGAAGCTAGGATCGCAAAAGCTCACGGCAACTTGTTAGCCGCACAGAACAATCTAATCGATACCCATACCCAATTTCGAAGAGTGGTCGGTCAAGAACCACTAGGCTTGGTTTACCCAAGAGCCGATATTTCTATGATTCCTTTATCATTAACCGATGCCCTTGTTGATGCTCTAGACAAACACCCAGTCATCAAAGTCGCTGCTGCAGATGTCGATTCAGCGCATTTCCAATACAAACAATCGAAAGGTGTTAACTACCCGACATTCTCTATTGAAGCATCTCAATCATGGCGTGATGATGCCGGTGGCGATGAAGGTTCGAGCCAAGAAACACTGGCAATGCTGAGAATGCGATACAACTTGTACAACGGTGGAACAGACAGCGCTAATTCTGAAGCCGCCGCTTACCAACTGAACAAAGCGAAAGACCTGAGAGATCGTGCTTATCGCCAAGTTGAGGAAGGCCTTCGTCTTTCATGGAGTGCCTTAGATCTAACACTGCAACAAAAGAACTTCTTATCTGATCACGTTGATTCAGCTTCGGAGACCGTTATCGCTTATGAAAAACAATATCGAATAGGTAAACGTACTCTGCTTGATCTACTCAACACCGAGAACGAACTATTTGAAGCCCGTAAAGATTATCTCGATGCGCATTACTCTGAGCAGTACGCTAAATACCGTGTAATGAACGCAACAGGTTCTTTATTGAATGCTCTACTGGTCGACATTCCAGAAGAGTGGACAACGGCCGTGGAGTATTAATGATGAAAATAACTTACTTACTACTTCCCGTATTATCGATGACTTTATTTGCCTGTTCGAGTCAGCAGGAAGACGACTACATCGAGACACCTGAAGCGGAGCAAATTTCTGACCTGCAAGACGATGACAAAGATGGTGTGGTAAACGCACGAGATACCTGCCCTGGTACACCCGAAGGTTCTCAAGTGGATAACGCTGGCTGCGGGGAAACTATTCGTTCGCAAGAAGTCAGACAGTTGAAAATTCTTTTTGCAAACGACTCTTACGAAGTTAACCCGATCTTCTCTGATCAAATCAGCACAATGGCGGAATTTTTAGAAACTTACAAAAGCGCATCAATTGAGATCCAAGGTTATGCAAGTAAAGTCGGCTCCAACGATTACAACTTAGACTTGTCTAAGAAGCGAGCTCACAATGTTGAAGATGAATTATTATCAAACGGTATTGAACCAGACCGAGTAAGAATCGTCGGCTATGGGGAAGAACGTTTAGAAAGTGATGGTGATGACCCGACTTCACATGCGTTAAACCGTAAAGTAACGGCAACTGTAGTCGGTCTAAGCGAACAGATCGTCGAGGAATGGACCATCTTTACTACACTAGAGAAATAGCGTGACATTGTCACAGCAGGTCTTGTGCTTAGGTTAAAGATTGTTTAGTTGAGGATTGTTGGTATGGATATGGAAGGACCCGTTCTGCTATCAAAGAGAGAACAACAAGACTCACTGTAGAAGCACAAGATCAATAAAGCCGTGATAGGGTTACCCATCACGGCTTTTTGTTCTTTGTCATCACATGAGCCTCAGTAGTAACTCATATGATCAATTCTTGTTGTTCATTAAGTGGGCTGGCTTGTTTAAGCGAGCCCATTACTGATTACAGTTTTACTTCTTGCTGCTTAGTCTTCGGTAGAGAAATACTTAACAGGAAGTAACCCAGTATTGCTGCAGTCGTAGAGCCCATCAAGATACCTAGTCGAGCGAACGTATCAAATTCTGCGTTCGTTGGACCAAATGCCAGTGAAGAGATAAAGATAGACATCGTAAAGCCGATACCACACAACACAGAGACTGCGAAGATGTTCATGAAGTTCACGCCTTCAGGAAGCTTAGCTATACCCATTTTTACTGCGCCCCAGCTGAATAAGAATATACCCAGAGGCTTACCAACCAGTAGACCCATCGCGATACCTAAAGGTAGCATTCCGGTTAGGCTTGATAAAGAAATGCCTTCCAATGATATACCTGCGTTTGCAAATGCAAAAATTGGCAGGATGGCAAAAGCAACGTACGGGTGCAATGCATGCTCTAGGTGTTTGAGAGGAGAACGTTCTCCTTTGTTACCCTTGAGTGGAATAGCAAAACCAATCACTACACCAGCCAATGTTGCGTGAACACCAGATTTCAATACTGCGAACCACAGAATTGCACCGACGATCAAATAAACACTCAGCTTAGTCATATGTTTAGCATTCATCATAAACAGGACACCTGTTGCGATAAAACCAACCGTTAGAGCAAGCGTTGAAAGATCACCTGAGTAGAACAATGCAATGATAACAACAACACCAAGGTCATCGATAATTGCTAGAGCCAGTAGGAACACTTTTAAGCTAACTGGTACACGATTACCAAGTAGCGCCATGATACCCAATGCGAATGCGATATCTGTTGCTGCAGGGATAGCCCAGCCTTGTAATGCTTCTGGGTTACCAGAGTTGAATAGCACATAAATAAGTGCAGGAGCTAGCATACCGCCCACAGCTGCAATAGCTGGGAAGATTGCTGTTTCTTTAGACTTTAATGCGCCTTCTAAAAGTTCACGCTTAACTTCTAAGCCGATTAGAAGGAAGAAGACAGCCATGAAGCCATCATTAATCCAATGAGATACAGACATACCAAGAACGTAGCTGTGTAGAACGCCTTGATACATTTCGTTCAGTGGTGAGTTTGCTACAAACATTGCGATCGCCGCAGCGATGACTAGTATGATGCCGCCAGCAGATTCCATTTTAAAGAAGTCACGGATGACGTCGGTCATGATTTCGCCCTTATATTTATTATTTAAATAAACGAATAACAAAGAATAACCACGAGTGTATAGACAAGCCCAATCGATAGATAATCACTTCTTTGGATGTTTAACTTCGGTTTTTCCTACAAATACTAAACAATACGTCGTATATTCCATAATGTTTTTACGTATTGTGAATTAAGTATAGATGAGAACCTTAAAGCTGTATGCAGATTTAATTCAAGTATGGAGGGTGCTACAAATATAAAAAAGGCTATCAAATGATAGCCTTAGGTGTATTTAGTAACCGGTGAGTTGCATGAAGCCTGTTGCTTCATGACTGCCACTTGCCATGATTGGCCCTTCCCAATACGGAATCACAAAAGGAAGCCACATATCTCGTCGTTTGATGCGTGTCGTGAGGTTGATATCGTGTTCAGGGACGTTAATTATCCATTGAAGAGGCATTCTTCGCCCATTAAGCAACGTTGTATTCTGCAAAGGCTTAATAGAAATGTCAGATTCAGTCAGCTGAAAAACCTTGCCTGAGCGAGTGGCGAGAGTACCAAATACATAAGGCATCTGCTGATTGTGGCGGTAACGATTGACGCTTAACGCTGTCCCGTCATCTAAATTAAAGACAAACCAATCCCACCCTTGTTGACCCACGCCAAGTAAGCCACTTCCCCACTCTTTATGTACCCATGCCGTTCCTTCAACTTCCTTGGCAACGCCATCGAGTTGCAATGTACCGGTCAAAGATAAGAAAGGTGCACTAAAATTGTAAGAAGCAACAGGCAATAAGTCGTGCTTTTTCTGATAACCATTGTCGCCATTGAGCACATAAGGCCCTTTAGCAACCGTATCTAACTCAAGGCCAAAGGTATCCGTATTCACTTGAAGTCGCCCCGGAAACGGCGTGTTACCAAGCGCTCGCCAATTCCAGTTATCAATCCAGATTCTAAAGGGACTGTTGGTCATTCCCGCCTGACCAATACCGCCACGCGCTAAACGCTGCTCTTTCCATACTTTAGAGTCAGAAGAAATGACGACATTGGAAATATAGATTTGTGGGCTTTGCCATCCCGGCGTTTCGCGTTCATCTGTCGCGATGCGGAAAAAGCTCCACTGCACCGAATACTTCTTTCCATCACTCCCTTTTAAAGAAGCGAAGTAATGCCACCACTCATGTTGGAACTCAGGGTGGAACTGGAAATCATGTGGTAGAGAAACACTTCTGTCAGGCAATACAGGCTCAAACACATTAAAGTGCTCACTCACTAATACAGAATTAACTTCGTTAATACCCTTATCACCTACGTCAACAAAATAGGAATAATAAGCCCACACGCCTAGGAGTGCACCGAAGAAGCTGATCAGTAGAATAGAAGAGACAAAACGATGTCTTAGTTTTTTTGAGCCATTGCGTTGAAACATAATTAAAGGGCATCCCTCAATGACTTCATCGGCGTATTTCGGATCATTCTCATCACTGGTAAAGCACCAGCGAGCATTAATGCTGCCATCGCCCACGCAAAAGTCACTAAGTAATCCCATGGAATCACCTGTAACTCGAGTGACCACCCAAAAGATTGCTTAATAACAATATCAACGATCAAACTTGCTAACGCTAAACCTAATGGCACTGCAATCAAAGATGAAATAAGCCCGAACACAAACAACTGTAGGCTTCCGGTAAATATCAGCTCTTTGGCTGAGACCCCTAAACAGCGTTGAAGTGAGATATGCCTTTGGCGAGAGACTTCACCCGCGACGGTCGCGAAGAAGATACCAAATACAGCAATCACTAAGGTAATGTTACCCAGCGTATCAGCAATCGCAAAGGTTCTATCGAAGACACGCATTGCTTGGCTGTGAATATTGTTGTTATCAAAGATACGTTCAGACCCTAGTCTGAAGACACTTTCCAAACGACTGCGTAAACCAATGGCATTCACGTCGTCTTTTAATATAACGCCTAATCCAACATTGCCCCGGCCTGCAAACCCATATAGCCAATTGCGATGCGACATCATGACTTGATGGTATGGATTACCATAATCATAATAAACGCCGACAACCTGCCAACCAGAGCCAAGACTGTCGTGCAGATCGATATAGTCGCCCGGACGAATACCCAACTTGAGAGACATTGATTCGCTGATCAATACCCCTTTAGAATGATGTAAATGATACCAATAGTTTGGAATGCCGAGCTTGATGGTCAGCGCTTCTAGCTCGCCTTCTGAAGGCCCTGTACTGACTACTTGGATGCTACCCTTAGCTGATGAGACATCTTTTTCCCAACGCCACCACACTGAATCAACTTCAGGCTGTTCTGACAACCAGTTACTCATGCGAGCAGCCGCGTTGTTGGTCGGATAGATGTAAAGGTCTGCGGCCAAACGTTGAGTTAACCATTTATCGGTGGTGTCTCTAAAGCTACCGACCATGGTTTCAACGCCAATATTCGCTGATAACGCCAGCATAAAGGCCATGGTAGCAACGCCACGGTAACTCATACTTGATGCTGCATCAGCGAAGAACCAACGAGCACGAACCCAACGTAATGAATAGGACAAGCTATTGAACAGCTTCCACATCAAGAACGGTGTAAACAGAGCCACACTCACAAGCATCAACGCGATGATAGCAAAGCCAGACTCTTGCGTTTGTGGCGCTTGATAAACGGCTACAGCAGCGACTAAGAAGCCACAGCCAATCAATGCCTGCCAAGTAAATTCCGTACCCGCAAAGCGCATCAAAGATAAGCGTGATGACAAACGAATAGGTTGAGATTTGAGTAAGCGAACCAACGGCCAAGCGCAAGCTAGGAAGGCACCCAGTAAGGCCATCATTAAGCTATAACCGCTCCAGCGCCAATTCCAATTGATGGTCAAACCCACATTGGCGTCATAAAGGTCGCCTAAGCTTGAAGACACGGCAGGTAACAGTTGGTTAGCAAGCATGACACCGAAGATATTGCCGCACACCCAACTCACTAGCACTAAAATTAAGAGTTCTAAACATAGAGCTTTAGCCAGTTGCCAACCTGACACACCAGTCTGCCTTAATATTCCAACCAGTGGCTGACGTTGAATAAATGACAATGACATCGCTTGATAGAAGATAAACAAGCCCACGACAAACGACAGCATACCCATCGCGGTTAAGTTTAGATGGAAAGCACTGGTTAGAGATTCCAATTCAGCTTTTGAACTGCGAGAAATCGTCAGTCCATTAGGCAACATGTTCTTAAGACGTTCTAACTTCTCTGGTGGCATATCTGAACAAGCAATAACAGACAGTCCAGCGCTACGTTTCAACATTCTTAGTAGCGAGATATCTGCGATCAATCGCGTGCCGTTAATGAGGTCGTTTTGATCAACAACAACGGGCCCAAGTTCAGAGCCGTCGAGAAGAGGAATATAGTCACCATTCTTCCATTCCATATGTTCAGCAAGATCATCGCTGACAAGGATTGGATACGGCGGCTTCATTAGGTTTAATGTTGTGAGATCTTTTAGCGCAACGCCAGGATGCAACTGAAGCATAGACACTGGGTCCAAGCCAATAAGCATAAAGTTTGCGCCATTTTCATCAGTGATACGGTGGTGATCAAAAGGAGAACACTGTTGAAAGCCTTCACGGCGTAGCTGGATATAAAAACCTTGAGGGATCTTATTGGCGTTATGTTTGGGACGAATACGATATGGAAGAGGATTCGAAAACAGTTTTTCGCCGTGAGTATAGCTCTGCTTGGCGTGCTGGTTGATTGCAGTAACACCAACCAATAATGATACGCCAAGGGTTAAACCAAGCCATACCAAGATAATCTGAAGTGGGTAACGTCGATAATGACCGAGTAGCGCCTTAACTACGGGCCATAACATGCAGTTGCCCTCCCTGTAGACGAATACGTCCGTCCATATGCTGTGCCACTTTTTCACTGTGAGTAACCAGCAACAAAGTACATTCCAGTTCACGGGCTAAAGAGGTGAGCAAGCGCATTACTGCTTCAGCGTTACGTTCATCTAAACTACCTGTCGGCTCATCGGCTAATAGAATTTTAGGTTCCATGTACAAAGCGCGAGCAATGGCCGCACGTTGTTGCTGGCCACCAGAAGCTTCTTCAGGGTAACGTCCAAGCAAAGGCATAAGGTCTAAAGCAGAAAGGATTTGTCGCCAAAGCCCCTTGTCTTCAGGTAAGCCTTTTAATTGACGGCAAAAACGAATGTTGTCGGCAATATTAAGCGTTGGTAGCAAGTTGAATTGCTGGAAGATATGACCAATGTTGTTTCGACGATAAGCAGTACGATTACGTTCTGTCGAATCGTGCATATTGAAGTTTGGGAAAGCGATTTCGCCTGAGTCTGCTAGGTCTAGACCCGCAATAAGATTCAGTAATGTACTTTTACCAGAACCGCTTTCTCCCATTAATGCCAGCTGGTCACCTTGGTTTAATGTTAATTCAGCACCTTGCAAAACAGGGTGAAATTCCCCCCCGTCGACATAGCCTTTACATAGGTCTGACAGCTTTAACATTAAACAGCTCACATTAGTTAGAATTTGGAAGGAGAATCTACACTAATTCCCTGTTAGGAGGAAGTATTTTGAAAGATAGATCACATGCCAACGATAAAGTGATGCGATTGGTGCGCCCTACTTCAACTTCCTATTAAGTTTTTAATCCATTTTCTTGTTTTCATACGATAAAGCGACCCACCCCACTTCAGCACTTCTTCAGTGAGGAAAAGCAGATATACCCACTCAGGTGGAAACTTAAGATAGATAGCCGCAATCGCAGCTAGCGGAATACCGATCACCCACTGAGCAATCACATCTTGATAGAGACAGAACTTCACATCACCGCCCGCTCTCAACACACCAACAATGACAGTCAGCGGTACCGAACGAATAACAATACCCACGCTGAGAATCAGAATGAACTTCTCCGAAAGCACTCGGGTTTCTTCTGTCAAAGCGCTAAAGGCGTTCAGTATTGGCGTTTGTACGAAGTAGAGGAAAATCGCGACCACGATACTGGTCAAGAAACACAGAATCGTTAAACCTAGTGCCTGATAGTAAACCGCTTCATTGTTCTTCGCGCCAAGCTGATTACCCACCAGAACCGCCGCTGCATTCGAAAGGCCAATCAGTAAACTCAATGAGATAGACTCTACTGGCGTCATCACTGAAAGTGCAGCCAGACCTTGGACACCCGATTGCCCCATGATCGCGTGGTAAGCAAATAAGCCACCAGCCCATGCTAAGAAGTTAAACGTCGTCGGCAGCGATAACTTTAAGAAGCGAACCACTTTCTCGATCGAAGCTGCCGCTTTTATATCGCAGAACTTGAAAGCCAGTAAATGCTTAGAGAAATAAAGGTAGCCAAACAAGGTAACGACTTCGATTGCACCACTTAATACCGTCGCAATCGCTGCACCTTTGATTCCTAGGGCAGGAAAGCCCAAGTTACCAAAAATCAAAACCCAGTTTAGAAATACATTCGATAAAATTCCGATACCACTAAAGAATGTACTCAAGCCAGGCCTGTGCATCGCTCTTAGGCCAACGGCCATACTACTCACACACGATACGGCTAACATGCTAAATGAGGTGATAACGATGTAGTCAACACCAAGGCTGATAACCTCTTGTGAGTCGGTCGCCACACCCATGATTTGACTTGGGAATGATACAAAGAACACAATAGTCAGCAATGCAAACAGTGTTGAAACCAACCAAGTTAACGCCGTACTTTCTCTGACGCCCTGTTTATTGCCAGCTCCCCAATATTGCGCAGTCAATAACGCACCACCCGTGGTCACACCCACCAGCATAATGGTCGTGACAAACATGGCTCTACTCGCCACACCCACCGCAGCGATATCAGCTTCACCCAATTGGCCTAACATCAATACATCCACAAGGCCTCGACTTGAGAACATAATGCTCTGCAAGGTGATAGGCAAAGCAATCGCAATAAGCCTACGAACAAAATCACCTCGAGTGTGATGGATAATTGAAGAGAGCAACATATAGAGAGACCTAAACGGAACGTATTGATGAATAAAGATAAATATCGCGCTATTATATCAATGTTCGGTTTTTAACCACAGATATAAATGGAGTAACAATGAAGAAAGTACTGGTTTTAGGCGCTTCTGGATATGTTGGTTCGCAGCTCCTCCCTCTCCTGCTTGAACAAGGCTATCAAGTCACCGCAGCAGCAAGGCATATCGACTATTTAAAAGCACGAACCGAGCCTCACGATAACCTATCGCTCGTATATCTTGATCTTGCCGATCAAGCTGCGACTCAAGCGCTCGTCCCTGACTTTGACCTTATTTTCTTTCTCGTGCATGGAATGGCTGAAGGCCACGATTTTATTGACTACGAACTGAACCTCGCACGTAACTTTGTTTCGGCTCTTGAGCCAAATAATCAACACGTGATCTACTTAAGTTCTCTTCAGCCTCAAACTGGTGATTCAGAGCACCTTCAAGCGAGAAAACAAACCGGAGAACTGCTTCGTAAAGGACCAGTACCGGTAACCGAACTTCAAGCAGGCGTCATCATTGGCCCCGGCTCAGCAGCATTCGAAATTATGCGAGACTTTGTTTACAACCTACCCATCATGATTGCGCCAAAATGGGTTGATTCCAAAGCGAATCCAATAGCATTACAGAACCTAAACCACTACTTGCTAAAACTCGCACATGACACGCCAAGCGACAATCAAACCTTCGAGGTTGGCGGGCCTGATATTGTCTCTTATCGAAATCAATTTGCACACATTGCCAAAACAGCGGATCGCCCTCTTCGACTCTGGGCGACATCACTACTCACACCACAAATTGCGTCTTATTGGCTAGGCGTGGTGACCTCTGTCCCGTCAAATATAGGCAGAGCGCTTCTCGCGGGCTTAAAGCACGACTTTATTGCCAGTTCGACCACCATTAGAGAAAAGTACCCTCAGAAGCTTATCTCGTTCGAAAACATGGTTGAACAAGCTATTCATTCTGAAGGTAACTTCGTAAAGAGTAATGTGTGGGGCTTTGACAAAGCAGCCTTTAAGCGCTGGCAAGCTGGCTATGGTTATTACCCTAAGAAAACAGGTGCAAGTATCACGTCGACAGCATCATTAGAATCGCTCTGGCATGTTGCACAGCAGATAGGAAGCCCAAAACAGGGTTACTTCTTCGGTAACGTATTATGGCGCACACGCGAATGGATGGACGTTTTATTTGGTGGCGGCATTCCGGTTCGTCAAATGCCAGAAGGGCCGAATCTAAAAGTCGGTGACAAAATCGATTCTTGGAAAGTCATTCGTTGCGAAGAGAATCAATTTTTATCCCTGCTTTTCGGAATGAAAGGCCCCGGGTTAGGACGACTGGAGATTACTGTGTCTGACCATGGAGAGTCTCGCGAACTGAACATATCAGCTTGGTGGCATCCAAAAGGCTTTCTAGGTCTACTCTATTGGTTCGCAATGATGCCTGCTCACCTGTTTATCTTTAAAGGCATGGTGAAGGCGATTGAGAAGCAAGCTAAAGAGCAGGATTAGAGCAGATACGGGATTCGAGTGTCGAGATGCGAAAAGACTAAAAACAGATTCGGGATTCGAGTAGCGGGATGCGAAAAGACTAAAAGCAGTTGCGGGATACCCGTGACTAATGAGAAAAGATAAAAAAGATGCGAGTAAGTGGCTCTTCGTATCAGTCATCTCGCATCTCGTATCTATCCGTTAGCCGACAACGCTAATTGGGATCTCAGCTAGCTGGTTGCCTTGGTTGGCAGGGTAAACAATGTATTCACCGTGGTACTTCACCGCTGACTTGTAGTCAGTGACTTTGTGAAGCATGAAACCTGCTTCCATCGCTGCTTGAATAAACTCAGCGTGGTTACCACGAACAAACCAGTTCATTGGTTTTACCATCAATTCACCGTCGAACGAGTCATCACACTGTTTGCCACAAAGTGCAAAAGAGTGCTCACCATCAGTGAAGAACTGAATTTTGCCGCCAGTCGTCAGCTCATCTTCACTCGATACGCTCCAACCCATCTCGTACATCTTGTCCATAAACGCTTCAACGTCGCTGTCTTTCAATGCTTTTGGTTCTTCGCCTTCAGGGAAGAATTTACCGTAAAACGCAGAGATACGTTTGAACGTAAAGGTTAAATCAGAGTTGTTGCCTTTTGAACGCCCCTGCTTCTGCCAACGCACCAAATCAGGAACAATCACACGATCATAAGACTGAGCCTTAATCGCCTTCGTTACCCAACGAACTAAATAAAGGTTGTTCGCAATAGGCGCATCAATCGCTTTGCCTGCTTTATGCAGAGCGTAAAGCTCGCCCAATGCATCATTCACTAACTTCTGAATTTCAATATAGTATTTTGACATTATGCCTTCTTTCCTAATGTCCAATATAGTAATGCTGACATTACTGCACACGCAGCCATTACCATAGCCATAGACCCAGCACTGTCACTTGGCAGCATCGCAACGATAGCCCCAACGACAGAACCAGTACCAAATCTTAATGTTCCCGCAAGCGATGAAGCCGTGCCCGCCATGTTTGGATAACCACTGAGCAATAGACCCATAGAGTTACTGCCGATAGTAGAAATGGTGCCAATAAATAGCATCACAAACGGCACAATACCCCAAAGTCCTAAGTCCAACGCCCACCCGACAAGTAAGCCTAAACCCGCCAGTAATTGAATAACCAGCGCTGCTCTCAGCATCGTATGAGAACCGACCTTCTTAACAATTCGACCATTGATGGTTGTCATCAGAATCATGGCAACAATGTTCAAGCCAAACAGGTAACCGAACAAGTCAGGACGTACGCCATAGATATCAATGTAGACAAAAGAGCCTGCGGTTAAGAATGCAAACATCCCAGAGAATGAGAATGCACCTGAGAAAATCAACCCCATAACCGTCGGGTTTTTACACAAACGAGCGTAATTGTGAATCGTCGTTTTAAAGCGTAATGGCTGACGATTTTCGACAGGCAGTGTCTCGGGGATTTTGATGATAACCGCGAGAATCACGATCACCGCAAAAATAGCCAACACCCAAAAGATTGAACGCCAACCAAACCACAATGCCAAATAGCCACCAATCATAGGGGCGACTAATGGCGCAACCGTCATCACTAAGGTAACGAACGACATGGTTCTTGCGAAATCTTCACGGTCGAACATATCACGCACAACCGCTTGGATAATTACCGCTGCCGCAGCACCTGCAAAACCTTGAGCCGTACGAACTAACGTTAACGCTTCAATACCATGAGTGGTTGCACTCACGACAGAGGCTATCGCAAAGAAGAATACACCAATCAGTAGAACGGGCTTGCGACCATAACTGTCGGCTAACGGGCCATGTAACAACTGACCTAAAGCGAAGCCTGCGGTGTACGCTGTGAGTGTGATTTGCACTTCACCCGCTGTCACGCCGAGATCTTTGGCGATCGTTGGCATTGCGGGTAGGTACATATCGATGGCGAGTGGTGTCAAAGCACCAATAGCGCCCAGAACCAAAAATAGCATCCAACCTAACTGAGGCGTTTGTGGTTGTGAGCTTGGGGTCTGTGAGGTAGACGTTTGCATAACTCTCCGACTAAGTACTAAGTTCTATGTGAGCACCAGCATGCACGCAGCAATATATACATAGCAATACACGAATATGCGCACACATACATGAACATATAGTAATAATGGCTGAAACTGTCCTAGTACCAGTCAAAATAATCAGCCGACGCTATCCTTGGTCGGCCACATCTACGGTAGAAAAGATTACTTCCAGATAGAGTCGACTTCTTCTTGTGTTAGGTAACGGTATTCACCCAACTCTAAAGATTCGTCCATCTCGATTTCACCAATACGTTCACGGTGCAGTGCTTCTACCTTGTTACCAAGTGCTGCAAACATGCGTTTTACTTGGTGGTACTTGCCTTCGTGAATCGTTAGCAATACTTCTCGCTCTGCACGTACTTCAAGGTGTGCAGGAAGTGTTAGGCCATCTTCGCTCTTAAGCTGGATGCCCTCTTTGAATTTTTCAACATAATCCGCTTCAACAGGCTCAACAAGCCATACACGGTACATTTTTTCGCACTTGTGCTTTGGCGACGTAATACGATGAGACCACTTACCGTCGTCAGTCATTAAGACAAGACCAGTCGTATCAACATCTAGACGACCTGCAAAGTGCAGCTTGTCCATTTTGATTTCATCAAGCAATTCAAACGCAGTGCGATTTGAGCCATCTTCATGCGAGCAAACAAAGCCTTCTGGCTTGTAAAGCATGATGTAACGTGGGCCGTGAACATTCAGTTCATTACCTTGCCATTCCACAACGCACTCTTCAGTTATCTTGAGTGAACCGCTTTTTTGAATGACATCATTTACTGTCACTGCTTTTGATTTTAATAAGTGTGTTGCTTCTCTTCGAGTGACGCCTAACGCATCGCACAGAAATTTATCTAAACGCATGAATACCTCAACTAATCTAAGTCGGGTATTATAGTCACCTTTGCTCAATTAGTTGAGCTATTTCACACTATTTGTTTTTCATCTTACAAGACACGATATGTATACACTCCGCCCGTACCAAGCTGACTCAGTAAAATCAGTGATTCATTACTTCAGAAAACACCAAACACCGGCTGTTCTTGTGTTGCCGACAGGCGCAGGAAAAAGCCTGGTAATTGCAGAGCTAGCAAGGCTTGCTAAAGGTCGTGTTCTAGTGCTTGCACACGTAAAAGAGCTCGTTGAGCAAAACCATGAAAAGTATGAAGGTTATGGGCTAAAAGGTTCAATTTTCTCTGCCGGTTTAGGGCGAAAAGAGACAGACCAACAAGTGGTGTTTGCTTCAGTTCAATCGGTAGTTCGAAACCTCGACTCATTCTCCAATCAGTTCTCGTTATTGGTTATCGACGAATGCCACCGCGTGCCAGATGAAAAGACCAGCAGCTACCAAAAAGTGATCACTCACTTACGTGAAAATAATTCGGGTATAAAGGTGCTTGGATTGACCGCGACCCCTTATCGTCTTGGTATGGGGTGGCTTTACCAATATCACACACGTGGCCAAGTTCGCTCTGAAGAGCCACGTTTTTTCAGAGATTGTATTTTCGAACTGCCAATTCGCTATTTGTTGGACGAAGGCTTTCTCACACCAGCACGCATGATCGACGCGCCTGTATTGAGCTATGACTTTTCCCAACTGAAGCCAGCAAGCACTGGTCGATATAAAGAAGCCGAACTCGATATGGTGATCGAGCAGTCTAAACGCGCCACTCCGCAGATTGTCGACCAAATCATTGAACTGGCCAAAGACAAGCTTGGTATCATGGTATTTGCTGCCACCGTTCGACATGCACAAGAGATCCTTGGCTTACTACCGGAAGGTGAATCATCAATTGTAATCGGTGACACACCGACACTCGAACGTGACCAAATCATCAGTGACTTCAAAGAACGTAAAATCAAGTTCTTGGTCAACGTATCGGTATTAACCACAGGTTTTGATGCACCGCATGTCGATTTAATCGCGATTTTGCGCCCAACTGAATCCATTAGTTTGTACCAACAAATCGTCGGCCGTGGCCTGCGCTTGTCTCCAGGTAAAAAAGAGTGTTTAGTGCTCGACTATGCAGGCAACAGTTACGACCTTTACCAACCTGAAGTGGGTGACCCAAAACCTGATTCCGACAGTGAGATCATCACCATTCCTTGCCCTGCTTGCGGCTTCAATAATAACTTTTGGGGCAAGCTAGACAGCAACGGATTCTTACTTGAGCACTTTGGCCGCAAATGCCAAGGCTACTTTACCGATGAAGACACGGGCGAACGCGAGCACTGTAACTATCGTTTTCGCGCAAAGTATTGCGGTGAGTGCGGCGCCGATAACGACATTGCCGCACGCATTTGTCATGAGTGTGATGCAACCTTAGTTGATCCAGACAAAAAGCTGAAAGAAGCGTTAAACCTAAAAGATGCGTTGGTGTTTGAGTGTTTAGAGATGGACCTTAATGTTCTCAAGGACGACAAAGGCAAATCACAACTTAAGGTTACCTACCGAGGTGAAAACCAAGCACAAGTACATGAGTTCTGGTCATTAACCACCAAGAAACAAAAACAAAACTTCAAGGATCAGTTTGTTCGCCCTCACCTTGCCGACAGACACCGACCATTTGAAGAAGCTTCACCAAGTAAAGTGGTTGCTCACCAACATCGATTCCGACCGCCTCAATTCGTGATTGCGCGTAAAGTGGGACGCTTTTGGAAAATGAGAGACAAGATATTCGAAGACGAACTACAGCAGCGTTAAGTTTTTAGGTATCAAATTCTCATTATTTATCAGGTTCACTTTCTGTTCAGAATTACTTTTTTATACTGAACGCTATCAACCTTCTCTAGGATTCGCTATGTTTAGTAAAGCTATGATTTCTTTGTTTTCTATAAGCTTAGGCTTATTTGTTTCTGCTGGTGCATGGGCCGACTCACATCATAATGGTCATGACTTAGTGCAAGATGTTCATAAAGCAGGAACTCGTATCGAATTTGAAGAAGATCAAGACGAAGTCTACGAAGCCGTACGCGAAGGCTATATTCGCCCGTTCTCAGAAATGTATGCGGCCGTTGAGAACGATCTTCATGGTCGAATCATTAAAGTAGAACTAGAAGAAGACGATGATATTTGGGTTTATGAACTAAAAATTAATTACCAAAACAACATCATCAAAGTCGAATACAACGCCGAGACGTTAGAGATGCTCATGATTAAAGGCCGAAACTTTAAAGACGCAATTAAACACGGCGAATAATTAAGAGCCGCAACTTTAAAGACACTATTAATCACGACGAGCAATTAAGCACAACGCACAGTCATTACAAGAATTAAGAAGAACAATTATGAAAATTTTAGTCGTTGAAGACGAACCTCGCTTGGGCCAACAAATTCTAGAAACTCTTGAGGGAGCCGACTGGGTTCCAGAACTTTCTCAAGACGGTATCGACGCACTCTACCGTGCGACATCGGAGGAGTGGGATGCCATCGTTCTCGACCTAGGCTTACCGAAACTGGATGGCTTAACTGTGTTAAAAGGCATTCGAGATGAAAACATCAATACGCCAGTCGTTATCTTAAGTGCGCGTGACACTCTTACTCAACGTGTTGAAGGCTTAAACGCAGGCGCAGATGACTACCTAACAAAGCCTTTCGAAATGGTTGAGTTGATTGCTCGCATTCGTGCGCAATTACGTCGTGCGTCTGGTAGTGCTGCTCCTGTTCTTCAAATTGGTGATTTAAGCCTAGACACTCGAAGCTCTAAAGTACTTTGGCAAGGTCAGGCAGTTAGCCTAACAGCATTGGAATACAAAGTGGTTGCTTACTTCATGCATAACCAGAACAAGGTTATCTCACGTACAGAATTGGTGGAACATATCTACAAGCAAGATTTCGACCGTGACTCTAATACGGTGGAAGTTTTCATCGGGCGTATCCGTAAAAAAATCGCACCAAAGATCATCAAAACCGTTCGTGGCCTTGGCTACCAACTCAATGCTGAATAGTGCTGTCGTCAATTTAGCGCCATCACCAATAATAAGTGCAATCATCAATTAAGTGGATAGCCTGTGTTGATCATCGTAGTTCTGATAACAAGATGAGCAAAGACAGGCTGGTAACGTATGAATCTAAAAAAAAGAACACTTAAAAACATCAGTCTAAAAAGCCGCTTGCTCCTCGCTGCGGCTTTTTGGTTAGGTGCCATGATATTAGCGGCGGGTATCGGTATACCAAAACTGGTTAATGATTATCTCGTCGACGATATGAAGCAACAGCTCAGCCTCACCATGGACGAGCTAACCGCCAATATTGAAACTAACTCAAACGGCAACCTAATTATGGCAGAGCGCTTGTCTGACCCTAGGTTCAACCAACCTTACAGTGGTCTTTATTGGCGCGCGGCGACTCAAGAACAGATCATTCGTTCTCGTTCTCTGTGGGACAAAGATCTCACCATCAAGCGTTCGCCGATTCACACATCCATCAAAGGGCCAGAGAAAGAGAGACTGATTTATATCGAGCAAGATATCTACCTGCCTGAGCTCACCGACCCTATCACGATCACCATAGGTATTGATGAAGATCCATTAGAGTCGACCCTTACGGAATTGACTGGCCAAGTATGGTTAATTCTGATGCTGTTGTTTGTTGGCGTACTGATGTTGATTGGTATTCAAGTCAGTTGGTCGCTACTGCCACTGAGTAAAATGCAGCGTGAACTGGTGATGCTAAGAAAAGGCGAACAACAAGGGTTAAGCGACAACTACCCGAAAGAGGTTTCTCCATTAGTTTCTGACCTCAATGCCCTACTCTTCCATTACCAAGAATTGTTGGAACGAGCTCGTAACCACGCGGGCAACTTATCTCATGCGTTAAAAACACCGTTATCGGTTCTTAAAAACGAAATCGAAATGCTGCCAGACAACGAGAAAAAACTGTTACAGCAACCGATTCATCAAATTCAAAGCCAAATCGATTACCACCTTGGCCGCGCACGCATGGCAGGGGCGATGAACATCCTTTCAGTGAAGTCATCACCTTGTGAGCGTGTTGAAGCTATCGCGATGGCATTTGATAAAGTTTACGCGGCTAACGACGTCACCATGATCAACGAGTTGGACTCTGAACTTGAGGTCGCGGTAGAAAAAACCGACCTTGATGAGATGGTCGGAAACCTGCTCGAAAACAGCTACAAGTGGGCAGGCAGCATTATTCGCGTACACGCCAATGAACTTGCCGACGGTAATGTCGAATTGATTATTGAAGATGACGGTAAAGGCATCCCAGAAGAGAAGCTCGAACAGGTAACCAAGCGAGGCGTACGTCTTGATGAAACCACACCAGGTACAGGCTTAGGGCTTAACATCGTGAATGAGATGGCACACAGCTATCGTGGCAGCTTAACTTTGGGCAAAAGCTCAATGGGCGGCTTGAAAGCCTCTCTTGTTCTGAAGGTGTCTAAAGTCGTATAAAGCTCTTAATCGGAACATAAAAGCTAAGCGGCGCATTAAAACTAAACCAGACATAAAAGCAGGAGTTTGCACAATTTTGCAAACTCCTGCTTTTTTCTACCAATACACCATTGTATTGAACAGCTACATCTTCAACATAACCAGCGCGTCCATGGTCAGTCAGACCTTATTCAATCCGATCATAGCCAATCACAGACAACCGCCAATTATTGCATAGAGTGAAGCCCTATCATGTTGCCTTCACTATCACTCACAATACTGATAAAACCATGCTGCCCAATGGCCATTTTCGGCACTTGTAAAGCTCCACCATTTTCTTCGGCTCGACTTGCTTCTGTCGCACAATCCTCACAAGAGAAATAGACCATAGTGCTGTTGCCGCCAGCTTTGACATGAGACATATAACACAGCGCACCTGTAGCGCCGTAGCTGTCCATATCACAAGGAAACACCCACATTTCAACATCCATTTCCGCTTCAACATCTAGCTTATCGAGAGTGACATTAAACACAGCCTCATAAAAAGCCTTCGCTCGCATCATATCGTCGACGTAAATTTCAAACCAACCAATCGGATTCATTTGCATAACTTTGTCCTTAGCTTGTGCTTCTTAATAGCACCTTATTAGCATAGACAAAGGCAGAGATATTATTGCGGAATAAGGACTTTGATTTGGAGCAGAACAGTGGTGAAGCTTCCCACTGAGCATTATGTTAAGAAGTGTTTAAACAAGGCTCAATGGGATAATCTGAGGATGCGAAAAGTAGAGTGTGATGTGTTAATCCGGGTGTCTATATGTCATTGGCTGCGACTTCCAATTTCTGTTCGTCAAAACCATAGGAACTCGCCCCAATCATGAGTATGTTGCCATCAGTATAGTAGTCATTCTTATCACTCATCACCTCAGCCTTAGCAAGCGGCACATTCGCGATACCTAGACTCGGATAAAGCGATTTTATTTGTTCTGCCAACCTATCGCGCTCTTCATCCACATTAGGGTCAACCCGATGGAGAATGGTGACAATACCAGAGTACGGGGTCACTTTAAGACCATCATCGTAGCTGATCGCGCCTAACCACTTAGGTCGATTGCTATTATGATCAAGCCCTGCATTCCACCAACGAATATGGCTTCTTTTCATCAGGTTCCCCGGCAATTGAAAGGCCATATCTTGTGGCTTGTTTCGCCAATATAAATCCGACACTGGCGGCGTTTTCTCTTTCAACAACGCGAGATAACCGGTCCATTCAATCTCATTACGAGAGAAGGTTTGATTCTCTATCCAACCGAGCTGATTCATCAATTCACGCGGTGACTCCCCAACGTAAACAACATTGATCGCTTGCGCGTCATAGATTGGAGACAAGCCGGGAAATGCCTTATATGTCACTTGCTCAAGGTCTATAGAAGCGACCTCTTCTGATGCTTGCTGAGTTAAAAAATCATCCGCTTTCCAAAAGAAATGCGCGTAATTCGCATACAATACTGATGCTAACAACAAGGCACTCGATTTCAGCATCAGGTATCGCCATTTCATTCTATAACCAATGATCGTCACGACTAAAACGGCAAATGCGCCAAGTATTAAGCTTTGGTGTTCAGCGAGGAATATCTTAACGCTATTAAACAAAGGAAAGCTCTCGACGCCATGCGCCAATAACATGCCCCAAGCGATAAATTGTCCGCCGCCAAGAATAAGTCCAAACAAAGCTAATACGCTAAAACTGCGCCACGGTACACGATGAGAACCGGCAATGAATGGCACAACCCATGCAATAGGCCCTAACAGACGGGCGAATAATATGAGATAGGTTCCCTTACGAGCAATCAAGTACCGGCAACGCGCAATCAGCCTTCTGGTTTTAGGGCGAAACTTGATCAGTTTACGCTGTGCTTTCGCGCCGTATCGGTAACCAATCAAATAACTCAACTGGTCACCCAATAGCCCGCCAAGCATCACAAGCACCAACGCAGACCAAGCACCCGAATACGCTTGGTATCCTGCTGCGATGAAGAAGGGCTCACCGGGCACAAACAAGTTGGGGCCAATCAATGCATCACCTAACGCCCCTAAGAAAAGTCCTATTCCTTCAAACATTTCAACCCCAGCGCTTATTGCTCGTTATAGTGTCCGAACTTGTATTTCATTTCATTGTTACGCATCTCACCAGAGAAAAAGCGTCGTACATTGGCTTTAAAATAAGTCATGCCGGTTTTCATGATCCCATCTTGATCAAGCCTTCTAGGGTCGAATCCAAAAGTCATGTTAAGGAAGCGAAAACGCCAAGTCTTGCTGGCTCTTTTCACGTAATCACAATCTTCACAAAGGACAATAGCTTCATCAAAGCCACCTATTTCTTGATGCACTCGTTTGGTCGAGAAAATACAAGCACCAACTGCTGTAGGGAAAAAGTATTGGGTCGTAAGCAAACCAGCGTTGAACAGCCCGTAACCTAATTTATGCACTAAAGGTAACCCCTTAGAGCTCATGTACACGCCAGCCACTTCCAGCTTCCTTTCATCAAGTTCGTAGAGCGCTTTTGCTAAGAAGTTACGAGGCAAGCTAACATCGGCATCTAAAAATAGGATTCTCGAGTGCTTAGCCAAAGAAGCGCCAGTGTTTCGGCCTAAACTCACACCACGCTCTTCCATATGATGCACGGTCAGCTCTGGCAAGGCGCTTTCATAAGCTTGGGCGACATCTCTGGTGTTATCTTCACTATTGGAGTCGACGACAATTACTTCGAACTCTTGGTGGGTTTGCACACTCAACCCTTCCATCAAGCGCCCAATTCGTTTCTCTTCGTTTAGTGTAATAACGACAATGCTTACTGGTTCCATAACTTCACCTATTCATTCTGCTGTTTGATTAGCATTGAGAATAACTAACCAAGCCTTAACCAAGTCTTAGGCAAACATTCATTTTCCGTTCATTAACTTGATGATTTAGTAGCACTATAAATAGAGAAGATTGGCAATCTAAAAGGAGATAAAATGAGGGAAATAAGAGTTAGTGAACGTTTTATCTCCAAACGAATCATTTATCGAAGGAAATTCACTTTGAGATGGGCTTCTGACTTGCTCAGATTTGAATGTGATGTTAGTATCCGCGCTCGCTTAAGCATGAACTCGTTTATGCATAAGCTTTACCACATACTCAAGGTCGCATTGAGGTGTGAAGTTAATTTTTACTAATTTGAGAGTAAAACTATGAAATTTGAAGCAGTAGTACGTACTGAACTAGGTAAAGGTGCGAGCCGCCGCCTACGTCACGCTGGTAAATTCCCAGCTGTAATCTACGGTGGCGAAGCAGCAGCTGTAGCTATCGAACTTATTCACGCTGAAGTGATCAACCAAATGGATAAGCCTGAATTCTACGAAGCAATCACTCTACTGATTGACGGCGCAGAAGTTAAGGTTAAGCCGCAAGACGTTCAACGTCACGCGTTCAAGCCTAAAGTTGAGCACATGGACTTCATCCGTATCTAATTCCCTACCAAGGAATAAGATTGGATTAATCCAAGCCTTCTGCATAGAAAAGATAATCGATCTTACCAGTCGAGAAATCTAGAAATTCGAAACCCCGATGCTACCAACATCGGGGTTTCACCGTTTTTGAGCCCTCAAAAACGTCTAAAACATGTTATCAAATCCAAACTAAAGATACCTACCTACCCGCTCTACTTCTTTCAACGCAACGCAATCGGCAGTGATACCGACAGGCGCTGTATTAAGTGAATACCAAGCAATGCTGTCAGCTTCTTGTGCGATTATCTCCCCTTCCCACTGGGTCACAACAAAGTAATGAATCAACTGAAGCTCTTTCGCAGGATGGTAAAGCGAGCACAAGTATTTGTAATGAATGGGAACAACATTAAGCTCTTCATCGAGCTCACGAAACAACGCCTGTACCTGACTTTCACCGCGCTCAATATGACCGCCAGGTATGGTAATTAAGCCGGGATCCGTTTCTTTAGATTCACTGCGTTTTTCCAATAATACTTGTGATTCGTTCAGCAAGATAAAAGAAACACACTCATGTACACCCATCAAATTTTCCTTAAACCATAATTTGGAGAATCAAACTTTCTTTACGACGACAGAGCCCGCTATGAAATCATGAATCGCTCTTCTTTTGTGATTAAAAAGCATAGAGATGAATTCTAAAACAACCCAACCAATCATGATGTAACCAAAGAAGATAAGGGTTCGACCTTGCTCCAAGCTTTCCCATGTTTCACCATTAAACGAAAGCTGAGCATAAAGGTAGAGTTGGAAGGGAATCAGTATGATTGGAACAATATCTCTCATACAAGACTGTTTGAGAGTTAAGTTTCTGCTTTCAGATACATCGACTACTTTCACTCGAGTGACCATCTTACCGATCGTTTGCCCGTACTTGGCATGCATCCCCACATAATAAGTGATCCCAATTAATGAATACGCAACTCCCCAAGCAAACACACCACCCGAATTTATCACACCAGAAAGCACGTAATCGTCTATCCATTCCAATGGCAAAAATACGATTGAATCAACCAAGATAGCAAAGAAGCGTCTCCAAAAATTTGAATACTTATTGGTGTACATTTTTGTTCCTTAAGCAATTATCGGTAATAGGGCAGAGAATCTACAACACATCAGTATTTCCAACATTAAACTCGCAATGATTTATAAAACAATTGCGAAGTAGTATGCATATGCAACTATTAACCCCGCTAACTTACCGTTGAACCAGCTTCTTACTTAGCCTTTCATATAATTCAAAAGCTTCTGTTTTAGATATCAAGTTTCCGAGAGCGTATTGATGAGCTAGCTCAATATCGTCGCTATGATTGGAGTAATAGCGCTTAGCGACTGCAGCGCACTGGCTCAGATTGGTGTACCAACTGCCGTCTTTCTCAGCAACGAAGTAATATGCTGCCCTAACTAACTTCTTGCCAATAACCTTGGTGACGTCTGCATCACTCATGCGTTCAAAGCGGGGGGGCATTTGCTCAAGAAAAGTAGATAAGTCACCATTAAGAGCTTGAGCTATTTCGTTACTTGGTTTGTATAGTGGAAACCCAGCAGATAAATCGTTTCCCCAAACACAACAGCAACAATGCTTGAGCCAAAAATGCCAATGGTATTTTTCTTGAGGCAACAGAACATCCCGAAGGAAGCCAGGATCGACATCAAGCTTGCTCACTTGAGGGTATGCTTTGGGAATGGTGTTAGAAAGTCGGTTAAATACTTCCTCTTCTCTTTGACCAACAGGCGTAGCGAGGACGACAGAAACATCCAAATCAGAGCGACCAACAATGGCTGTTCCTCTTGGCACGCTTCCATACAAGTAGATGCCATCAATTTGGTTCGGAAGTTCTCTTAACAACGAGTCAATAACAGCATTCACGGCACCTTGAAATTCGGGCGCGATATTCTTAGGCGAGTAAAGGTTTTGAATAAACCCGTCTTTGTCTAGACCTCTATCTAGCTTCTGAATGCCACTTTCCATTGCTATGCCTTTTTCCATTCAGAACGTAGAACCGCCAGCACAACTGTATCCCACCACTTTCCTTTAAAAAATCGGTGTTGATTGAAATGCGCTTCTTGCCTCATTCCGAGCACCTTACACAATTTAATTGCAGCCAAGTTCTTGCTGATGGTTTCCGCGTAAATACGGTGTATGCCTAACTCTGAGAAACCGAAACTAGCTAGGGCTGCTGCAGCCTCTAAACTTAGCCCTGCTCCCTGAGCTTCTCTCGAGAAAGCACAGCCCATTGAAGCTTGTAGGTTGCCTTCAAGACGTAAACAAACGGTTCCAATAAACTTCCCTGAATCTTTGCTTTCAACCGCTAGCTGATAGGACTGTCGAGGAGCTTCTGAAGCCTGCTCAACAAACAGCTGGGTTAACTCTCGATATTTGTTAGGTTCGCAATCACTTTCATCATAGAAACGCTGATACTTAGCGTCTTGAGACATCGCAACAAAGGCACACTCGTCTTCGAAACTCATATCTCGAAGTATCAACCTGTCAGTTTCCAGCTTAAACATCAAAATTCCTTTTTATCTTATAGCCTTGAAGGGAAAAGTCTCGGGGGGGGGGTACTCATATACGTTCCCATTGTGTTTTAACCAACCGTGAGCATGACGGTTGTTAGGGTCTCTGTGAGTCCAGTGAATGACACCTCCTTTCTTGTTCCATTCATATTCGCCATAGAATTCAACTCGGTCACCTTTTCCCAATCCTTGAATACGAGGAGCCAAGTCAATATTATGCGCGACTAACACGGTTTGTTTACTGTCCAATCGTAAGATGAATTTATGATGTCTAGAGCCTTTGTTATCATCTGGAAGTATTCGAGAAACTGTACCAGAGCCACGAACTTGTACATCGCTTTGGTGACTCTCGTAAGCTTGTTTAAGACGAACATCATTAGCTTGAACATAACCAACGCCAAAGCAAAGCACTGCCAAAATTAGAGCAAAAAATTGTTTCATTCCTTTTATTCCTTTCGTTTCCATACTGATATATTCATTGGAATTGCTGGTTAAGTAAGTTCCTATTTAACGATGCTTGTATTGAGTAGGACAATACCCTCTCGACACATCTGAACGGCGAACTTTTGCGTGCTTGGTGGAACGACCAGAAACACGGGTGCGCCACAATTTAAAACTTCCAAGCTTCAGATGGCTTCGCATGAAGCGAATCACTTCTGATTCATTCAAACCAAATTGCAGCTCTATCGCCTCAAACGGGGTTCTATCTTCCCACGCCATTTCGATAATTCTTGATTCATTCTCTTTAGATAACTTCATTGCATACTCATCCATTATAAACTGGGTAAAAGTACGCTAGTTCTCACTTTTTAGATCAAAGTGTTATCGTTAAATTGAATACCAAATCACACCAAAAAAGTGTGTATTTTCAGCTATCTTCTCTCCTGCCACTCGCAGCGCAATAACCCATATTTTACCGAGTCATAATACTCGCCTTGGTAGTAACGCACTTTTCTGAGCCTCGCCTCTTGTTTAAAACCTAATTTCAAAGCCAGAGACATCATGCGAGGGTTACCTGACCAAGTGGTTAAGCCCACTCGTTCGATCTGCTTGTTTTCGAATAGGTAAGATACCCAAAGAGGAAGAGCCAATGCAGCAATACCTTTACCCCAATACTCAGAGTTATAAATAACCACACCCGCTTCCAACCATCGTGTTTCTTCGCATTCCCAATAGCAACTGACAGTCCCAACAAGAACATCATCTACAACCACCAGCTGTAAATCGAACCCATCGAGTAAGCGTTGAAACGAATGGCTTTCAAACTCGTCTAAGGATGGGGACGAATATGGGAAATAAGGGCCGTTAAACTTCGTCCACTCATCGTTTGAGGTAACCAAGGCATAAATAGCTTCTAGTTCACTTGGCATTGCGGGTCTAATAGATACTTGCATTTGCTTTCCTTGGTTTAGCTCTTGGTCTAGATTACAGAGGGATTGGTCTTAGCCATAACAGCCATAAATAATGAAGTAACTAAGTCGGATGACTACCGATCGATCTGCGAAGCAATCATGGGGTTAGATAAGCTTGTGCGAACTCTCTAAGCACTCTTGCATTATTGTGGTGTTTGCTATCTCCGCATTTTATGCCATCCACTTTGATGTCCGGGCTGGAATAAGCAGGTATAACATCTCGCTCATAAGACATCACTGTGCCTCTATCAGCACAAATGGAGCCAAAGGAATATTGAGGAGCTTTGGGATACGTTCCAGAGATGTAACTTTCGATACTACCAGAGTCTTTCAATAACGTTTTGTAGTCGTGATTAGCACCACTCAAATGGCCAATTTCATGTTCCATTGTCGAGTCTGGGCAATTTAGCGCTAAAGAAAAAAAATAGGATGCTGAAGATGAAATACCACAATAATCAGACTCAAAACTAGAATTATAATTAGAAAAGACTATCCCTGTAAAAATGGGGACACCGTCTTCTGTTGTTTCAGGAATCAGTTCTTCCATCGATAATTTTAATAACCTCTCTGCTGCGCTCAAATCTTGAAACCATAGGCTATCGATTACCGAGGTGTAGGTCACCTTGGTTACTTTTCTCGTCATAGGAATGCAGGAGTTTTTCAACACCAGATTCGAATAGCTTTCCCATGTCGCTATTTTAGAGGCAACAAATGCTTTGGAATATTCGGCTAACACCGATTCATCAACATAAAGGTGGATCTCTGTATTCAAAACCTCGCTCTGTACGCAAGTAGGAAACTCGATGCTTTGAGCATGGGTCAATCGGCTAAAATTCGACACTATAATCAAAGCGTAACCAACTAGCCGGATAAGTCTCGTTAAAAAACTCTTATTTACTCGCGTATTCATCGCCACCCTCTCCCTATGTTCAAAGTCCAAAAGACCACTATAAATGCCGTGACTTAAGATTCATTATGTTCACATTTACCAACATCGTCGCTGGCTTATAAAAGTAACCTGCTCTATCTATGTTTTTCAGAAAATAAAAAAGCTCGCCAACGAGTGACGAGCCTTGCTCATATTGAACCTAACTGATTACGACACCTTGCTTACTAAGAAACTTGGTCACGTAACGTCAATTCGACATGTTTCAAAATTTTGAACTCTTCTCGAGTACAACCGCGAGCTACGGATACCCAATGATCACCGGTTTCGTCTGCCCCTTTAAATTCTGCACGCAACTCATATTTTCGCCATGAGACAAAAGCCAAAATAAAAGTCAGCACAAGCATAGGCAGGCCAAACTGAGGAACAAACGCCCAAGTCGCAGCGGAAAGTACCAGAGCCAATGAAACGATATTGATAACGTTTTCTTTGAAGCCCAATTGACGAATTTCTAACTGTTTAATTTTACGCAAACTATAAACATCTTTCTTAACTCGTAGTTCATTAGAACTGACAAGGAAGTCCGTCTCTTTATATGGTTTACGAAATCGCAGTAAATTCGCTAACCCGTTGCGTGTTTGGTTCTTATTCATCGCCTTTCTCCATGTTATTTAAAGGTTAGTAAAAACTAATATAATCATGAAGTTATTGATGAGTAGAGAATTTATAAATCAAACAAATGTTAAAATCAAGCTTATGCAATTAATAACACTTATACCAACACGACTTTAGCATGCAATATTTCAATATAGATAAGATTCATTAGCGTTTTTCTGCATCACAAATCAATGTACTTTAGCCAAACTGGTTACCAGCCAATAATTGACCCAATCTCCCCTCTAACAAGCCAAACGGAACGCATGATTCCTTCTGCTTTGTAACCACTTATTTCAACGAAATTTTTACAATGAATCTCGCACTCTAGGAATGCTGAACCACCGTCACATAACGCTCTATATTCCATAACCAACGCAACTACACACCCTCTTGCTTATTGGATTTTTGAATACCAAAATCATTCAATTGAACATATCAACACAGCTTATCGATTAAGCAATTGATCTCATAATAAAGAGGTTGTACGCTTACATTATGCACACGGTTACCTAATGGAGATCACGATGAATGAACTACTGACATGCGCTATGGAACAGAAACAACGAACAACAGTGACGAGTTTATTCGCAAGGAATGGATTCAAGATCGCAGCCACTGATTTTGATGACGTGACTTTCGAACGAGAGAGTGTATTGGTCAATGTTCGTTTTGATGCGTCTTCAAACGTTGAATCGATTTCAATTCTAAACAACTAACGAGATCACTAGCAGGACGCTAAAATGATTGAATGGCCAACATTCGAGTCATTTTGGCGTATCTTGCGACCCGTTCTTTTCTACGTCCCCCACTCTCTTCTCTTCCAAAAAGCCTATGAGTGATAATTAGGTCAATAACTCGCAATTCCATCAGCTTGGCTTATATTTATTAATACCCTTTGAACAAAAATTCGAAATAATGCCTATGTTCCTAACTCGGTTAATTTATGTCAGTACCCTTTCCGAATGTTGTGATTCCAAAGCATTGGAGGAGATACTCGCTATCTCGCGAGATCATAATCGGCAGAGCCATTTAACGGGGCTTCTCAGCCATAACCAAAAGTACTTTCTTCAATGTATTGAAGGTTCCAGAGAGGCAGTTAACCATACATACAATCACATCCTTAATGATGAGCGGCACGAGAAAGTGGCCATACTTTATTTTAAGGAGATTGATTGTAGAGAATTTGGGGATTGGTCGATGGGTGACATTCCACAGTCCAATTTAACCGAGCTGTTGAACTTACAGTTTTCAACGTCTGATCAATTTAACCCGTACGAAATGTCTGGCGAAAGTGCTTATCGAATGCTTCTGGAGTTGAAACAGAATTTGCCGTCAGAATAATGAGTATTCCAAACCAGATCGCCAGCGAGTTGAAGGGCGAATATCACTCTGTTGCTAAGCACAAATACATTAAAGGCTAGATATGAATCTAGCCTTTTCTGTTTGGTATTAACGCTTAAGTTAGTAGTTAGTCAGTTAAATAATATGCTACAGAGGTTCAGCAGTCGGTATCGATGAGATTAGTCCAAAGTATCCTGTGGCTTCAACCTTGTTTTCGTGCATCCCCAGCCTTGGATCCTCCTCAAGCCTTCTTACAACGTATTGCCCTTGGCCATCTTGCTTAATCTTGAAGACCATCAACGTTTGATGGGAACGAAGAAACGCGTTGAGATTGTTAGGATTACCTTCCACGACTTTATCACTACGTACTGTCAGTAAGTAAATCGTATCAAATAAGGTGCCATAATAGCCTGTGCCGACAGCACGAGTACCATCGTGATAAGCGGCTTGAGCTTTGAAGCGGCCATGAGAGCCAATGATGGTCACATCACGATCGTCAAAATGACTGGTTATTTTGAAGTCGCTAAACATGGCATTAGCCCAAGGTACGAGGAGCGGTAGTACAAGTAATGCAATGATGTATAGAACTTTAGTTTTTCTCGTCAATCCCATACTTTTAACCGTCCTTGAATCACCACTTGGTCAAACTTCTTCTTAATATCGTCTTTTTGCAATAGCCCAATCACTTTTCCGTTTTGCTCGGCGATGCGTACGTGAGTTAAACCTCTAAAATAGTTTTCCAAATCACTCGCCACAACCTTAGCTGCAAATTCAGGGTCAAGGTTCATTTCATAATCACCATCCAAGGAAAAGAAGTACAAGGAATCCCCCAAAGATGCGTAGATTCCTCGATGCACTCGATACACCTGCCCTTCATAACTGTGGATAGTCTTATAAATGCCCGATTTTGCATTCAAAATAATATCGTGTTCATCGTCTTCAAAGTGAGCGTAACCAGAAAAGTAAGTACCTAAAGACAAAAACCATGGCACCAAAAACAACACCACAATGAAAAGTCCAATCCGCAGGCTAAGAGACTTAAGGCTAACCACCAGCGCCTCCCCCAAAACATTCAAAGCACTCGAAAGCTTCACGATAAACAAAGTAAAACATGATCAAACCAATAAAGAGTGCGATGGCTACCTCCCAAACAACGGGCTTCTTGATCCAACGTTGAAACACGTTAAACGCGGTGGAGTCTTGGGTAGTAATAGGTGTTTCTGCATGGTCGCCAGCTGTCTGAGAAACAGGGTCTTGAGCTGTTTCTTGTTCATGATCTAATTCATGAGAATCAGTGATAGCTTCATTATTGGCTGCAGATTCATCATGAGCAATTTCAATGCTCATAGCGTTAATGAACACATACCCTTCTCCGGGCAAGTTATTCACTTCAAACCCCAGTTCTAAACTGTCTAATTTTTTTCTCAACTTCATGATAGCGACCGCCAAAGAGTTATCACCAACCACTCTTCCTGGCCAACCTTTCTCTATCAACGCCTGCTTATCAATCACTTCTCCGTGTGATTCACAGAAAGCCAACAGTAAGTTGTATTCACTTCGGTTCAGCTCCAAGGGCTGATTCTCTTGCCCAGAGTCACTGTCTATTAAAGTGATGGTTCTTCTTACTGTATCTATAGAAAGTCTTTTAAACATTCTTTTCCCTGTATTACTGCCACCTATTAAAAGTAGCCTAAAAAAACATAAAACACTATTTATCAGGCAGTTAACCATGACAAACCTAAAAATTAAACGTTATTAACTGCGTATAAAGCACTATTAACGGGCTTTTATTTCCAATTCATACGCCATTGAAGTCAAATCAATCACCTCGAAAGTGTGCACGTAATTTCGATTCCAATGCACCCTTTATTTTTATACATACATTTCTAAACAATAGGTGAGAAACATGAAACTTAATAACTTTTTCGTGATGAGCGCAACAGCATTAACAATGGCTTCTAGCGCGGTATACGCAGCTGATGATGTAGCAACAGCAGATGCAATTTGGACTGGTGCAATTGGCAACTCAGTTCCAAGTTCAAACCTTATCATCACAGGTTTAGGCGGTGGCGATATTCAAACTGGTGAGCTGTACGTGACCTCTGAGGGTACTTTCACTTCTTCAAAAGTTGTTCTAGAAGCACGCGATTTTGACTCAACAAATTCAACAACAGGCGATAGACAGCCACTAGCAAACTGGACTTACGTGACATCACAGGTATTGGTTGGTGGTCAACTTACTCAGGATGCACAAGTAAGTGTCTTTAATGGCGGAACAGAGCTAACGGCAGCAGCACCAAACAGCTACCAAGGTTCGTATGTTGAACTAACAGTGGCAAACACTACTGACATCCAAGACATCCCAGTAGAAGGCACAGCACAAGTTATTGTTCAAATGGCTGCTAGCTACGACGGTTCACTTTAAGTCGTTTGGGGAAAACTGTGAATTACTTAACTCGCCCACTTCTCGTGCTGTTGACTACAGGCACTATGAGCCTTTATGCCAATGCAGAAACTCATACGTTCCAGTTAACGAGTGATATCGATAAGAAGCACTTTTTCTCTTATCAGATCACAGAGGTCGCGTTTTCCCCTTCTTCATTGACGCTAGCGGTCGATCCAAAAAGCGACTCTTTCCGTGATGCAACAACCCAGTTATTGGTTGAAACCGATATTCCAAGTTCAGACCAATCGACTCGGTTCCAGTTATTCATGACGGGCAATACTGCGCAATGTTTCAACATTGATAAGCAAGCATTACCAACGCCTGCTGACCTTGTTGATGTCACTGTCGCGGATCAGCCCTTAACGTCATCGAACCCAGTTTTGATGGATTTCAATACCACACCAGACGACCTAAAGGGTGGCGAATACGACGTCATCTTATCCTTTGGGGCTTTACCGACAGGCTCAAACCTGTGCCAAGGCCAATTATCTGTTTTAGCGGAGCTTTCACTGTGAAAAATAGCACGTTTATTACAACAACGATCTTAGGTTCGTTGACCTTGTCACAACTGGTTTTTGCTAATGGAGACACTTTAATCCCAGCGGGGTTTGAAGATTTTTATTCGCAACAAGATCGCGATGTCGAGATAAAAAACATTGATGGTCGTTACATGACGATTCCTATGTCGGTAACTTACGATTCAGTGCAATTCAGCAACCCTGAAGAAGCGACTGCCGTTGCAAATGAACTGATGTCATCAGGATTAAACGAACGAACAGCAAAGCAGATAGTGGCTGGGTTTACTCGCGGTCAGTCGAATACTGTCGACTGCCAAGGTGACCTGAACTTATGTAGCCTTACACCGAAAAGCTACGACACATTTTATGACTATCACTCAAACAAGCTGTACCTCTATGTAAATAAAGAACTACTTGAGGAAAGTAAGCCGAAAGCACTCAAGAAGCATTACGCGTCAACTTACAACGCAAACCCAGGCTTGATTAACAACGCGAGCTTGTACACATCGAGCGATTTTACTAATAACTTGAATGTAAATCTAAGTGACCAATTCATCTTGGGGCTGCCTTATGGCTCGGTTCATGTCGATACCTATCTGAGCAACCAAGAAGATGCGTCTGAACTGAATTACGGTTACTACAACCTAGAGTACCAAAATCTGCGTTTAACAGCGGGCTACCACCAAGATCGATTGGCGCTGAATAGTACCTCTTTCTTGCTCAACAGCACGCAATATCATGACGTAAACGTGAATTTGTCTTCGAGTAAAAACCTAAGCCGTACCGCTAAAAACGAAGACCAATCACTGTACTTCTATGCGCAATCACAAGGCGTACTCAAGATCTTCCGCGATGAGCAAATCATCGTGCAACAGTCTGTACAAGAAGGCCAAGGCAACATCAGCTACTCAGAACTACCCAACGGCGTTTATGACGTCACCGTTGAGATCTCTGTGGGTACTCAAGTGGTCTCTTCTGAATCGGTACGAATTTACAACGCGAATACAGACACGTTGAATACTGGCGAATTTGATTACTCGATCGCCGCGGGCCAATTTCAAGACAACGACACTTATCAAAGTGACGAAGACCAACCATCTGGCATGTCTTCAACTAACGAATTCGAAGGCGTGGCATTCCTTCAAGGTGGGTTGGCTTATAAATGGTCGGATACACAAACGGTCGCGATTGGTAGCACTTTGACCAGCGAACATGCGATGGGGCAATTAGGGTTTAAAGGTTACCTACCATTCGATAGCCGCTATGAAATGTTCCTTTCGAACATTGATAGCGAAGCTTGGTATTTGTCTGGCTATTGGAACCTTGGCAGCTTGGGCTTTACCTATGAGCGCCTAAACAACCCAGACCAAAACCCATTTGCAGAATACTTATACGGTGCCAGTGACAAAGAACAGCTCGGTATTTCCACCAGCTACACCATTGGTGACACGGTGCGTGGGTATAGCTCGGTGAATTACATCGAACAAAGTAATTTATACAACAGCTCGCTAAGTAACTGGTCACTGTCTTCTGGCTTAAGTGCACCTTTCATTGTCGATTCAACTCTCGACCTGAACGTCACCTTTAACAATGAGCAACTGACATCCAATTGGGACGATGGTGAACTCTCCATCTCTCTAAATTGGTCAGTACCTCTTTCATCGAAGCTTACTGGCAACACGGGTTTCACCGTCACAGAAAATGGCTTTAGCCAGTATACCAACAGCTTAGAGACACAAGATTTAGTCGAAGACCAAGATACAGATTTACGACTTACTGCCAGTAACAGTTACTACGTTAACTCCCCTAATGCGGCAGTGACGAATGTAACAGCATATGCCGCCAAACGTGATGAGCATTACCAAGCTGACGTCTTTGTCTACGCCGCGAACAATGGCGAAAAAGCGTTAAACGCGACATTACGCAGTACCCAAATTATTGGCGGAGAGAGCGTGAGTTTTACGACAGCACAAAGTGATGCTTATGTGGTTGTCGATACCCAAAACAACATTCGATTTGATGCAGATGAACGCAAAACCAAAGGGTTGGTGGTGGTAAGAACCGATGACCAAGTGATGAACAAACAATACATCTACGACGACCGCGCGGTCATTACGCTAGATGACTACCAAGCCGCAACCATCGAGCTTGATGTCGAGAGCGTCGCTTTGCACAACACTGGTCAGCAATCAGTGATGGGATATACGCACCCTGGTTCGGTCATCGAATTGAATTCAAACGTGAGTCGTGTGATCAGTTTTGTTAGCAAATTCAAAGATATTTTCGGCAACGATGTGTACGACATTGAATGTGAAGGCCCAGCTTGTTTGAACGTATCAAGCATTACGTCTGGCATTCACAAAGTGGATGTACAAGAAGGTCAACAGTTCGCACTAACCAGTAATGGTCAGCAGTGCTACTTACCGTCTGTCGATGATGCGAAACAGCTGAATTTTGGTACTAACTTCTGCCAACCAAACTTGAATCCAATGGAATCAATGATGTTGGTGAGTAACAACGAAGAAATAAACGTGATGTACATCGGTGAATTCGATGACATCAACACACTGAACGAACAATTGCATGCACTGACTGACAGCGGGATGGAGTTTATTACCACGCGTCTAGGCCGTACTTCTTTTGTTTACCTGACTGTAAATAAGGACCTTCAACTCAGTCATCAACAACGTCAACACATAGAAAATGTTGCTCGCTACGCCAATTCGGAATCGCTACGAGAGCACAACTTTGTACTTAACCGACCTGAAGGTAACTGATTATGAAAAAGCTTCCTATTTTACTGACTGCTGCTCTTACAACCTCTGTTAACGCGATGAACGTCGATACCATGTTATTGGTTGGAGACGAATACGGAAATGGCGTATTCACTTTAACTAACAGCAATAAGATCACGGAATTTATTCAATCCAACATTACTCAATTGGTGGTTGAAGATGGCGAGATCACGCGTGTTCCGTACTCAGAAAACAACTTTGAAGATTGGCACGTCACGCTGACTCATAACAAAACCATTCTAGAACCGCACCGTCAAAAGCAAATTGGCGTGCGCTCTTTGTGTGGTAACAAATGTGATTTCACTGAAGACCAGTACTACCTCGTCAGCTTTGAGCCTTCTCCATACGACCCTGAAGGCAAGTTGGATTCAGCCGTGACGATTAACTTTGGCTACCGTCCTTTATTTGTTATCCCAGCACAAGCTCAAGATATTGATTACTCGATTTCTTTAGATCAAGGCCAACTGCACATCAACAACACAGGTAACAGCTTTGTGCGTGCCTATGTCGATCAATGCACAGATGAAGTAACAGAAGATTGTGAAGTCACCATCATGTCTCTAGCTGGCCGTGAGCGTAACTACCCTCTGCCAGAAAACATCGCTCTTTCAGACCTAAAAGTCACCGTTGTTAACCACGACGAAAGTTACCGCCAAGATGTGACACTGAGCGAGAGCAAATAATGAAACGACTCGCTTTTTGGTCTCTATTGTTGTTAGCCGCACCTAGCTATGCTGCGACGCTCAACATCAATATTGAAGGACAACAAGTACGCTTTGAAAACGCCATCACACTCGGTGGAAATAGCTATACCTTGAGTGATTGGTCTATCGCGAGTGGCCTCACGACAACGAGTCAGTTTTTGCCAAGTGCGTTTGTTACAGACAAGCCAGACACCATGACATTAACCAGTAATGCTGGTCAGAGTGTGGAAGCGGCAATTGCGGTCAATGGTCTGCAATACAATACGGCATCAAACCCTTTCACGCGCGGGGATAACCTGTTCGTGACACCGGTATGCAGCCAATCTCAATTGTCGGGAAACATTGTCACGCTTCATGACAACGATACACAAAACTGCAGTGCGGATTTCTCATTGGAGTATCCGCAATCCATCACGCCGTTTTATTTCTATCGTCCGACCTTCAACATAGACACAGCCTCACTATTGAATGCACTTCAAGGTCAGGCAAAAGGTGTCTACACGGCGACAATTCCCGCAGACATCAAATACTACTACCGCTCTGCCGGTGGCGCGCTAACCTACCGAATTTTGCCTGACGTTTTTACTGTGAATATCGATTACACACCAAACAGCTTAGAAAGCATTAATGTGGTAGGCGATGGTGTATTGAGCCCGATGTATGACACAACGAATCATACTGTCTCAGCGCAGACCACGTTCAACATCACTGCGCTAGGCCAGTTCAGTACTGGCTTATCGATGACACTACTCACCAATGAATTTGAGCTGACATCAGCGTCAGGTAAGACATATATCCCCTACTCTATCCAGTGCAATGAAGCGAACTGTGAGGATACAGATTGGGTTAAAAGTGGCGTCAATCAACTCGACAATAGTCAAACCAGCTATGTGATTCAGTCACCGAGCTCAGTGATCAATTTCGATCTTAATGTTAACTACCAGAATATTCCTTCGACAGACGTTGAAACCGGTACTTATTCAGGAAACTTCACCGTGATGTTTGAGGAACTGTACTAATGAAACTATCGACTTTTTCTTTCGGTAATACTTTAGCGACGAAATGCGTTATCGCAGGAGCCTTAATGCTGCCTAGTCTATGTCTAGCCGACGCTTCGCCGTTTTACATTGGTGCTGACGTCACTAACGCAGGCAAAACAAACTCTGAGGTATCTGACACCGCCTTTGGTGGTCAAATTCTATTGGGTTACGACCTAAACAAAACATGGTCTGTCGAAGCCAGCACTGGCTTTTTCGGACACATTAAAACCATTAAAGAACCTGACTTCCCTTATTCGGAAGTTGAGGGACAGAGATTCAACAGCACGGATATTTCGTTACTCGGTACGATTCCACTGTCACGCCATTACAACCTATACGCTGGCGCGGGGTCGTTACTGGAGGGCAATACGTGGTCTCCGATCGGCCAGCTTGGCGTGGCGTATGAGTTTGATGAGCAGTTAAGCATGAAGTTCGGCTATAAGTTCATCTTCAGCGATGATTCAGAAAAAGATCTCCAAGTTCTCAATGTCGGCATACGCTACCACTTCCCAACACAAAATGAATCAGTCCCTGAACCGGTTGTGTACGACGACATTTATGTCTCTTCTACTTCAGAAGTGACGGTGTATGAACCTGAGGTTGTCGCTGAGGTAGAGCCTCAAACCTGCGAGACTGTTCGCTACATCGTTAAAAAAGACGATTGGCTGATTAAGATTGCTCACAATCACCACATTAGTTTTGAAGAGCTGAAAAAGCACAATCATAGTTTTACAGATCTTACAGACATCGATTTGATCTACTCTGGAGATGTTGTGTTTCTTCCCAACACAGACTGTGAATAAGCCATGTTGTTGTATCTAAACTCAAAACGAGACGCGCTTGAACTCTATGGTGGAAACTCGCTGACTCTTTTGCATTCAGTATCCCTCAGCACTATCGAGTTAAATGTTCTACGTGTTCTTTATGACAACAGTTATAAGCCGTGTAGCCGCCAACAATTGAAAAAAGCGGGCTGGCCAGATCGAGTGGTCGGCCCTAATTCATTGAATGTCAGCATCATGCATCTAAGGAAGAAGCTTAAGTCCATTATTACCGACTCAGAAATACGAGTCGTGCCGTCGCATGGGTACAAGTTACTCATCCCTGCATCGATTCACTTAGTCGGTGAAGGCGACGACCTGCCCAATATCAAGTTAAGCGTGAGCTCTAATCGGCTCAAAGCTTCAGATACTGACCTTATAAGATCCCCGTCAGTGGACAGAAGGGCCAAACAAAAACGTATTAAACCTAACATTGTCAATTGCAGTAATTCCCACCAGCGAATTCGTTGGGAAGACCTAATACTAACAGTAGGTATCTGGATTTATGCTTTTGCGCTTTATCACTCAATTTACAACTGAGGTATCCATGAACTTCAAAAGACCACTCATCATCATTCTCGCCATTTTGGCTGTCCCTTATATCAACGCGACCGGTGGGAAATTTTCTATATACAGTGGCCATACTCAGCAGCACGCCGAAACTCATTTACAATTTAATCACGGGCTGTACTCATCTGTTCAGTTTCTGCCATATGAGGTGGTGAGAAAAGGATATGGTATTTACGCTGTACTCAATGACACGGTATTTATGCTTGCTCTCGATCGGGATTATGAGTTTGTTAACCGCCACTTAGACGACAGCGAAGTACTTGAACTAGACGCCATTCAGCACTTATCTCGAATCAATGTCGCGCAGTTAAGTTTAGATAAAGACACCATTTATATGCGAAAACGGTTAGAAAATGAAAAAATCGAAGACATTCAATTTAAGGGCGACTTGGGCTTCTGGTAGGCTTTCATTGTGGAAAGCTTCACTGATACTCGCTAGCGTACTCGTCATTAGCCCTTGGTTAAGGCTCATGGGATCTGAATTCACACTGAAAGGTCGCCTCACAAACCCTGAACGTTCATTACATGTCTACATTAACAATGGGGTGTTTACGTTCGTTAACACCTTAACGGATGGCACGACAAGAAAGAGCTCTGGGCTAATTGGCTTTACTCAAAACACACTCTACTTTCTAATTTTGGAATCGCAGTACCTGCATGTGGCAGAGCACTTATCGCCACAGTTCAAGCGTGACCTTATCAACGCCAATAATCGCTTATTCGACATTAAATTAAAAAAAAGAGGAGAACATGAGGTTTTGATGACGTTCGATGAAGAGCTCAAGTTTGAAGGAATACAAACTCAAGTGGCAAACATTAATGGCAGCTACCCTAAGATAGATTAATTTTTCAGAAGGTCGAACACACACAAAGCCCCAACGTATGGGGCTTTTTAATGTCTGACGCTAATATTGGCTATTAGTTTCTGATTCCTGCTCGCTCTCGATGCTCATTACTTCCGATTCATTTCCAGAAAGCGCCTGTTGCTGACTACCAGAAAGCATTTGTTGCTCTGCCGTAATATCCGACTCTTTAAACACGATAAATGCTCGGCGGTTTAACGCATCAGCTTTCTCAGTGCGCTCATTGATCGCTGGCTGTAGCTTACCAAACGATTTCACTTCCCAGATGAACTGCTTAGGGTCGAGTTTAGTTTTGAGGTATTCAACCACGGTTTCAGCACGACGCTCCGCCAACTTCTCATTGTAAGAAACCGAACCCGCTTGGTCGGTGTGTCCTGCGACCATGATGCTGCCTTGCAAACCACTTAACTGTGCCGTGAAATCATCCAACTGAGTTAAGTCTTCTGGCTTAAGCACGGATTTATCAAAATCAAAGTGTGGCGTCATTGCCATGTACACCTTACGTTCGGGTTTTGGTGGCTCACAGAAAGGCATCTCTTCGTATTTCTGTGCTTCTTCAAACACGATAAATGCACGACGGTTCTCCGCTCGGTCTTTATCGGTTTTACCTAACAACAGAGGTTGAGTCTCACCAAGGTGTTTCACTTCCCAGTCGTAATTCGTTGGATCGAGGTGTTCTTTCAAATAGTCTGCGACGGATTTAGCGCGACGCTGTGAAAGACGTTGGTTATATTCCAATGAGCCTTTGTAGTCGGTGTGACCAACAATTGTGATACGTCCTTTTAGGCCTCTGATCTCTTCTACAAAGGCATCTAAGTTGATCGCATCTAAGTCGCGTATTTTATATTTATCAAACGCAAAATGCTCTGCGATAGCAACATGCACCTCACGTTCAGGCGCTAAACATTCACTGATTAAAAACTTAGACACATCTAAGCCGGCAAACTTGTTTCTGTTTTCCTGGCTCACGTAGGTGTCAGTTGCACAGCCAGCAAGAAGCAAAACGCTCATTACACCGCTGATTAGGCCAATTGTTATTTTCATCTTATTTTTAGTTCTCAACTTTCAACTCTCTACTTTCACCCTCTTTGGGGTTGGCTTAAATCTTACCGACTAAGTTAATGAACACGCCTGAAGCGTCATAATCATCATCGTTGGTTAAATCACTATCAAACGCAGAGAAGTTATAACCAATCCCCATTTTTAGGTTCTCACCAATGTGCTTGTTCACCGAAACTAACGCACCGTGCTCTAACTCATCATTGAGCGTGTCGGTTTTCCAGTGATACTCACCCGTCACGTCCCACTCTTTCATCACGCGGTAAGAAGCGCTAAGTCCGTATAAGTCGATGTCACTCTTGACCATCTCATTCGCACCAGATGCTCGCTCGAAGGCTTGCTGTTTGTCTTTATGCGCGTACTTGGTACCTACGTCCCAATGTTGGTCGATCGAGTAGATCGCTTCTACTTCAATGATCTGGCTGGTTTCATCTTGATAATCGACATCGCGATCCAATTGATCGAAATCTACAATGTAGGTGTAGCGACTCAGTAAGTTAAGTCGATCGTTATAGATCGGACGATACGCAAGTCCACCGGTAGCTTCAGTAAACTGCGCCATGGTTTCGCCCGTGGTTTCACTCTCTGTGATTGAGTAGTTGTACTTACCAAACAGCGTGTACTCTTCCGTTAAGTGGTGCGTGTAACGGTTGGTCGTCACGATTTGTTGCAGCTCACGTTGTGCTATCTCTGGATCGTCTTCACTCTTATCCACTCGGTATTCGAATTTGTGGCTTAAGGTGATGTCGTCTAGGTCAATTGACGCATTGAAGCTGATGGACTCACGCTCTGTGGTGATGTTCTCGTCATCTTCAATTTCACCAAGTTGATAACCGATGCCCATCTCGACATCTTCCGTCACGTCGTAACCAAAGCCATACGAATCGATACGACCGTGACCATCATTTTCATCAACGAACTGGTTCTCTTGGTAGAAATCGACACTGCTGGTGAGGTCTGCACGCTGACCGACAATCACGTTATTTTCGCCTTCGTAGTTATCATCAACGTAGGTCACGTATGTGGAATGGTCATCAGACACATCGTAAGTCACGGTTGCTTCGGCGACTTGGCCGCGGTCGCCATCGGTATATTCACCACCCAACGACAGATCTTCCAATACTTGGAACTCCGCACCAATCGATGCGCTATCATTCTCGTCGTAGTCATCCGATTGAGAGACTGTGGTTTGCCCTTTGATGTAGACGCTGTTGTCGCTGTCCCACATGTATTCCAAACGCACGCCAGCTAAAGTTGCATCGCTGTGCTCATCGTTTTGGTTAAGTTCTTCGGTTTGCTGCCCAGCTGCAGATACCTTGATGTGCTGGGTGATTTTGAGTTGAGTCTCGACCTCAATAGTCTCAGTATCCGTTTCTAAATTGCCGTCGACATCACGCTCTTCATTGGTCGAGAAACGAGATAGAACAGCTAAGCGATCAGTAGCCTGCAAACGAAGCTCTGCACCGTATGCCTCTTGCTCTAAATCATCGCTGCTGCTCGCGTAACTGTATCCTGCATCTTTGTCTCGATACCAAAGCTTCAGATCATTACCGACCGCACCAAAGATGGTTGGAGCAAGATCGTAAAGGCTAGTCACAGCCGTTATTTGGATACTGTCACCCTCTCGGTCTTCTAATGTGTCGCCAATCGGCGTAAAGGTTAAACCACCGTCGGTAGATACGAAATTCGACTCGGTTTGAGTACCTTCACTGTGTGCAAACTCGGCTTTAATGTAGGTGCCTTCTGTTGCACGTAGCGTTAAGTCCGTACCGTAAGACTCATAATCTTGGTTGTCCTTTTCTTGGGTCGCATACGTCACGCCAACACCAACGTAATCATTGATCCAACCTTTGGCGCGGCCGCCGTAAGACATAGCGTCCAACGAGTCTGAACCTTGAGGGACATACTCATAATCGACAACCAGAAAGTTTTCGTAATCATCGCCGTTTTCAATCACGCTACCGAAACTGTCAGACAAGATATTGTCGAGTGGCTTGGTCAGAATGATTCGACCTTGGTACGGGTCAAAGTCATAGTCGACACCCGGCTCAAGCGGGATCTCATTCTGCACTAGGCCGGATTCATCTTTTACTTTTACATAAACCTTGTCACTTCCCGGCACCGCTTCACCATGACGAAGGAAGTATAGAGAACCGCCTGTACCCAAGAACTCATCGTGTGCATATAAAGAGTCAGCTTCAGCCGTAAAACCGACCACGTTCAAGCGGTCTTCACCATATTGTGTGGTATCGCGAGTACGGTAATCGGCCTTGAAACCATAGAGGCTACGGTTGTAATCGTTGTTCTCAGTGCCTGTTAAACCCGTGTTGTAGTTACCCCACAAGTACTGTGATTTATCGTATTCCACATTGAGGTAGACCTTACCCTTAGTGTTGACCACTTTTTCGATGTTCGAACTGTCACCATAGTTGCCATAATACAGTTCATCGTCGTCTTCGAGGATATCGAATACATCCGAATCGTCTGATGCGAACGGATGTTTGAACATGTCTTTGATTTCACTTTCTCGAGTATCGAAGTGAGTGGTCACGCGAAGCTTGTCACCAAATTTACCCTGACCAAAGTAGGCTAAACGACCTTGATTATAGATATCATCTTGGTACTGGTTATCGACACTCAATGCATCACTATTGCCAGACACATTGTTCTTACCAACATAAAGATCAGCCAAACCGGTTTGTGCGTAGTACGTATCCGGGATACGAACGTACAGCTTGTAACGACGTTCATCACCGTTATCAAACACAACCTTGGTAGGGAAGATGTAAGAGTCTGTGGGTAAGTACTGCTCTGCGTATAAGTTACCGTCTTCGACATCAAATTCGTCTTCACCGATGATGACTTTATCAACGCCTTTCAAACCGGTACCAATGAACTTGGCTAAGCCCGCATTGGTCGGGATGTTGTGGCGCATCAGCTTAGCTTGACCGTAGCTTTTGTCTTTGCTCTCTTCATCGTCGTTATCGTTGCGGTCAATATCGACTTCAGAGTCCGGCTTAACCAGATCTGTCACACCAACCGTGGTCACATCCATGTTGCCATCTTTGTCCCACGCCTTTAGGCGGAACATCAGCTGCTCACCAACCTCAAACTGATAATCAACATCGGTTTGGCCATCCCAGTTTATATCAGAATCGTTTGCCAGTTTGTCGCCACCAAGTACAGCGATGGGTTCAGACAAACCAAAATCACCCACACGGTACACTTCCAATTGGTACTTTTTGATGTAATAACCATAGTTGGTGGTGATGGTGAAACCGACACTGTCGCGCAGAGTGCCCTGCTCCACTTCCAACTCATCACTAACACTCACGTCAAGCACAGGGTCAAAGCGAGTGATGTCGCGACTTGCCCAAATAGCGCCTTGTTCAAGGTAAATACGCGAGCTGTCTTGGTCTTGGTTCGGTTTGGTGATTTCAATGCCAGTCGTCTCAGAACCGAGTTTTTCAAGCTTACCGGTGTCTTTCGCTACCGCCATCACAGGGATGGCAGTCAACACACACGTTGCTACACGAGACTTACTAAATACTTTCATACAATTTCCAGATACGGTTCCAATGGCTTACTTCTGTTCACTTTCTTGATCTTTGCGATGAACGCTAAAGTTGAACTTGGTGAGCTTGTTCGGGGTAATTCGCAACACTTTCGGGTTTTCGCTCACCACTTCCATGGAGGTGGATAGCGAATCAGTGTCCAACTTCACTAGGAAGTTCTTACCTTTCTTATTGAGTACCCATTGGTCGGGCACGTGGTAACGACCGTACTGGTCTGTGTAAATAACGATTCCCTCAACCGTCATCAACTTAACGCCCGGAATACCATCTTCGTAAATACCTTTATTTTCGATAACGATTTCCCACAGGTAATCCTCGCCATCGCGATATAGGTTTCTGGTTACGTTGAGGTTTTCCGCGCTCAGTCCCTTCTTCTTATCGGATTCATGCTTAAATTGAATCTGGCCTTCTGTATCAAACTCGATACGAGAACCCGAATCGGTCGTGACATAGAAGTCAAAGCTCTGCTGCGTGCGAGTTTTAAATTGAATAACCACTTTGCTGGTTTCTGGCAGTGTTCGGTTCACTGAGTGACCCCAAAGATCGCCAAGATCCAAGCCTTGCTCAAGCCCAGTGGTTATCGCACCATCTTGAACAGCGACATCTTGACCATCACGGATGATATGTGTCGAGTCGGCGATGTAGCCTTGCGTTGCTAGGTTCGCCGTTAACTCAACATCAAAAGCCGTTGCATCCGCTTGGAATCCATCTTTGTTGTGATCTTCAAAGACTTTACCGATGATCGATGAGGTATCGAACACCTTGTCCGGTTCTACAGTCACTTTGGCGGTGTCTTCATTCGAAACCGTCGAGCCATCCACTTTCGCGACTGCAGTGTTAATGTAGTCACCAAAAGTGGCTCCTACTGATACACGCAATAGATAACGAATACGCAGTTTCTCGCCCGGATCAAAGTTCAACGAAGTGAACATAAGCTTGCCAGTATCTGATGGCTCTTGAGAGATAACCTGATCATCTTCCGTACCAAACTCACCATCAATACCGCTCAACACGATTTCCGACGTGTCCACGATATACTTCAAGCCACCTGGATAACGGTCTTCTACAGTGACGTTCTTAAAGTACGATTCATTGTTGTTCTCAACGATGATCTCGTACTCAACCGCATCACCGACTTGCGCGGTATCTTGCAACGCAGACTTGGTCAGCTCCAACTCACCAGAGTTATCAGGAATCTTCTTGATGTGATTGGTTACACTATCGCTAGTTTCGGTACCGTCAGATTCGGTCGCCGTAAAGGTATTGGTAATGTCGTCATCCAAACCTTTACCTAACGTACCAACAACTTCGAAGGCGTAGGCATTTCTCTTTTGGGACTTCAAGTTAACGGTGGTGTCTAGGTCTTTACTCGTCGGGAAGCTATGACGTTGAATCACCGCGCCCGCGTCATCAACTTCCACGCCTTCAATTGTCCAATCAGTAAATACTTTGTTGCCAACGCTATTTTGCAGTTCACTGATTTCATCAGTTAGACGCACGTTTGCCGCGTTACCTAGACCATTATTGGTCACAGCCAAGTAGTAAGTGACACTGTCGTCGTCTTCAGTGTATTCAGGTTTATCAGAACGCTTTTCAACAACCAGATCGGCACCTACAGGAGGGAGATCCAAAGCTGAAACCTGATTGCCTGTTATCTGCACCGAGGCTTCAGGAGCCGACCTACCTTTAGAACGAGCGCGCGCCGTTGAACTCCCAGTCAAATCAAGGTAATAACCAAAGACGTCGATGTTAGTCAACATGTCTTCGTTAACCTTCAAAACGAAGGTGTAATCAATCTTGCCGCCCGGCGCTATATCAACAACAGTGGATAAGTCTCTATTGTCGTCAAACGTGCCCGGTTGGGTTTCTGCTCCCTCCCAAGTGGCAGTTAGCTTACCTTCATCAAATGAGTTTCCAGTCACACCATCAATGTAATCACCCATTGATTCTGAGAACTGCGTATACACAGCAACATCTTTCGCGATACCACGACCAATATTTTGTACCACTAAGTGATACTCAACTTGTTCACCCGGTACATAATAAGGAGCATCAGTAAAGAGCTCAGCTTGAACGACCGCCGCTACGGTGTTTACCGGAGGGCTGACCACATCGCCACCGTCTACTTGCGCAGTATTAACGATACGCCCAGTCGCGGTATCTACGACCGTACCTTTTGAACGGAAAACGACCTTGCCATGTGGAGCAATATCGACACTGTATTCCGTTGGGCTGACCTGTTCAGCAGTCGAACCCATCGTGGTTGACTCCACCACCATTGAAGTTGTGCCAGAAACAAAAGCAGGGCCTGTTGTGTCATTGTAATATTCAACTTCAATAGCACTCATGTCATCGACAACACTTAGGTCATTGATGTTGTTATTTGAGGTGTTTTCAATCGTGACGAGAAACTCCAGTTCACCACCCGGCACATACTCGGTTTGTACATTGGTTTTCGTTGCGACAAACTCAGAATCTTTCGGCGTCATCACAACCGTAGAATCTTGTTGTGTGCCGTTGTAAGTGATAGATGCCGTGTTACTGATATCGCCAACCGCAGTAGTACGAATCAAGGCTTCAACATGAAACGTCACGGTACTTTGTGGAGCGATATCCATCTTAACGTCGATATCTTCATTCAACTCAAAGCTTTCCGGAGTCACAACCGAACGATCATCCGTCGTTTCAAAGCTCACTTCCCACATTAGGAATGCCGATTCTTTTTTGTCTGTCGTGGTATCTACTTCAATGTCGCTGATGATGTCTTGAAGTTGAACGCCAGAAGCAAAGGCATCAGAGGTGTTCGCTACCTTAATCTCGTAGTGACTCAACTTGGTCACTTCATACGATGGTGCATCGACCGTTTTCTCGATAGAAACCGTTGCCAACACAGGTGTACTGGTTGCCGAGTCATCAAAGGTCGTGCCGTCAAAAGCCGCTGATGCCATATTAGTAATATCACCAGTCGCAAGCGTATTCGTCGTCACTTGAATCGTAAAAACAATGCTATCTTCGGGTGCTATGTCTAACGTCGTATTGAGGTTTTCGCCCGTGGTTAGGATTGGAACAGGTGTTTCACCGGTGGTTGACGTCGCTGATATTTGTATTGAAGCAGGAGCAAACGCTTCTTCTGTCATCCCACCCGCAATAGAAGTCTCAATCGATTTCAGATCATCTTCGATCACGACATCTTCAGCCCAGCCTAAGCCGTTATTCTTAACAGTCACTGTATATTGAAGTGTATCTCCCGGAAGGTACTCGGGCTTATCAACCTCTTTAGTAATCTCAATCTGCGCATCTTCTGGAATGTAAGTCGCGTCTGCTGTGTACTGACCGTCATCACCTTCGACTTTGACGACGTTGGTGATCTCACCTTTGGCCTTGTCATTTACCGTGTTGGTTGCGACAAATGAATAGCTATCGCCAGGGTGAATACTGTAAGTCGCACTGTAACCTTGGCTCGTGTTTGCTACATCTTTACGATCATTCAGTGCTGGGTCGCCGCTACCATCAAGCTGTTCGTCGCTGATGATCCAGTTGCCGGTTAGTGCTTGCTCTTGATCTGGGCTGTTAGCCACTTCAGTCATGATGGTATCAATACGATCCGTCAAGACTTGATCGACAAGATAACCTTCACCGGTATTAGCCACAGTGATCTTGTATGAGATAGGTTGACCCGGTTGATACTTAGCATCAGGCTCAGCTATCGGTGTGGTTTCTTTAGTTACTACCAGTTGCCCCGACTTCGGAGTGATATAACCTTCTCGTAAACGAATCACTTTCGAGTCATCCAAGCCATGTCGCAGATAGGCGGTATTGGTAAAACGACCAATAGCGTCATCACGAACTTTACCTTGTAGGTGAATTCGAACAGCCGTGTGCTTGTCACCACCACCGGTGCCAGCATCATCACGCCCTGCTATCTTGAGAGACTTAGCTGGTAAATCGATGTCTGGGCTGTTTTGCCCTACCAGCTTGTCTAGCTCTGAGAAGTCATTCGCGTTTGGATCTGACGGCGCAGAGTTGGCAAGAACATCATAATCAAAAGTCCATTCCGTCAACGCTGTTTGCATTGAGCCGTCAACGGTTTCGACTTCAAAACCGCTGATGATGTCTCGGATTGAGAACAGACCAGTATCCACATCATCATTAGTGATATCGATGTAGTAATTGACAGTACCACCCGGCACGTACTCAGGTGTATCCGTCCACTTATCAGCTAGGATGTTCGAACGCCCAGGGTTGAGTACAATATCGTTGGTGTCATCACCATTCACTTGCGCCGTGTTAGTGATAGTTCCTGTCGCTGATGTAGAAACTCTGCCTTTCACATCGAACACGATACGCTCGCCAGGGCGAAGGTCGACAGTCGCATCCAATGGCACACTACCGTTGTAATTGCCTTGTACGTCATAAGAACCAACAGGTTCCACAGCTATCGCGGTTGTCCATTCAGAGAATGCTTCGTCGCCATCTTCGGTTTTGATGGTATGAATAGCATCGACAATACTCACGTCATTGGCGATGCTGTCACCCGTATTATCTAGCGTGACTTGATATTCAACATCACCACGAGGTGCGTAGTTACAACTGTTGCCATCGCTTGAAGGGAGAGAGCACCCTGTCGATTCACCATCGGTATAAACCAAGGTTTTGAAGTAGTTGAGCTCAGCCTGTTGAGGTGGAATGGTTTCTGATTCCGCTGACTTATCTTCTGCCGTTACTCGGTTGGCTTCGATAGTACCTAAAGCGTCATCACGGATAACACCCGTTAGGTTGAACGTCAGCACTTCACCTGCAGCAATATCAGTTTCAATATTCAGGTTACTGTTTGGGTTATAGCTAGGAACATAGGTATCGGCGTTAGCATCAATACCATTGCCGACTTCGTGAGTGATATCGCCAGAAACAAATGCAGATTCCATTGTTCCGCCAATAACCTCAACTTGAATATCCTCTACCGTATCTTTGATCTGAATATCATTTGCCCAACCGTTTTCGGGGTTAGTAACGACAAACTCATACTCAACTTCGTCGCCCGGCAGATAAGTATCTCCATCGTTAAACGAATTACCATTAATCGACACCACGCGTTTTTCAACACTGATATTGTTTCCAAGCGGTGTTAATTTGGCACTACGAACACTACCGTCGTAACTTGCCTTGTTGATGATTTCACCCAATGCATCCTCACGAATCACAGCATGGATGGTGAACGTTAGGCTTTCCTGAGGCGCGATAACAATGTCGTTATCAATATCGACGTTGTTACCAGAAGCAAAATCAATCGCGTCGGTAATCGAATCAACCGCTGCCGTCTTTTCTAACTGCACTTCCCAACCAGACAAAAATGGCTGCTCGACTGGGTCAGTACCTGTCGTCGAACTGTCTTCTGCAATGCGAGTTTGAATCGCCGAAATGGTATCTTCTAAACGATTGCCATATTCGGTGCCGTTACCTGTGTTCTTAATCTGAACTCGGTAGTAAACCTCACTCTCACCTGTGGCTTGAGAGTACTCAGATTTGTCCGAAGAGAAACCAGCGTCATAAAACGCCTTTTTCGAAAACGAGATCTCGGGATCCGACATCGACGCAGGTGGAGAAACGGCTATCAGTTGGTTCCCAGCATCTTCGTCAATGTAAGCGCGGTTAGTAAACGAACCTACCGCTTTCGGACTGATTTTGGCTTTAATGACATAACGCACAAATGCCGACGACGTTGCACGACCAAAATTATCAGCCGAGACATCAAAGTGCGTATCAATCGGTTCATTATCTTGAATCGAGTTATCAACATCAGGGTTAGAAATGCCCGAACTATCTGTCGATGTTTCAATGGTCCAGCTCTCAAATGCAGGGCCACGAGTTCCATCGTAGTATTGAGTGTTTATTTGGTCGATATCATCACGCAAGCTCATATCATCAACATGGGCGTTGGCGATATTCTCGATTAAGATTTCATACTCGATGTACCCCCCAGGCATGTAGTTTGTCGCCCCAGGGATAGAGTTACCATCGGTATCGTAATAAGCCAGAATGTTTTTTTCGAAATCGACTTTGCGTGCTTCTTGCTGAATATTGTGAGAAATCGTGTCGCCATCAACGGTCAATACGTTAACGACACCGCCATTCGCTTTATCATTAATGGTCGCAACTACCTGATACTCGAGTGTGGCTCCCATTGGAATATCCGCTTCTAGATCTAGATTGCTGTCTGTTGATGTATACACGTTACCAGCACCCGCACCGGCATCGACATACTCAGAGTCGGTACCAGACGCGATAGAGGTAATGGCCCACGTTGAATACGCAGGCCCAGTTGTACCATCAACCAGATCTACCGTGATATCCTTTAAATTATCGACGATTGGGATGTCGTGAGCATTACCTTTACCATCATTCTTCACCACCAAATGATAGGTGACCCTTTTACCAGGTTCATAAACAACTTCATCGGTTGTCTTATCAAAATCTAGGTGATAATCATCAGGCAGCACCACGGTATCACGATAATGAATATCACCGGTCGCATCAGGTCTAACGATGCCTGTGACGGTGTAAGTCACGTCCTCTCCAGCATCGATATCAATAGAAGTTACGATATTGGTGTCATCCACAACGTCACCGTCTTTCGTGCCATCGGTTGTGCCCGCATTTGCAGGTTCGCTCTTAGCGACAGCAACTGTAAACTTATTGCTACCGGTTGTATCATCAAAGAAAGGATTGCCTGATGTACCATCTTGAAGCTCAACCGAGATATCGTTGATCAACTCATTGACGTCAACATTATTCCTGTAACCATGTCCATCTTGGGAATTGTACTTTATGGTATACGTCAGCTCATCGCCCGGAGAGTAACGGTTGATGTTGGTTGTGCGAACCACAGTGCCGTTATTGTGTACTTGATGGTTTTCAGCCACAGCGCGTTTTGCATATTCACAATCATCAGTACAACCTAGATTGTCGTCGTGAATAAGTAACGCTTCATTGCGAATGATTCCACTGTCTCTATCAGTCACACCGTTCGACACCGCATTATCTTTAACTCGCGCTTTTATTCGAACCGTAACAAAACTATGTGCATCGATAGAGAGAGGTAATTCAACATCTTCGGTTGTTTCAGAGCCAAAACCTGAGCCAGTATCAACCGACCAGAATTCAAACGGATTTTGATCAAGATAGTCTTCTACCTCACCATCTTTATCGTTCGCTAATGTCGTGGTGATCTCACTCAATCGATCTATCAAAATAAGGTTGTTGACTCGAGTTTCGCCATTGTTACCAATCACGATGGTATACGTCAGGTCTTCACCCGGCGTATAGCGAACAACATCGGTCGTTTTAGCGAGTGATACATTGATATCATAAGTACTGTTTGAATTATCTATTTGCGCAGAAGAGCTATGTTCACGGTCTGTGATTGGGTCATAAACATCAACACGGTTCGATACTTGATCTTCTTCGTAATCAGACTTAACCACACCACTCACCTCGTAGTGCACCCACCCTCCTGGGGTAATATCTACGTCAGTATCAATATCTGCATTATCAGAAACATCACCGTATCGAGAGCCAGGTTTATCACTGTCGGTAGAACCTACCACTGTCCAACTATCAAAGAAGTTAAGTGCTGAAATACTATCTTTTACGGTTGCATCATTTGCGTATCCAACACCTCGGTTATAGATATAGATATCAAATGTCGTGTACTCTCCTCCCACAAAGTCAGAGTTTTGAGCCGTCTTATCAACAATAAGATTAGGTTCATTTGGGTAGGTGTGAACGGTATCCGATAGGTTGGTATCAATACCCGTGACCGTTGCAGTATTGCTGAAGTCTCCCCAGAGGATTTCAGTATCATCACTTCGATCCAATTTACCGACAATGGTATACGTAATAGTTGCGCCCGGCGGGATTTGTGCAACAGCATCCAAGTCCTCACCGTCTAAGAATTCACCAGGATCAGTAACTGCTTCTGCCCAAGGAGAGGTTGCTTCTTTTTCAGCACTGATCGTCCACGAAGAGAACACCTGCTTGGTTGCACCCGGAACATGCAGTAGCTCAGCCTTTATCGTGCTGATTTCATCTTTAACATTAATGTTAGACGCAAAACCATTCCCTTCAGGGTTGGTAATGCTGATCGTGTAAGTCACTTCCTTTGTCGTGTCAGTGTAAGCGCTTTGCTCATTGTTACCATCGACACGTTTATCCAAGACTAGGTAATAGTCCCTCGGGTATGAACCTCTGTCGGAATAAAGCACGCTGTCTACCGTCACTTGATTTCGAATCTCATCATCTGCAATCGGATTTACAACCGCTGCAATGCTGTAGATGATTTTATCGTGAGGGGCTAATTTAGCCTTTACATCAAGGATCTTTTTATTACTCTGATCACCTTCAATCTCACCAATGAATCCGGGATCACTGTTTGTTGATACTAAGTTATCTGAACCATAAGATTTCGCCGTCACTTCCCAGCTCAAATACGCGTTAATTTGCGTACCATCGATTGAATTGGTCACGACTGACACTAAATCATCATAGACAGGTACATCGATCGCGTAACCATCACCGTTATTTTCGACTGTGATTTCATAGTTGAGAGTGCCACCCGCTGAGTAGTAACGAGAGTCCACTTCCTTCTGTACTTTTAGCTTAGAGTTAGGCATTTGCACGCCAGATCCTGACTCACCTAGGTTGTCTCCCAGACACAAACCAGCATCGGTACCATCATCGACAATCTGACCAACACTGGTATCCGCTACTTTTGCTGTCAGCTTGTAGTGAACAAACCCCTCAGGTGCTAGATCGACTTTTAGGTTGATGTCGTTCGTAGTCCAAGCCCCATAATTAAATGAGCCATAGTTAGAACCCTCACCGCTGCTTTCATCCACTTCCAGTTTCCACTCAGAGAATGCAGAACCAGTCGTGCCATCGGCTTGCTCTGTCACGATACAAGCGAACTTGTCGATCACTTCAACATCGTTCGCAAAAAATTCAGTGTCTTTGTTGGAAATAACAATGTCGTAGACCACTTCATTTTCACCCGATATTCCAGGCACATAAGTGGTATCCGTTGTGTTCTTGTTGCGGGTAATTTGGCTTGATGAAGAGTTCAGAACTTCTTGCGTATCTAAAGGGGTAGTCAACACGTCAGCAGAATCGGCCGTGCCTTCAGCATCCAAAACACGCGCTACAACTTTAGGAATTTCACCAATTGAAACTGGGCTTACATCAACCGCTACCGAGTAAAGGATCTCCTCGCCAGGGTAAACAGAGACAATATCGTTCAACGATTTATTCGATTCAACGCCACTGGTGGCCAGTTCGGACGTGCTGTTAGGTCCAATAGTAATAACTTGATTCGACCAAGATTCGTAGGGGTTGCCTGTCGTGTCGTCAGCATTTTTGTTGTTGCTGATCTTGTTACCTAACTCTGTCTCAAGATCGGCAAGTAGCTGCTGAACAGAATAGTGGTAAGCGATACCCGAATTTTCTTGGTTGGAGACAGTAATCGTATAAGAGAACTCATCATCAACAAGGTAGTTCTCAGATTGGTTCAAGGTGTGCGTCAGAGTGATATTAGGTTGTGTTGGTGGCGTGATAACTTCTTTTGCCGTCACCAAAGCATCACGTGTTTCTGCCGTGATACCATCATTAACAATGTCGCCGACGAGTTTATCAGCAACAGTCGCTCGAATTTTGTAGGTGATGGATCCACCGATATCAATCGACGCATCATGGACAACCAAGTCCCCTGTGGAGTTAAAGGTACCCGCATCACTCTCTCTACCTTCAACCTCGGCAGAATTTTCATTATTAACGAACGCGAGCTGAAGATTCCCATCAACGTTGAGTGTCTTGATGTCTGAAATCGCATCTTGAACATCGATCGTCTGAATGACCGTACCCCCAGTGTTCGATACCTTAATGGAGTACGTGAGTTCACTCTTCAGTTGGTAATTTGTCTTATCTACTGATACTGCAACATCATGTTCATAAAAACCTCGTTGAATAGATTCCGTATTTGATTCAACAGAATAGAGGGGCCCAGAGCTCGCACTTGCGACATTATCAATCGTACCCGCGGCATCATTAGAGACTGTGGCAGTCATCGTATAAGTCACCGACCCGCCCGCCGTAACACGCACGTCAGTCGCTTCTAAATTGCCAAAACGATTGTAAGTACCGGACGACGAAAGAAGGGTCGACTGAGCTTGAATCGATGCTTGAGTAAAGGCGCTAACGTCATTCCCTTGGTCGTCTGTCGTTAAGATATCTAATAGCTCATCTTTAACATCAAAGTCATGGATGGTTCTATCCGACTCATTCGTTAGAACAAGCGTGTAAACCACTTTTTGGTCATTGTCATAAGACGCACTATCGACAGAAAGGTCCATGACTAGGCCTGTTGTGTCCGCATAGGAAGCGAATGGAATCAATAAAATGGATAAGAAAAAGGCAAGGTTGTATCTGAACATTAACGCGCACTTCACAGTAGATTGACAAGTCTCTAGGCGGATTGCCATAGATTTGACGTCACTAATTTGGCTTTTCGCCTTCTAGGGACATGCGCAACATACAGTTCAAACATCCAGAACAATTAACATCTATAAAAAACAATTTACAGCCGATGTTAAATGGCAGCCAAATGTCTAAATTAAAATTCGATTCAATCGAGACAATGATCAAAGGGTAAGTGTTTATAATGAGTGAATTTTCACAGTTGCTACGTAGCTTAAGAAAGGAACTTGAATTTACGCAAAAAGAATTTGCAACCTACCTAAACCACTTAGATGATGACTTTAATTCTATCGACGTGGTGACAATAAATCGCTGGGAAAACAACAAGGTAAAACCAACCACTTATAAAGTTCTGAAAATCCTGCAGTACTTTGGTGTTGATCTATACGACACAGTAAAAAGCTTTAATACTAAGCCAAAAGACTCTCTAATTGATGGTTTTTTAAGCGAAGCTTTTGAATCATTTCAAAGTAGAATCTCGGCTGTTCAGGGGCTAAAAAAGCAATCAAACAGTGACTATTTTAAGTCACAACCTTTGATGTCAGAGCCCAGAGATATTGGTGTACTCAAAAGAATCCAACTACTTTCTAAATTCACTAAAGTTGATATTTCACCGCTAAACCTCATCGACCTATTTCTATATTACACAGAGAAAAAGGCTTACGGCCAAAAACTGATTAATATCGATGGTGATATAGTTAGCCACAATTTGGGTTTTTTCTTCGAAGAGCGTAAGTTTGATACCTTCAAGGCTAATGAATTAGATCTTAGAATCGCTTGCCCTCTGGATTCAAACAAAAACCTGAACTATTTGAATGTAAGCTCACACTCAGAAACAAAATATCATGCTATTGAAAATATAATTTCAGATATAAAACTGTTATCTCAGAGCAGTAACATAAAAACATACTCTGTTTTAGTAAAAGATCCAAATGCGATAAAACTATTCAAGAAAATTGGCTTTGAAGTATTCAGTTTTTCAAAGCCATCGCCTGAAAAATCTAATATTATATTTAAACGAAAATACTATTATTATTGTATAATGAGCATAGATAAAATAGATTTTCTCGCTAATCGACACGTAAGATCATTAATCAAAGATGAGCTCCCTACTATGAAAGCATTTCCACTTTTACTGAAAGAGGTAAGAAAGGAACTGAAACTGACGCAGAAAAATTTTGCGGCATACATAAATCAACTAGATGATGAGTTTAATTCTGTCGATGTGGTCACTATCAATCGGTGGGAAAACAATAAAGTAAGGCCTAGCAACTACAAAGCGTTGAAACTATTAGATTGCCTCAACGTAGACCTCTACGCCACATTACAATCTTTTGATTCAGAGGAAGGTGATGATGGATCCTTACTTGATGACTTTCTAATTGAACGCTTCTTCTCTTTTCAGAGCCGAATAGCCTCTGTAGCGAAGGCTGAAGGAAGTAAAGAAAATGACAGTTTTGATATTCAACCGTTAATGACAGACCAAAATGACAAAAAAGTGGTCGATAGAATCAAGCTCATCTCTCAATACACAAAAGTTGATCCATCAGCTCTGGACACCATTGATCTATATCTTTATTACCTAGAGAAAAAAGCTCACGGTAGAAAAATGGTCAACGAAAATGGCGATATAGTCAGTCATAGCCTTGGATTCTTTTTTAACCAAGACTTATTCGACGAACACCAGACAGAAGTATTGTCGGTTAAGCAGGCCTGTTCTCTAGATTCCAATCAGAATTTGAATTACCTTGTGGTAAGTTCGCATTCTGAAAAGCAAGAACACTCAATCGCCAATATTCTTTCAGATATGAAGCTTCTCGCGAGAAACAATAAAATAAAAAAATTCTCGATGTTGATAAAAAACCCGAATGCATTAGATTTGATGAAGAGTATTGGATTTGAAATTTACAAATTTTCCGAACCAACGGAAGAAATATCAAATATTACATTTAAGAACAAATCATATCGATATTGCATCATGACGATTGATAAAATCGATCTGCTTAGTAATAAGCATGTTATATCATTCATTAATAAGTATGGTTGATTTTACATAAGCACTAATTATAAAAAGCCACCGTATAAATGGTGGCTTATTTTATAACAGGTAGTTAACCAACTATAACGACCTAATTTTAAAATCTTAAAAATACTAATTAACGTTGTTACCCTCCTGTTCCAATCCAAAGTGCGTTCGCGTAAATTGACACGGATTCTGGAGCCCCCTTACCTGGGGTTCCTCCAAAACCAATCCAGTAAGGTTTCGAAGGATCAATATCTCTCCAAACATTTGGAATTGAAAAAGTTGACGCAGCGGGTCTTTCTTCAGAAGTATTTATATATAAAGATAGTTCGTCACCTTCTATAGTAATCCAAACATACCAGTACTCATATCTTGTTGGCATACTAACGGAAAATGATTCTGCACCTCCTATATAGCTATTACCCAGGGTAGTAGTAATATTTTGTGAGTAATAATTTATTTCATTACTAATCACAGCAGAAGAGTGTGGCAACCCTTCTTGGTAAGCGTTAGAGTACCCCCAATCAACCGTATTTGGTGAATTATCAAATTGCTGTAACACCCAGTTCAATTTACCATTAGTTATTGATGCAACATCATTAGCCTTAAGTCGATATCGAGCAACTACATTTCGCCCGATAAACGCGTTTTTATAAACGGCAGTAACCTCAGACAATTGATTGGCCTTGTAGTGAAGAGGAATTCCTTGTTCATCAATTGACCTAAAGCTATTTCCTTCCAAAACTTCTGCTATATTCCATAAACTGTCATCTTTTGTATCAATGAACATCTCATCTATAGCCGACTTTATTACAGTTGCATCTTCACTATTTGAACTTACCTGTGTTGATAACACAGCGTTATTAAATGAAGTATCTTGATAAATTTCTGAAGCTTCACCTGCAGAGTCAGTTACCAACGTAATATTTGACAAACCATTGCTAAAGACTCCCTTAGCCCCCCCAATTTCAGTCCTTAAGTCTTGATAAGGTGCCGGGCTTCCATCTGGGTCTAATACATAAAAAGACAAAAAGTGTTCTAAATAAGCATTTTGGTTACTCTCGGATTGAATGTTTGTAGAGAAGTCCTTAATGAGTGGATTATCTAATAAAATACAGGCTGCAAAACCTTCACCTTTCGTCTTTGTTAAATCTGAAACGTTTCCATCTACAGTATTAATGGTTTTACCCGAGGTTTCAGAGACCATATCTGAACTCCAAAACAGCGTCCCTGCAGGCCAATTATTGGATTTGAAGAGGCTTCCTTTGTTAGCTAGTAACAGCTCCCACTCGCGGCTAATAGGCAAACGCCCATTTCTCGACGCACAATAATTTTGTGCTTGTTCGAGATTCATTGTGACAACTTCTGAGTACTTGGGCCCTGTAACGCCGTCTTGCTCTTGAGAGCTAGTGTAAGCAGTATTTGTATAGTCCGCTAACACCTTACTTACAGGCGCCGTAAAAGTAATATCAGTATCTATCGTTGGATCATAAATCGTAATGTCTTCCCAATCTTGCACGAGACTAAAATCAGGCTCTACTTCGATATAAACTTGCCCAACGGCATACCCACCACGACCGTCTTTGATCGTATAAGCAACTTCATGCGGCCCCGCTTCTGATGATTGAAACGTAAAAGAGTGCTCGATTGCTGAGGTAATTTCCGTTTCTGCGTTATAGGCACGTACAGAATCTAACACCACACTGTCTTCAGCGTCTGATACATAGTCTGTTAAATCGATTTCAACCGACATATCTTTGGCAAGCTTACCTTCTCGAATATAGTCATTCGCAACTGGTGGTGTATTTCCAGTATCAGAAACGGCTAGGTCAATATTCCCAAGTTTGGTTGAAGAACCGTCACTCATTGAGTACATAATGCGTGTCACACCAGTGTCTACCGGTGTATATGTGATCGTATTATTTAGAGAGTCGACTTCAACTGAACCAGCTCCCAATAAAGTCACCTCTTCCGATACAATATATGTCAACGTATCTAATTCACTCTCTAGCTCTGAAGACAAATTAATAGTGATTGGCGAATTAACATCGGTCGTTTCTGACAAATTCGGCAATGTATTATTATCAGCAGTTTCAGAAACAGATACCCTTGCTAGCGATGAAGCTTCCCCTACGTAAACATCTTGCTCGACAGGCTCTATGGTATATTCAAATTGGCATTCACCAACTTGGTTAGACAAGGTTGTGAACGACATACCTTCGACTAAAGTTACCTCGCAGACATTCCCATTACTAACTTGCTTTACTGAAGTTAAATGAAAATCAATATCTGAATCTACTTTGACAACAGTTTGAGATTCAATATCGACCAACGCTTTTGATTGTATGACTGAAGCTTGAGCAGGTACCTCTAATGGAGAAGATGGTTGTTCCGGCTGAGAACTTGAACCAGAATCACCAGAGCTTCCACCACAACCAAATAAGACTGAAGTACCGACCGTTATTAAGACGTATTTAAATAATTTCAACACAAACACTCCTATAGATATGCGGCAAAGTTAGCTGTTACAACATAAGCTTCAACATCTTCATAATTCGTTGAGCCACCAGCCCCAACCCAATAAGGCTTGTTTGGATCAATCGCCCCCCAATCAAAAGGAGCGATAAAGTCAGGTTCTGCAGGTCTTACAGCTGTATGTGATGAATAGTGATAGAGACGGTCTCCTTTCTTTTGAAACCATAAGTATCTATCGACATATTGAACATCAGCATCTGTAGCCCCTACGAAATTGTTAAACCCCAAGTAAAAATTGAATTCATTCTTAAAAAAGTGAGTAACAATATTGAAGGTGTCATCAGTCAAAGGCGCTCCAGGCTGCGCTCTAGTTACGTCATACCAATTCGTATTAGGTATATTTCCCTGCTGTTGTATGAAAAAGGAAGTAGCACCATGAGTAACGTTGCCGAGGTTTCGGATGTACAACGACATAATGAAATCGTTGCCGTAGAAACTATCTTTATATACCGAACTACTGCCCATTCCATCAGGTGAGTTATATGAAAACAGAACAGGGAGACCATTTGAGCCTATTTCAGGTAGTGACAAGCCATATCTGATATCAACATGATTCCACTTGGTTGGCTCTTTGGTATCAAGAGAGGATGCGCCCTCTTCAGGTAAAAATGGGTATAACTCGTTAATTGAGCTAACTTTTATAGATATCACCGACTTATTGAAGGCGGTATCAAAGTAACTTGCTTGTGTCAAACCACTTTCGTTTAGAGTGAGTTGCTCTGAAGATAACCCAGAATCAAAAACACCATTTTCGTCCATAGCTTCCAGCTCTATATCCTGAAAGGCGCCTACTCCACCATCAGGATGGGTTACGGTGATTTGGTATTTATACTCATTTCCAGAAGCTGAGATTAATTGAACGACTGATGAAAAATCACTCACACTCGGATTACTCAAATCAACACAAGTCGTGTACATACCAACAGTCTTTGACTGGTTGCCGATTGTTCCATCATTTAAGTGAACAGTGGCAGCGTTTGTTTCACTGACATTTTCTGCTGTCCAATACTTCTTACTTGTAGGCCAATTGTGGTTGGTGAATGCACTGGTTTCGTTGGTGACGAGCGTTTCAAGTTCTCGTTGTAGAGGCAGGCGACCGCCTCGCACTTTACAGTATTGGCGCGCTTGGCTAAGGGTTTGAGTGGTAATTTCAGAGTCTTTCAAACCTTGTGTGCCATTCTCAACATACGTGCCTGTATAAGGGGCATTGACGTAGTCCGCATACACTTTTGTCATTGGCGCGAAAAAGCGGATGTCTGAACTGATCACAGGATCATGAGTGACAATATCTTCCCAATCCTGAATCAACGAGAAATCTGGTTCGACTTCGATACGCGCCACTCCAGTGGTGTAGCCACCCATGTGGTCGCTTACGGTGTACGCCACATCGTGCGGACCAGGTTGTGTAGACGAGAACTCAAACTTGGTGTTGGAGATACTAGCTGGATCGTAAAGTGATGTTGTTGAATTGAAGTCCTGCACGCCGACCAGCTGTACATCATCGAAATCCACATCTGAGATATAATTGGTTACATCCACCATAATGTTTTCACCCAATAACGCTAAATCACTAAAGGCGAAATCTTCCGCTGTGGGTGCGGTATTGTAAGTATCTTCTGAAGTCGCAATTGACAGTGAGCCTTGTTGAATCGACTCACCGTTTTGGTAGCTGTAATACACCTCAGTTTGACCTTTGGCCGTTGGCGTAAATTCAATCTGATGTTCGCCAGAGACGCGAGCTGTACCTGAACCTAGGCTAATAACACTGTCCTGCAGGGTGAAGTCATCACTCGGTAACGATGAACCTAGCTCGCTCTCTAGATCAACAACAATCACCTGTGATTCGATAGTTGATGCTGTAATACGAGGAAGTGTGGTAGAAGCATAACTCTGCCCCATCGCAACACGAGCGTATGAGGTTGCCATTGAGGTGCGGGCAGCAGTCGTTACTTCATACTCGAACAAACAGTCGTTAACGTCAGACGAATAGACATTGAAACTACCTTCACTAATACCTTGAACTTGGCAAGTATCACCAGATAGAGAGCGGGCGCTGGTTACAACAAAGTCTTGGTTATTCGATGTATGAACATGCTCAGTCAGATCAATAGTGAAGCTTTGTTCCACCAGCGAGTTATCTTGAATATCTTGCGCACTAATAGAGGCTGATTCTGTTGGAGATGCAATAATACCTTGCTCTCCATCGGAGTTAGACTCACTACCACAGCCTGTTAGCAATACCGCTAAACTGACTGAAGTAAACACATTTAGTGTTGAATTCCGTTTCAACAAATCACTGTTGAATAGGTACATTAAAAGCACTCTGATTAATGAAGTAGAGCTGTATTGTGGACTTTGTCTCACTTCTACTCCATTAAATAGCTATGATTCATTATTAAAAATTAAACCATTGAAAATTAAGACTATTAATTAAAAATTCATTTCCTTTCAAACATCTAAATTTTTCTAAACCTCGGTATTAAATTTGAGAAAGACTGTTTAATAAACATTCAATCACATTTAGTTCATTCCCTCGTTGTCCCAAACCATACTTCGCACTCTCTCATCAACAGCGAGTCACACATCATGTACAGCACTGAAATTGAAAAAGTCTATGCGCTGGCGTTTGAACATCAACACTCCTTCGAAGCTCTAGAACTTTTACAACCTATGGTTGAACATTCAAGAGAAACCTTTGAGCATACAATTCGAGTTTGTTCATTGTCATACGAATTTGGAAAACACCTTGGACTCGCTCCACAACAGCTGGAGCTTATTTTTGATGCTGCGTTAGTTCATGATTTAGGTAAGCTAAAAACACCACCCGCAATCTTACATAAATCAGGGAAACTGACACCGTTAGAACGTCAAGTAATGAACCAACACGTTCAATGTTCTTACTTCATGACACAAGACATACCACACCTAGAATACGCCTCTATTTTAGGCTCGTTACATCATGAACGATGGGATGGGAACGGCTATCCCTTGCGGCTGAAAGGTGACGAGACACCTTTTGAAGCACAAATAATTGCAATTGCAGATACATGGGATGCGATGACATCGACACGATCTTATCGAGAAGGGATGCCAATTAAAAAGGCATTGAGAATTTTGTTTTCTGAACGTCAGAAGGGGCAATTTAATCCAATGTTGCTCGACAAATTTATTACTTTTATCACAACGCGTTGATCAGACCATGATTAATATACCGAGGATCATACTCAAACCTCTGAGATGTTTATATGAAAATGTTGCACAGTTAGGCCTTCAACAAGATCGCCTTGGTACACTAAGGAGCGCTTCAATCTACAAGCGCAATTTATCGTTCTCAATCGTGCCGATACGATTAAATTTATCAGCACGGAAAACAGAATCCCTCGTTAACGTACCTCTGTTTGGATATAGAGTAGCACCTCATCAAGCCCTTCACCCAAAGCTTGGACCAACGCTTCATAGCCATCCGCTTTTAAGGGAACCTTGATGTCGAAGGTGCTTCGTGAGATTTCAGTGTCATCTTCCCCCATTAACACCCAAGTCCCTTTCACTTCAGCGTTGCCAGTATAAGAACCATTGAACTGCTCAAAGATAATCGTCAGCTCTTTATCTGCAGCGCCCGTAGCATTTGAACTGATGATCCTCTCTTCAAGCAACCCTTCAAGGTTCTCGGCCCAAACATGTTTACGGGCAGACACTAATTCATTTTCAGATTTTCGATACGCGATGCCAATCGTGTCCAAATAATCAGGTAGCTCTACCCGAGTTTGTACCTTAAAGATGGGCCTATCCAGTGTGCTTTCAGGCAAGAGATAGGAGTTAGTGCCATCTGAAGGAGTCGCACATCCCAAGAGTCCGACCGACATAACCAGTGATATAAATAGCTTTCTCATTACTCCACTCCCTTAACTGGAATCGGGTCTTCTTCCACATCGTTGCCAAACACCAACGCATTCGGTTTATCATTCAATACTTTGATCAGTGGGCGAAGCTCTTTAAGCACATGTTCTAACTCTTCAGATGCACTGATCAATTGCTTATAAGCGTCAGAATCATCGTCGTAACTTTCTAATGTCGCCTCTAGTTGCTTCATAGTTTCACTGAGGTCTTGAGGTAATGCTTTTGCGCCCTCGCTATCGAGTAATTCATCCATACTCTTCAAGGTGGTATCTAAAGAGGCAAGTGAGCCATTTAAGTTAGTAACAGTCGCATCCAGCGGAAGCTCGTTCATCTTGGTTAGGAAATCGGTGATCTGCTTCTGAATCTCGGTGAAACCACCTGGCACGACGGGGAATACAGGATAACCATCAAATTCTGTCGGTTCGTAAGGAGCTTCATCTTCATAAAAATTAATATCGACAAACAACGCGCCCGTGAGCAAGTTACCTGTTTTCAACGTCGCTCTGAGCCCTTCTCCCATTTGAAGAACGACTCGTTTAGCAAAGCTATCCGCGTTCAATCCTTTAAACACTTCGGAAACACGCTCGATTTCGAGCTTAATTAGGATTGGAATACGATTCGACACCTTGCCATCTTTATCCATACTAATCTGAAGCGGCACCGTATCCACCGTACCAATCCGGACACCACGATATTCGACTGGTGCACCTTTCCTTAAACCTCGAACCGACTCTTCAAACAGCAACACGTAATCAATTGAAGTGGTGTATTTGCCTTGTAGTACCGCATCATAATTATCGTAAAGCGTATACTCGTGTAGGTTTTCTTTGATCTGTAACCCCGGTTTAATGCTCTCTGCGACATCAAAGCTCACACCGCCAGTCAATATACTTTCTATCGATGCAAAGTTAACGTCTAAGCCATTCGCACCAAACTTCACATCAATTCCAGAAGATAACCAAAACTGAGTCTTTTCGAAAATCAATCCATCGTAAGGAGCAAAGATAAACAATTGGTATTTGCCCTCTTTCTTTTGATAGTCGAAACTCGTTTTTTCAACACGGCCAACAACAAAACCATGGTGTAATACAGGCTCACCAACATTGAGTTGATTCGCCTTGTTGTGTGAAACCACCACTCGTATTCCTTTGGTATCAGGCCCTGCCACTGGAGGCGTTTCTAGCACATCGAACTTCGATTGAGATTCTCTCGATTTACCCGGCTTCAACTCGATGTACGACCCGGACAAAATGGTCTCTAACCCACTAATACCATCGGTACCGACATGGGGCTCAACCACCCAGAATTGAGTTTCTGTATTAATCATGCGGGTGGCTTTCTTGTCTATCTGAGCTTTCGCTATGATGTATTCATAGTTTTCACTTAGCGCCACGTCAGTGATGGTTCCCACATGAACATTTTTAGACTTAATCGCTGTTTTTCCCGCTTCAATGCCCGAGGCATCCGGTAAGATCAGCGTTATCTCCGGCCCACGATTATTGAAGTACTGAAACAACATCCAGCACCCGACCAATACCGCGATAATCGGCACAATCCAAACGGGTGAAATCTCACTTTTTTTGGCTACTTCTGCATCTGAAACGTTTTGTTTATCCATATTTCCCACACCTCTTAGGGGAGATTACTTCCATATAATTCGAGAATCGAAAATCATCGCTGACAACATGGTAAAGATGACTACCGATGCGAAAGACAACACTGCTGGCCCCGGGTAAATGGCCATGACCCCGTCGAGTTGAACCAACGCAACCAAGATAGCGACAACGAAAATATCTATCATCGACCAACGGCCAATGAACTCAGTGACACGGTATATTTTGAGAAAACGATTTGCCTCATGCGGTGGAAGCCCTTTAACCCTTTTGGCGTTCCAATACAAATAAGCTAGGGCGACCATTTTGGCCATTGGAATAAACACACTCGCAAGAAGAATGACCATAGCGACCGGGTATGAACCCATGTTCCACAATATAATCACCCCCTCGATGATGGTTGAACCTTCACTCGTTCCGAACGCAGACGTATACATCATTGGGTATAGATTTGCTGGGATATAGAAAATGATGGCTGTGAACAATAGAGCCCATACTATCTGAAGGTTTTTGGTTGGATTAAATCGATGCAGATGAACATGACAACGAGAACATTGAGTTAAGTTGTCATCATAGAGGTGGACTTGCCCGCAAACATGACAGACCAAATGATCATGCTGTTGAAAAAGGCCACCAGCGGTGGTGCTATTCAAAGCTTTGAGTGGTATTAATTTATCCCAAATCCAATCAAAATCGACTAATGACATCGTCTTAACCACTAACATAGCGTAGATAGCAAATGCCCAAAAAGAGATGCCCATAGAGACATCGGCTAAAGCGGATATTTTAATCAAACTGACGAGAACACCAATCAAAAATACATCCACCATCAACCACGGTTTAACCCAACTCAATGTTTTTAATACAAAGATAGCCAAACGGCTCGGCGCGTAAGCGTGTTTTGATTTCCTTTCTGTTAATGCATAAAACCAGATAACACTAATAAGAAAATAAGCAGGAAGGAAAATAACCGCGAGAAACAATAACGCGGCAATCGAAGTATTATCGAGGCGGTTCATCATTTCGACGGCTTGATACAAGGTTATTTGTTGACTGATACCTTGCACACTAAAAGACATATAAGGGAAGATTAGGCTCATCACCAACGTTATCAAACTGGCTGATGCGTAAGCCATCACACCCTGCCCTTTACTTGCTCCAATACTGCATAAAGTATGTTTACAGCGAGGGCACGATGCCTCACTTCCCGGAGCTAATTCGTGGAACTGGCTGACTAACCCACACTCGATACATGATTTGGTACAAAGATCAGACAATAATTAAACCTCTTAGCATTTGATAAGCAACTAGACACTAAGATTAACTATAAGTAAGGGTTTGATTTTTCGCCAATATCTACACAATTAAACGAACACGATAGGGTAGAAATGAGAGATAGAAAGGAGATGACTGCTTAGCCATCCCTTCAGAGTAGTCAGGGTATTCAGATAAAAGCCTTACGCCAATTAAACAAAACTCTGTTTCAACTTCTCTTCCAACGCTTGAATACAAAGTTTAATGGCGATAGGTGTGTTCGAAGCAAATGGGTTCAACGCATAAACCGTGTTAGTGGGTAATTGAAAACCTGGCATGATGTCGACCACTTCATCGGATAGCTGATGAAGGTAGAAGTCTGGAATCACACCGATGCCAACACCTGATTTGATTAAGGCAAGGCAACTGTGAAAAGAGTTAGTGGTACAACTGGCTTGTTGTTGGTAGACAAAGTCTTGTTCACCTTTAGAACTAAACTGATGAGTCACCTGTTTTCCCTGCCAAGAGTTAGCAATATAAGGGATAGATTCAAGCTCTCTATCTCGCATGCCTTCGACGCCACACAACACGTCTTTAAACTCGCCCAAGCGTTTCTGCTTTAAGTTACTGTCACGAGAACTGCCCACTCGTACTGCGAGATCAATATCGTGCTCCATGAAATCTAAGTGCTGATCATCGCTTATCAGTTCTGGTTTTAACTTCGGGTATTGCTTCATCAAGTCTGCAATAACAGGCGCGACCAATAAATCCATCAACGCATTCGGAGCCGTGATTCGAATTCGACCTTGTGGCTCTTCTAGCTCAGCTTTGGCCATATCCCAAGCTGAGTCAGCAATCACGTTAATGTCTTTGCAACTCAAATAAAAACGTTCACCCATACTAGTCAGAGTTTGTCTGCGTGTTGTGCGCTTGAGAAGTGAAGCCCCTAACTCTTGTTCCAGAATTTTGAGGTGCTGACTGACGACGGACTTAGACAACTCAAGTTTTTCAGCCGCAGCTGATACAGAACCCTGCTCTACGATGTGAGCGAAAATCGACATCTGCTTTAGCTTACTCATTCAATTGTTCTCTTTTTACATACAGTATTTTCTATTATCTCTGTTTTTCAATTTAATTTCCAAGACTAAACTTAATCCAACTTATCGAGACACCCAAATCGAAGACGCAGTGTTTGAAAGAAAACTGCTATGGAGAAAAGCAATGTTAAACAACCAAGTATTAGAAGCATGTAAGCAAGGCATTAACGCATGGCAGAAAGCATTCAACAGCCAAGATGCAAAAGGTTGTGCAGATCAGTACACTGAAACGTGTGTGATGGAAGCTCGTCCATTTGGTACCTTTGAAGGTCGTGAAGCGATTCAAGCATTTTGGCAAAACATCATCGACCAAGGCTTCAAAGACGTCGACTACACCGATGTAAAATGGGAAGAACACCCAGAAGGCGGCTACATTCTGACGGCAAGCTGGACAATGAACAAAGCGTTTGGTGTTGTGCATCGTGAACATTGGGCGTTAGAAGCCGATGGCTGCGCTCGTCTAGTAAGTGATGATTTTGAAGTTCAAGGCGAACGCTAGAGCTATAACTAAAAGCTAGAAGCTAGAAGCTAGAAGCTAGAAGCTCAAAATAAAAACAGATAACAAAAAGCCAGCAATCCAAATTGGACTGCTGGCTTTTTTAATGTTCACTCTTGTCGCCTTATCACTTTATTTGAAAGCAATTTAGTAGATCTACACAATCACTAAACACGCTCATAGTATCCAATTAAAGTGTTAGGCTAGCTAGACCAAGTGTGAGTGACCGTTATAGTGAAGCTTGCTTTGCTTCAGCAATCCAAGCATCAAACGTATTTTGGTTCGCTTTAATCCAACCGTTAACGTGTGCTTCGATATCTGCAGAGCTGTTTTTACCTTTGCTCATCATCATGTTCTGAGCACTTACATCATTGATGTTAAGTTTGATGATTTCGAAAAGTTTAGCCGCTGAAGGGTTGTTCTTAGCAAACTCTTTGTTCGCAATAATGCGCATTGAGTTCATTTCGAAGCCGTAGTTTTTACCGTTAGATAACGTCGTATCCACGTTCGCACGCTCACCAGGTAGTGAAGAGAATGGAACTTCTAGCCATACTACATCTTCGTTAGGCACCAATACGCCACTCACCCAGTATGGTGTCCACGTGTAGTAAAGAATTGATTCACCCTTTTGGTAACGTGAAATTGTGTCAGCAATAATCGCCGCATAGTTACCTTGATTATGAGTTACCGTATCGTCCAGTTTGAATGCCGATAGTTGGTGTTCGATAACCATTTCACAGCCCCAACCTGGGTTACAGCCTGTTAGGTCTGCTTTGCCATCACCGTCTGCGTCAAACAGCTTCGCAATTTTTGGATCGGTTAACTGACCAATATTAGTGATGTTGTACTTTTCTGCCGTTTTCTTATCAATTAGGTAACCTTGAGCGGCACCACTAACATACTGACCTTCGCGGTAGAATTTGTCATCGCCACCTGCCATTTTGTATTTATCAGCGTGTAGTGGGAACCAACCTACGGTTAGGAACGTTGCATCACCTTTTGCAATTGAGGTGTAAGCTACGTTGTAGTCCACTTCTTGTGTTGATTTCACGTCGTAGCCAAGCTCTTCTAGAGCACGGTTAACAATCAGTGTTTGGAACGTTTCTTCAGCAACTGAAGATTGAACAGGCTGAACTGATACACCTTCACCTGGCAAGCTTGCTGCCCACACGTTCGTTGATACAGCCAGTGTCGAAACGATGCTAACGGCTAGTTTGCTCTTCCATGAATTATTCATTGGTGTTTTTCCTTAGTTGTAGTTCTGATTGTTTACCGCGATTTAAAGCTTTTAGCACAAGGGAAACAGGCCCCATGTGATACCAGCGTAATTTTGTATTACCTGCATTTACCCCAAGAACTTGGGTAATGCGGTCAAGTAGGATTGCCAAAATAACAATGCCTAGACCACCAACAGCGGCCAGCCCCATATCTAAACGGCCGATACCTCTCAGTACCATTTGACCTAAACCGCCTACCGCGATCATTGATGCGATAACCACCATAGATAGCGACAACATTAGTGTTTGGTTTACGCCTGCCATAATGGTTGGCAATGCTAATGGCAGTTGAATTCGATATAGCATCTGCTTTTTGCTTGCGCCGAATGAGTGACCCGCTTCGATCAGATCTTCCGGTACTTGCTGAATACCCAAGATGGTTAAACGTACCACTGGTGGCAATGCGAATATGATGGTTACCACGACGCCCGGAACGTTACCGATACCAAACAACATTACGATGGGTACGAGATAAACGAAGGCTGGCGTCGTTTGCATGGCATCGAGAATTGGGCGCACGAATTTAGCCGCAGTATTGCTGCGGGCGAGCCATATCCCCATGGGTAAACCAATCAACAGGCAGAAGAAGACCGACGTCATAACCAGTGACAGTGTGGTCATCGCTTCAGACCAAGCGCCAATCAAGCCAATGAACGTCAACGATACTGCAGTAGCCATACCAAGCTTCAGATTTGAAAACTGCCATGCGACGAGAAACAAGATGATCAACATGAACGGAGCTGGTGTAGACACCAATGCCGTTTCAAATGAACTCAAAATGAAATCGATAGGCACACGTATTGCCTGAAATAACGGGCGTCCGTGCTCAACTAGCCAATTCAATCCAGACTCAACCCAAGTATCAACAGGCAGAACGGCTTCTGCAAAAGGATTAAGTGGATCAAAAGGAATGGTTTCTACAGTTTCGCTGCTTAGCCAATCTGCAGATGGTGAAGTATCAGCGGCTTGACCCCAAGGATCACTTGCAGGTTGAGCTGCAGGTGCCGATTGCGACCATGGGTCATTATTTGTTTGTTCCGACGACATGATCTATCCCTTATCCAATGTTTGTAGCAGTCGTGATTTCGTCACAACGCCGAAGTAATTACCTTTATCGTCCACAACAGGAACGGAATAAGGCACGCCACCCACAAGGCCAAGTACATCATTGATTGGTAAATCTGGATTGAGAGTTAAGCCATCATCTAGCTGTGCGCTAACTAATGATTTGTTCTCTTTATGGGCTTTACGAAGGGATTCGATAGACACAATGCCTGAGTAGTGACTGCTCTTCTCAACAACGATGCCGTATTCGCGGTCATTATCCATCAAGATTTGTAGGGCGGACGCTGGGCCGTCATGCTCTGACTTCTTAAATACCGCAGCAGGCTTCTTACGTGCAATGTCTTTCACAGTAAGAACACTTGCTACATTCACGCCACGGAAAAAGGCTTCAACGTAGTCGTTCGCTGGGTTATTTAAGATCTCGTCAGGAGTACCCACTTGAACCACTTCGCCATTTTGCATAATCGCAATTCGATCACCGATACGCATCGCTTCATCCAAATCATGCGAGATGAAAACAATCGTTCGTTTATCGTCATTTTGAAGTCGAATTAGCTCGTCTTGCATTTCAGTACGAATCAAAGGATCGAGCGCAGAAAATGCTTCGTCCATTAACAGAATATCAGGGTCGCAAGCTAGAGCACGAGCCAAACCTACACGCTGCTTCATACCACCAGACAACTCATCAGGGTAAGATTCCGAATACGCGCCAAGACCTACTCGCTCTAACGCTTCAAATGCTGACTGCTTTCGCTTATCGACTTCAACACCCGCTAGCTCAAGACCAAACGCAGCGTTTTCAATTACTGTCATGTGAGGCATCAATGCGAAGTTTTGGAAAACCATAGAGATGTTGTTGCGGCGGACTTCGCGGAGTTCATCTTCTGAGATGTGGGCAATGTCTTTGCCTCGAAGAAGCACATTACCTTTGGTAGGTTCAATCAAGCGGTTAAGAAGGCGTACTAGGGTTGATTTGCCAGATCCTGACAGTCCCATTATTACGAAAATCTCGCCTTCTTGAATGCTAAGAGAAACATCGTTAACGCCGATCGTTAAACCTGTTTCTTCGAAAACTTTATCTTTGTTCGCGCCTTCATTAATCATTGTAAAAGCACGGTCGGTGTCTTCACCAAACACCTTGTACAGTCCCTTAACTTCCAGTATGGGATCCATGTAATCTAATCCTTTCTTAGTTATTTAAACTAACAGTTATTTAAACTTAAAAACGGTTATTTAAGCTTTAAAATGGTTATTTAAACCCGAAAAACGATTAGCACTCTAAGCAATTCGACCCTGTAAATCAAGGGGGCGCGTTCTGTAAACATGGAATAAAACCACTAAACCACCAACCAAAACAAAGGTTAAATTTCAAGCGAAATTACAGCAAAATACTGATAATAAAAGACTTTAAATCGACAACATCATCTACAATATTATGTATTACTTACTGATAGATTATTGAATATTTATTTCACATCAGAACAATTAATAAGCTAAATAGACCACGAATACGTACAAATAGTTCGTGCACAAATAATTCGAATACAAACTATTTGACGCCGATTTTGGTGTCATTTACAAACTGGTGATTGGCTCTGTTACGAAGGTCAAATACCCCCTGAGCCTTTGTCTGTATAACACGAGGGTTCTGCATGAAATCAACGAGGAAAGAGAGGCATTCAAAATTACAAATAAAAACGAATAGAGGGGATGAAAAATCACCAAAAAAAGTAGAAACAACCGATAAAATAGAACCCAATTAGGCACGGTTAAAATTGATAGAATTGTCTTTAATATCCAGAACATAACGCCGACTGTGACGCTTGCTGCAAACTATTGAATGTCGATTACCTAAGCCAAAAGACAACTTGTACAGTAATCATTGCTGAGCCATTATTTATAGAAGAAATGGAGATACTTTCCGCGATGATTAAAGAAAAGGACAAGGCACTCGAATGATAAAAATGTTGGTGTGTGACTTTGATGGGACGCTTGATGGAGGTTCATCTCATGGGGTTAATCAATTATTTGACTACTTAACTGAGCAATCTGATATCCGATTTATCATTGCGACGGGAAGAACTCTACCCTCTATTAGGGTGGGTTTGGCGTCGGATAACTACCCGAAACCACACAGTATTATCAGCGATGTGGGCACCAGAATTCACCACGACCACTCCCAAAAGCCCGATCATATTTGGCATAACCAATTAGAAGCGTCGTGGAACAAATCAAAGGTAGAGTCAGCACTTGCGCCACTCGATTTCATGGGAGAACGCTTAGAGAACCATCAAGGCGACTACAAGATTACCTTTGAAGGAAAGTTGTCTAAGCCTCAACACGAGCTGATCGAATCGAGCTTGAAGTCACACGGATTGGATGTACACCTCACCTACTCTCACGATTGGTATTTGGACATCACACCGAAGGGCGTCAACAAGGCGACTGCTATTCATCACCTGCTCAAACAACATGATTTGAGCGTTGATGAAGTGTGCGTAGCGGGTGATTCTGCTAACGACACCTCTATGCTGACCATAGAGGGCGTAAACTCGATCTTGGTGGCTAATCATTACCCTGAGGTCGCTCACCTATCGGATAGAGACAACGTGTATACCAGCAGAGCAACACACGCTGAGGGTGTGTTAGAGGGGCTCAAGTACTGGCAATTACGCACGGTATCGGGCAGTTAAAACTGGCGGATCTGGGCTTTCTTGTCCTTAATTCAGGTGCTAACTTCACATCTTTATTTCCAACCAGGAAGCCAATGATCTTTGTCTGTCAAATCCCGCCAATTGATGGCTTCCTCTCGTTTAGTCATCACCGCTTCTATTAAGCAACGAATCACCTCCCCTTCTTCGAATTCAACCTCAGTAATCATGAAGTGTTTCTCCTTCTTTACTGGGCTAACCGCTGTCCATTTACTACGAAGTAACTTCTTTGGGTTGATCCGATTCATGATCTTTCCTGCACAGTTTATTTATTTTTAATCTATAGGCCTCAAAAAGTTAAAAGGATCACTTCAAGTTGAAAAAGCCCACGACTAAAATCTGGATAAGTCATAACTAAAGTCAATAAAACAATTCTTTGACTCGGTACAATAGCTGCGGCCATTTCAGAAACGACTCCCCATGAACCAAACAGAATTCCAACAAAAAATAGCGAGTTTCACTTCGATTGAACAAGCGCTTGATTACTTTGAAATTGGATTTGATAGCAAGTTCATCGACCAAAATAGAATAGAGCTTGTAAAGCGCTTCAATGGTTATCTGATCCTGTCAAAGCCGGATGATTGGTTTTCTGGAAGAAGAGCGCTGAAAAATGCCTATTGTAAGGTGCAACGCAGTAAGCTGGATCGCTACACACGATCAGCCTGTCGTGGTTGTACTACTTGCCAGCGTCGATAGCTCAAAGTTAACAGTTAAACAGCTGACGATTTAAAAGTAGGCAGCTAAAAACAGATAGCTGAAATAACATCTCATTACGATTTAGTTAGTGGTTTGCTCGAAAAAAAGTGTGCTAATCTTACGGCAACTCAACTACGAGATAAAAACTACAATGAAAATTTTCAGCAACTTCGAAAGCGGCAACATTCACGTCGTTTCAGCAGATTCACCACAAAACATTCAACTGACGATCCCAGCAGACAACCAGACTGAAATCTCTCAGTGGTTCCACTTCCGTTTAGAGAGTGAAGCTCAACAAGCTCATCACTTTGAAATCGGTCAATTGGCAACTTCTGCTTATCCTGAAGGTTGGAAAGATTACGATGTGGTTGCATCTTATGACCGTGAAGAATGGTTCCGTATCCCATCCCAGTTCGATGGCGACACACTAAGTTTCGACATCATTCCTGAACACGATTCAATGTACTTCGCGTACTTCGCGCCGTACTCATACGATCGTCATCAAGATCTTCTGCACAGCGCTCAAACGCACCCTGCTTGTAAGCTAGAAACTCTGGGTCACACATTAGACAACAATGACATCACTTTGCTAACTATCGGTGAGCCAAGTGAAGAGAAGAAAAATATCTGGGTTATTGGTCGCCAACACCCTGGCGAGACCATGGCTGAATGGCTAATCGAAGGCTTGCTTCAACGTCTACTCGATGAGACAGACACAGTAGGCCGCTCACTGCTAGACAGCGTTGTATTCCGTGTTGTGCCTAACATGAACCCAGATGGCAGCATCCGTGGCCACCTGCGCACCAACGGTATTGGCGTTAACCTAAACCGTGAATGGCAATCACCTTCTATGGAACGCAGCCCTGAAGTTTTCCTTGTACGTGAACGCATGCTAGAAACTGGCGTTGACCTTTGTCTAGACATTCACGGCGACGAAGCAATCCCGTATAACTTTGTCGCGGGCAGCGAAGGCACACCTTCATACAACGAGCGCATTGCAAAACTAGAGAATCACTTCAAGCAAGCGCTTCTGACTATCACGCCAGAGTTCCAAGATGAATTTGGTTACGATAAAGATGAGCCGGGCAAAGCGAATATGACGGTCGGCACAAACTGGATCGGCGAGCAGTTCAAATGTTTGGCTTACACCGTAGAGATGCCATTTAAAGATCACATCAGCCACGCTGACGAACTGTACGGTTGGTCTCCAGAGCGTAGCGTTGCATTTGGTCACGACATGCTAGCAGCGGTTTGGGCAACAGTAGACGAGCTATAAAACGAACCATAAGACGAACTAAGCTCCTTAGTTTGTCCGTATAGTTAGTTTGCTTACACATATAGCAAAGCCCAGCTCTTGTGAAAGTGCTGGGCTTTTTAATATCGGATCTAAATGAGTGACTTGGGTTTTAAGGCATCTAACTTTAAATGCGTTCTATGCCACTCTGAGGCTAGCAAAAAACACCGGGTACCTTTGCCTAATGTGTCTTTGTTCTGACACCATATCTTTGAAGCTTGGTCCTTGTAGCAACTGAACAATCACTTCATCGCCTTCTTGTCGCAGCACTGCACCACTAATATCAATGGTGTTGTTATCGTGCAATCTTAAGCTTCCTGCCATTGAGAAACCTCGATAAACAGGAATGATGTTACGCATCATCAAGCGCACACCCTTTTCAGACACTTCACTGACATGAAAAAGCTCATCCTTAATTCGCATCACTGGACGTGCCTTTTTTGGGTACTTCAAGCGGTAATATTTGCGTTTCTGGGTGAATGACTCTTCACTCATCTGTGACTCCCTGTCTCTGTTTACTCGGTCAAACAATAGTCGTTAGCTTCAATTGGTTTTCGAACGAACATATTCACCAAATTGATAGCTGATTATTATATCGACTTTACGACCTAATGCTTTAGAGATTTATACAGAGGAACAAGAATTACTGAGTATTCAGTAAAAAGTGAGATGTGAGTCGGATATGTTAGGAGCTCGATTGTTAGCGATGAACCCTAAAGCTGAAACAGCGCCAATTGAATACTGAAGCCAACAAACAACAACCCGCACACAATGTTCATCCATTGAGAAGTGCGCTTTTGAGTTAATAACCTCTTAAACGTATCAGCCATCAGAATGACAACCAAAAACCATGTAGCAACCACTGTCGCCTGTATCGCGCCCAACATTAAGCTGTCGGATACAATGTTGTTCGTAGAAACAAACTGAGGGAATATTGAGAGGTAAAACAGAACAATTTTAGGGTTGAGTAAATTGGTCAATAACCCTTTCACAAACTGATGATAAAGCTTACTTCCCGATGCACTCACCACAGCAAGCACGCCATCTTGAGCGCGCAGTGCCGCTCGAAAGTGATTATAACCGAGCCAGACTAAATACAAGACGCCCAGCCACTTAAGACCTTCAAACGCCATTGGGGTCTGAGATAATAGTAAGCTCATGCCATTTGCAGAAACAAACGCATGAAAAAAGAACCCGCATGACACACCCAACACGTTAATAAACGCAAACAGCTTTCTTTGGGTTAAAGCCGTGCTCAATACCAACAGAGCATTTGGGCCCGGAATAATGGCAATAAAAAACACGATGACAATAAACAGCCAGATACTTTCCCAACTCATTTCGCTCTCATTTCCTTATCGCTTCCTAATCATTCTTGATCGTTTTAGGGCGGGTATTGTACGTCCATTCAACACCATTACAATATGCCAAACGTTTATTAGCTTATGCTTGTCTAGTTCACTTGTATGGATAACGCTTAAATTTAACGTGTATAATTCGTCCGTTTATCCTGTAACGCTGCAAAACTCATTCTCTAACATTTATAGCCCTGTTAGACTCCATCTCCCTTTTGATACTTGGTTCATTTATGTCATTTAATAGCCTAACCCTAAACGCTCAAACTCTTGCTGCGATCCCCATCCACCTCCAGACTCCTACAGAGGTGCAGCAATCGGCTATTCCCCATATTGTTTCGGGCAAAGACGTTCTCGCCTTAGCCCAAACAGGCAGCGGGAAAACATTGGCGTTTGGCTTACCTGTGTTAAATAACATCAATGTTGCGATACGTGAACTGCAAGCGGTCATCATTGTTCCAACCCGTGAGCTTGCCTCTCAAGTAGCCAAAGCTCTAGAACCCATCGCAACCGCACTTGATATCAAAACGGTGACACTGACTGGTGGAATTGATATCGATAGTCAGCAACAGCAATTGTTAGAGAAGCCACAACTCGTGATCGCAACTCCTGGCCGCCTACTTGCCGTTATTCAAGAGAACAAGCTAGCGCTAACCCAATGCAAGTCCTTAGTTCTTGATGAGGCAGACCGTTTACTCGACATGGGGTTTTGGCCAGATATTCAAACCATTATTTCTGCTCTTCCGAAAAAACATCAAACACTGCTGTTTTCGGCTACGCTGCCAAAAGAGCTGGTCAGTCAGGCTGAGGCGCTACTTACTAATCCAGTAAAGGTCACGACGCACCAAGAGAACAGTGTCGTTTCAGCCATTGAAGAAACACTCTACCTAGTGAACAAGGGAAGCAAACCTCAAGCACTGATCGCGTTATTGAACCAACATCAGTGGCCACAAGTACTGGTTTTCATCAGTGCCAAAGACAATGCTGACGCGCTCACCAAGCGACTGAATAAAGCAAAAATTAGCGTAAGTGCTTTACACGGCAACAAAAGCCAAGAAGAAAGAACGCAAGCATTAGAAAATTTCAAAAATAGTGAAACACGAGTGTTGATCGCAACTGATGTGATGGCTCGAGGCATACATATAGACCAACTGCCCGTCGTGATTAACTTTGACTTGCCATCTCACTCTGCGACTTACGTGCACCGTGTCGGGCGCACGGCAAGAGCAGGAAGCACTGGATTCGCAATTTCCCTTGTGAGCCACGGTGAAACTGAGTATTTAGACGCCATCCGTACTCTCACCAACAAAGCACTTCCGTTGCAGTCATTAGACGGTTTTCCGGTAACAGATAAACCCGCCTCTCAAGCAACAGCGAGAAAACGTCCACCAAAGGACAAAATGGCCAATCGCAGAACGGCAAAAAAGAAGAGTGTTAAGCAATTTAAGAGCAAGCCAAATTCTTCGAGATAACCAGTTCTTCAAAATAACCATAGAAAATCGATTAGCCCAGTATTAACTGGGCTTTTTTATTCAAAGAAAAACTGCCAGCTAAACCTGAAAAAGACCGCTTAATCACACCAAGTTAAATGACACTTTTATGAATTATGATGCCAACGTATTGATTCTTGGTTGCTCAAAAAAAATACTTTCTGATCACGTTGACGCCCTTATATCTGGCAACTAGATTTTTCTATTAGTGTCTAAAACAGGAGGTCATTGAAATGAAACGTGCTAGCTCTACATATCGATTGCAACTGATTAAGGAAGTGGCAACTCGCCGAGATCGTCAGTGTTCCAATGACCCGATGGCAAACTACATACAAAACCTAATAGATAACAAAGACGAGAGTGACTGTTCTGTTGAACGCAACCACAGATTCAGTGGCAGTCATTTCGATGAGCACATAGGCGGTTGGGTTAGCGACCACTGGGGTAGTAAGTAGGCTATAAGCTCATAAGCGAATAAGCGAATAAGCCAGCATAACCGCTGTAGAATTTATCTCCGCATTAACCTATTATCTGCAACAATTTCCCTTCATTGAGTAAGCAGAAAGTGTCTGAGTTAAAAAGAGAAAAAGAAGTGATGGTTGCCTTCCAAGTGATCCCTCGCGTTAAAGAAGGCAACAATTTCGAAGTGGTTGATAAAGCGATTGAAGTAGTGAAAGCAGCCGATGTTCCTTTTCAAATTGGTGCGATGGAAACCACAATGAAAGGTGAGCTTAACCAATTACTCGAAATCGTTAAAAAGGCTGAGCAAGCTTGTTACGATGCAGGGGCTGTCGAAGTCATCACCAACATTAAGATTCATAGTAAGACCACCGAGGCCGATGATACATTTTGCACATACCATCGTGGTGTAACGAAAGCGAATCACATGTTTGTTTAAGAAGACGTTCATTTAAGAACTTGTTGGCTTACGAAAATGTGACTATTGAGAAAGACTCTGATGAACCAGTGATGTTATTGAAAAGGCATGTCCGAAAGGTGAGAAAGGATTTCCATTCGCTCTTCTTCTGACATCGAGTGCCAATCACGCGGGCTCTCTTCAGGGTCATATTTCGCCCCGATAGGTTTTTTATCCAGTGCTTTGACTGGTTTTTTTTTGATTTTCACGTCCTTTTTATTCATACCGACACCACTCCTTCTGGTACAAAGGTACCTACCTTAATATTACACCCCAACCATTATGTAAAGTAATAGTTACTTCGGAGTTAAATAAAAACTCAATAGTTATTGTTTAGCCGAAAAGATCTCTTTGGGGACTTGTGTTTCCCTCTTCCTCTTCAGGCTTACCAACCAAGTTGTTTTGCTTCATTATTTTTCTTCTATAGCGCTGACGGCATAATTTTATGACATGCAACTGCTCCGCAGATGTCATCGACATCCAATTAAAGCGCTCTTCTCTTTTGCGCATACAGCCATGGCAATAGCCTTTTTCATCGCTTGAGCAAACCCCAACACAAGGGCTTGGAACTTGGAAAAACTCTAACTGCTCCACCCTGTCTCCTTACACATCGAAATTAAGCTTACTAATTCAAAAATAAGCGATTAATTTGTCGCCAGACCGATTAAATCCATACTAAACTATGACCTTATACTGACACATATAGTGTTTTGTAAACTATACTTTGAACCCATCAAGTTACACATATTCAGTAACTTCGTTCTTTCCTTTGGAGCCTTATAATATGAAGTTTAGTTCAAAAAAATTACTAGCAGTAGCCGCTTTACCTATGATGCTAGCAGCATGCACAACAACAGGTGACAACGCGATGCAAGTAACACCAACCGATCTACAGCACCATAATTGGGAACTTGCGCAAATTGATGGCAAGGACATTGTGAAAAGCGAAGACCAAGCAGCTCCTCGTCTAGAGATCGGCGAAAAGATGACTGCAAACGGCATGGCTGGTTGTAACAACTTCTTCGGTCAAGGCGAGCTGAAAGACGGTCAATTCCGTATCAAGCAAATGGGCATGACAATGAAAATGTGTCACGGTTCAGCAATGGAAATCGAACAATCGGTTTCAGCTACTCTAAGCGAGTGGAGCGACGTAACCCTAACAAACGATACGCTAGTACTGAAAAACGATGTACACACACTAACGTACACAATTCGTGACTGGGTAAACTAATCCGTCATCGAAAAAGATATTGATTGAAGGAGCCTTAATGGCTCCTTTTTTATTGCTTGCTCGACAGCCCAATGCATTCAAAACACCACTTATCGCCCGCTTTTCGTACCAACCTCCAATAAATATCAAAAAAACCTCATTTAGGTGCAATTAATTCACCACTTTAACGGTCTGTTGCTAGGATGGCAGAGGCTCCTAGTAATTGATTGAATTTACTATTGAATTAGAAATTATTTCAGAAACAGATAGAATAACTATTATGCCGTGTTGATCTTTCGTTAGCCACGAAAGGTCAACACGGCCAAGGGAGTTCGACAATACAATGCTCTTGCCCGTTCACTACCAAATGGAAAAGTTTATGAACAAGATAGTAAGTACGTTAGGAATCATGGCAACCGTTGCATACAGCGCAACCATTTATGCTGATGAAGCAACATCCACCGACAGTTGGAACCAAATAGAACAGCAGGCAGAGGGAGAAACTGTCTACTTTCACGCTTGGGGCGGAAGCCAAGAGATCAATCGTTACCTACAATGGGCAGGCAAGAAGTTACAGAGTGACTACGGTGTTACCTTAAAGCATGTCAAAGTAACCGATATTGCAGAAACCACCACTCGCTTACTTGCAGAAAAAGCGGCAGGCAAGAACAGTGAAGGCAGTGTCGATATCGTTTGGATCAATGGTGAAAACTTCCGTTCGATGAAAGACAACGCGCTGTTGTTTGGACCATTCACAGAATCACTTCCAAACTGGCAGTACGTTGATAAATCTTTACCGATTGATGTCGACTTCTCTGAACCGACAGAAGGCCTAGAAGCACCATGGGGCGTTGGACAACTTGTGTTCATCCATGACCAAGAAACGCTGCACAATCCGCCACAATCGTTCTCAGAGATGTTGAGCTACGCTCAAGCTTTCCCTAACCGCTTAAGCTACCCTCGCCCACCTGAATTTCACGGCACCAGCTTCATCAAGTCTCTACTGATTGAGCTAACAGACAACAACCCTGCACTTGCTAAGCCTGTGTCTGAAGACAACTTCCAAGAAGTTACAGCACCACTGTGGGCTTACTTAGATAAATTTCATAAAGTGGCATGGCGTGGTGGCAAACAATTCCCAGCAGGCACATCTGAAAGTATCCAACTTCTGGATGATGGTCAGCTCGATTTAGCCATTACCTTTAATCCAAACTCTGTGTATTCAGCACAAGCGAGTGGCCGTTTAGCGGAAACCACCAAAGCTTATGCATTAGAAAGCGGAGCTCTGTCTAACATCCACTTCCTTGCGATTCCTTGGAATGCTAATGCAAGTGCTGGCGCTCAAGTCACCATCAACTTCTTGTTGAGCCCGGAAGCACAATCACGCAAAGGCGACCTTAATGTTTGGGGCGATCCTTCAGTGTTGAGCAGCAAGTACTTAACCGGTAGCGCTAAAAACACCCAACAATTTAAATCAATTGATGAACCGCACCCTAGCTGGCAAAACGCGCTCGAGAAAGAGTGGCTTAAGCGATACGGTAACTAAACTTCATGCTACGCGCTCTATATTTGGTTGTTATAGCTGTGTGCATTATCCCTACGATTCCTGGGGTAGCGGGAGTAGTGGCCTCGTCACTGAGTTTCATCCCGCCCCTAGGTTTAGAGGAGCCCTCACTCAACGGTTTTAACCAAGTCTTCCAATGGGTAGGGGCTTGGCACTCGATTGGCTTAAGCCTAGGTTCAGCGATCGCCAGCAGCTACATTGCCTGCTTCCTGACTTTTTGTATTCTTCAAGCATCTTGGGGAAACAAGTTTTGGAGAAAGATTGAGTTAACGCTATCGCCAATGCTTGCTATTCCGCATGTTGCTTTCGCCATTGGCTTTGCTTTTCTATTTAGCCCAACGGGGCTTGGCGCAAGGGCCGTGCACCACATACTCGGCGAATCGGCTACCAGTTCTGAATTAGCTTTGTTGGTCAAAGACCCTTACGCGTTCGGTCTCATCATCATGTTGGCGCTCAAAGAAGTCCCGTTCTTGTTGCTGATGAGCATATCGATACTTCAACAAATCGATGTCGAACGCATCACTAAGGTCAGTGCCTCTCTGGGTTATAGCCGTGCTCAGATCTGGTGGAAGTGTATTTTCCCACAATGGTTTACCAAGCTTCGCTTCCCTATGTTGGCCGTGCTTGCTTACAGCGTGTCGGTTGTCGATATTGCTTTGATCATTGGCCCAACTAACCCGCCGACCTTTGCCGTTTTGGTATGGCAATGGTTTAACGACCCAGACCTTAACTTATTGCCACGAGCAGCCGCTGGCGCCATCGTTTTATTTGGTTTGGCTTCGTTGATCATCGCCTTAGCGCGTTTAATCGAATGGGCAATTCTGAAGTACTTTAGAACTTGGCAGTACTCAGGCAGAACAGGTACTAACCTTCCAGGAAAAACGATCTTCGCAGTGCTTGCTGCATTGTCACTGCTGATCATTCCACTAATGGGGACTTGGAGCGTCGCCCAACGTTGGCGTTTCCCTGATTTACTTCCAAGTCGCTACAGCATGCGTTTTTGGGAATTTGAGTGGGATGGCATCATGAGCACCGTCGGGCAAAGCTTATGGATTGGTCTGATTGCGGCTTCAGTCGCTTTGTTGCTTGCGCTGGTTGCTCACGAATACCGAATCAAATACAAGTGGCAAGTTCCGGGCTTCATTATCGCTATCCCAATGTTGATACCTCAACTCTCGGTGTTGTTCGGCATGCAAGTGACCACGCTTTATATCGGCAGCAGCGCCTATGAGTTCTGGGTAATTTGGGCACATGTGTTCTTCGCATTTCCGTTTGTCTATCTATCTCTAGACGGCCCTTGGAAAAGCTTCAATGATGGCCTAATAAAAGCTTCACTCAGCTTAGGAAAGTCGCCATTTCAAAGTTGGTACTCCATTAAGCTGCCAATATTGCTGCCTGCTATCGTCTTCGCTTGGGCGGTCGGGATCAGTGTGAGTTTGGCTCAGTACCTGCCGACATTGATGCTCGGTGCAGGTCGCATTAGCACGATCACCACAGAAGCCGTTGCCCTAACCAGTGGTTTCGACCGCAGGGTAACCGCAATTTATGCTATCTGGCAGGCCCTATTGCCTCTGTTCTTTTTCTCTTTAGCGATATTAGTCAGCCGACTTCAACTCAGATATCGCCGTCTTACTTTTAAAGGTTCTCTAACGAATGAGTCTGCATCTCAACGACCTCGCCATCCGTAAAACCGATGGAGATTCGCTGTTCTCAGCGCTAAACGTAACATTAGAATCTGGCCAAATACTGGCTTTGATGGGGCCGAGTGGCTGCGGAAAGTCGACCTTACTGGATGCGATTGCTGGTCACTTAAGTGAAGAGTTTTCGTATTCTGGCACCGTTATTTTGAACGACATTCAGCTGGATCACCTACCTTCACATCAGCGTGAAGTCGGTATTCTTTTTCAAGATGACTTACTGTTCCCTCACCTCAAGGTATGGGAGAACTTGGCGTTCTCTCTGCCTAATTCAGTTAAGGGTTCTGCTCGCCAACAGCAAGCGATGGCCGCATTAAAAGACATTGAACTGACCCACTTGGCAGAGTCTTTCCCTGATCAGATATCCGGTGGCCAACGAGCAAGAATAAGCTTAACTCGTATGCTGTTAGCGAAGCCTAAACTGGCTTTACTTGACGAGCCTTTCAGTAAGTTAGACCAAGAGCTCAGAGCCCAATTTCGCGATTGGGTGTTTGAACAATTGACGAAAGCGAATATCCCTACGTTAATGGTCACGCACGACGAAGCTGATGTGTCTCAAGGGGCGCAAGTGCTGTCTTGGCCATGGAGAAGTCATCATGCTGGATAAGTACTCAATCAAGGTCATTAAGTGGCCATTAAACCAATCAGCTAAGTTACTGAGTCAATTCGGTATCACCGCTAATCAAACCACCTTGTTTGGCTTTCTGGTCGGGTGTTTAGCATTTCCAGCGTTGGCATTTCAACAATATGAATGGGCGCTAGGCTTCATTGTATTCAACCGAGTATGTGATGGGCTTGATGGAGCCTTGGCTCGAATCCAAGGCATTAGTGATGCGGGTGGTTTCCTAGACATCAGCCTAGATTTCCTATTCTACTCGCTGATCCCTTTTGGATTTGTGATTGCCAACCCAGAACACAACGCCATTGCCGGTGCGTTTTTGATCTTCTCTTTTATCGGCACGGGCAGCAGCTTTTTGGCGTTTGCCGTGATGGCAGGCAAACGAGGCATCGAAAACCCAGTCTATAAACATAAGTCTCTGTACTACATGTCTGGGTTAACCGAAGGTACAGAAACTATCGCTTGTTTCATTGCTTTCTGTATTTGGCCTCAACACTTTGCCGTTATCGCTTATACCTTTGGCGCTGCATGTTGGCTGACTACGTTTATGCGTATTTATTTTGGGTTCCAGACACTCAAGAATCAAACCAGCTAGTCAAAGTTTCTGTATTCCGCATAAACAAAAACGCCGCTCAATGATGAGCGGCGTTTTTTCTAACTGATGTATAGGATCAATTAAGCATCAGCAGAAGCGCTAATCTTAAACCTCAGCACTTTTAGGCTTGAATCAAGATCGACATCGACAAACTCAGGTGGGTTTTCCAGACGCTCAATGAACTCAACGCTAGGCGCTTCTTCTGCCATCGTCTCAATCAGGAAGTTTGGTGATACCGCTGGTGAGTTTACACACGCAATCACTTCACCACCTTCTGTTAGAAGCTCAGGCAAACGACGTAAGATCTTTTTGTAATCTTTAGTGAGTGCGAAGCTGCCTTTTTGGAATGACGGCGGATCGATGATAACCAACTCGTATGGGCCGCCTTTCTTGATTTTTCCCCACGACTTAAAGATATCGTAGCCAAGGAAGTTAACCGATCGCATGTCGTGCTCATTCAGACGGTGGTTATCACGACCTTTGTTTAGCGAGCCGCGAGACATGTCCACGTTCATGCATTGGCGAGCCCCACCAGCGATAGCCGCGACGGAGAAACCACAAGTGTATGCGAACAGGTTAAGAACATTCTTATCCTTGGCATTATCTTGTACCCACTGACGACCATTGCGCATGTCTAGGAACAAACCAAAGTTCTGATTACGGCCAATGTCGAGTTGATATTTAAGACCGTGCTCAACCACAACGGGTGAGTCATTGAGTTCGCCCCATAAAACCTCTGAAGGCGCGCCATCGGCATAACGGTGTTGCAGAACAATACTAGTGCCCTGTTTTGCTTGCCAGATGTCTTTATTAGTCAGATCAACCAATCCAGCTTTAAGCGATGATAATAATTCGTCATCCACCTCTTTGAATACGTTAACCAATAACTGCCCATCAACCCAATCACATGTCAGTTGATCTAGGCCCGGCCAAAACTTACCACGACCGTGAAAAATACGGCGTAGTTCATTCGGCACTTCATTAAGTTGCTGTTCAATATGACTAAAAAACAGAGGTAAAGCTGATGCTTCCATTATTTCACTCACTTAGTGTTTAGCTTTGGCCAAATTAATGACCAAGGTTCAAGCCAACTGTCTAAACCAGAAGACACGGTCTCTTGATGCCACTTCTCACCTAAGGAGACTAGGCTCCTTGGGTCGCAGACATATTCGTAGGCTTGTGATTGATAGGTAAATCGAATCGCGAAGGCATGCAGATATCCTCTGTCAGCCTCACTCGATGGATTGTAAATAGGGTCACCAACAATGGCCGAGCCGATCGACTTCATCGCAACACGGATCTGGTGTGTGCGCCCCGTATAGGGTTTACATAAAAGTAGACGCTCGCCGGGTTCAGCGGTTGCAGATAAAAACTGGGTAATCGCTGGATTTTCTTTACTTGTCAGAAGCTTCCAACTTGAGCGTCGTGAACGCTCCATATCACCAGAAATTAACCCCTGCTTTTTCTTTGGCTTCTTCGAACCAATCGCAAGGTAGTATTTCTCGACTTCACGCTTTGCGAACAGCTGTGAAAGCTCACTCGCTGCCGAGGCACTCTTTGCTAACAGCAGAATACCTGAGGTCATTTTATCGAGGCGGTGAACGAGATATAACTTCGGCTCATTAAGCGCATTAGCGACTTCTTGCAGCAGCATGGTGTCACCATCGTCTTTGTGGACGCTGACTCCAGGGTGCTTATTAATGAGTAAAAAATCTGAATGGTTCAGAAGAATATCGAACATGTAAAGGCTAGCTCCATTGTAGAGCGTGGAGTATACCGTGTCTGAACCCAGATTCCAGCTACGAAAAAGCCCAACGAACTCAATAAACATTGAATCATTGGGCTTCTTTTTAATTGTCCGCTTTCGGTAATCGATTTTTAGTCCCTATCGAACACGAACTAAGCACTAAGCACTAAGCACTAAGCAAGCTTGAACTTACCGACTAATGCTTCTAGCTCAGCAACCTTAGCATTCAAACCTGAAGTGTTTTCAGAACTGCGAGTCGCCAGTTGCAAGGATTGCTCTGAGATATCACTGATCGCGGTAATATCCGCAGCAATTTCTTTGGTCACAGCCGTCTGTTCTTCTGCCGCAGTAGCGATAGAGTTGACCATGCTTTGTACATTGCCAGCACCGCTAACAATTGCTTCTAGAGCCGATACTGCCCCTGTACTTTGCTCTACACCAATTTCAACTAAACGACAGTTGTCTTGAGTGTAAGTCACTGCTTCTTGAGTACCAGACTGAATCGATTGGATGATGCCAGACACTTCTTGCGTTGCTTTGGTGGTTCTTTCCGCCAACGCTCTTACTTCGTCAGCTACCACGGCAAAACCTCGGCCAAACTCACCAGCACGTGCCGCTTCAATCGCCGCATTCAAAGCCAACAGGTTGGTTTGCTCAGCAATGTCTTCAATCACTTTAATCACGCTACCAATTTGTTCACCATGTGAACCTAGCGTGTTCATCTGTACCGACATGTCACTCATTTGAGCAGAAACTTGTTGAATGCTTGCTACCATCTCTACAATCACATTACGGCCATCTTCTGCTGAAGACTCAGAACGTCGAGCTTCTTCATAAGTAGAGGTGCCCTGCTGTGCCACTTCAGAGATGGTTAAGCTTAACTCTTCCGCTGCTGTTGCAATCAGATTCGCTTTATCCGCTTGTGCCGACGCACCAGAAACGATGTCATGACTAATCGACGACAGTTCTCCGGTAACCGATTGAACTTGGTTGGTCACAGAAGAGATCGAACCCAGTAGATCTACCAATGATTTCTGCATCTGGTTGATCGACTGAGCTAAATCAGCCAGTTCATCGCCAGAATCATCCACGATATCTCCAGCCGTTAGGTCACCATTTGCCACACGTCGCGCTACTTGTTCAACGCGAGTTAAACGGTTGGTGATAGAGCTAGACAATACATACGCAATCACACTACCAAATACAATCGCAATGCCAGCCAACACCATAATGGTACGTTCAATCGTGGTAAACGACTCAGTTAATACAAGCAGTGATTGCTCTGTATCAGCACGCTCACTTGCTGATGCTTGATCCAGTAAGTTTTCAACTGGGATTAGGTTGCTCTCATATAAAGAACGAAGCTGCTGGATATTCGATAACAGCGCAGATTCATCGTTGATCTTAGGTACAAGCTTCGATTCAAACTCTTGAGTGAAGCGTCCCATTAGCTCTTCGATTCGCTGAATACGACGATGGTCTTCTGAGCCTCGACTCTCTAATCGTTTTGCTTCTGCGATGGCTTGAGCAAACTCGTTCTTATTCGAGCGGTAATCATTGAGTGCATTGTCGACCTGAATAATCGCACCTAATGCATCTCGGTAGACGTCTCCTGCTTCATCTATCAGAACAAGGTAAGTAACCGTACCCGGCACATCGTCCATTCTAATTTCATCAGCGCTCTTGTGAGCCCCAATCACTTCTATCCACACAATACCGACTAACGTGACAAGCACCGCCAATATAGAGCCAAAACCGGCATACAGTTTCTTTCTCACTGACAATTTCACACAACACCTACCTAAAAAATACAGGCTCAATTGGCCTAACCGATAAGTATATCGGCTATCACACGGATAACTTTAGTGAATGTAAGCCTTTTATTTTTCGATGATAATTAAGTTAATAACATAAAAAAACGGGAGCCAATGGCTCCCGTTTCTTAACTTACTTTAACTCGCGATTGTAGCTTCTTAGAATTATGGTTTCTTAGAACTATAGCTTCTTAGAGATGATCGCAGAGCCAGCAATGATACCAATACCTAGTAGCATGATTGCACCTTTACCGCTGTCGAAGCCAGAAGAGATACCCATGAACGCTACGATAGCGATAGCTACTGGGATGATGTACTTAACTAGTGTGTACCATAGACCGAATAGTGGGAAAGATACTTCACCGTCGTTAGTGATTTCTTTCTCTAGGTCAGCACGGTTTAGTCTCCAACCAGCGAAGATACATACCAACATACCGCCAACTGCTAGGAAGATCTTATCAGTTAGTAAGTCGAAGATATCGAACGCACCAGTACCGAACAATGTTGGACCGAATCCACCAAGTGATAGAGAAGCGAAGATACATAGAATCGCCATTACTACACTTGCAGACAATACTGCAGTCACACGCTTCATGCCTTTCTCATCGATTAGGTAAGAAACCACAACTTCAAGTAGAGATACTGAAGAAGTCAGTGCCGCAACACTTAGACCAACGAAGAACATAAGAGCAAATAGAAGACCAACTACGCCGCCCATTTCAGCGAATAGCTGAGGAACAACAACGAATACTAGACCAGGACCAGCTGCTGGTTCCATACCGAATGCGAACATTGCAGGGAACATTGCAACACCAGCTAGGATAGCTACGCCTGTATCCATCGCAGTAACCATTGCTGTAGTTTGAACTAGGTTCTCTTTCTTCTTAAGGTAAGAACCGTATGTCAGCATACAACCCATACCAAGACTTAGTGAGAAGAATGCTTGACCTAGTGCAGCTAGGATTACACCGCTGTCTACTTTAGAGAAGTCAGGGCTGAATAAGAATTCAAGACCAGCCATCGCGCCCGGAAGCATGATGCCTTTGATTGATACCACGATAAGGATGATGAAAAGAAGTGGCATCAGAATCTTACCCGCTTTCTCAATACCACCAGAAATACCCTTCATAACGATGACAACGTTAAGTAGTAGGTATAGGCCCATCCACATAAGTGGTTGAACTGGGTTCGAGATAAAGCCACCGAAGCTGTCGCCGATTGCTTCAGGTGCGTCTAGTAGACCACCAGCAATCTTACCGATGTATGCGATTGACCAGCCACCTACTACAGGGTAGAAACCCATGATGAGTAGACCACTCACTACGCCGATAACACCAGCGAACGTCCAACGACGGTCAGTCGATTTAAATGCACCTACTGCTGATTTTTGCGTATGACGGCCAATCGCAAATTCAGTCAGCATGACACTGAAACCAATGAAGATTACAAAAAACAGGTAAATTGCAACGAATGCACCGCCGCCACTCTCGCCTGCTGTGTATGGGAATTTCCAGATGTTACCTAAGCCAACAGCAGAACCTGCTGCAGCCATTACGAATCCTAATTTCGAACCCCAGGTATCGCGGGGTGTTGTGGTTGCATTACTAGTAGCCACGTGTACTCCAAACTTTTGTGTTATGTGATGTTGTGTTTTGCTTTGGGTGGCGTCTTTAAAAGATAAGATGTACAAATATTTTTACACATCTAAAAGATTTGATTGACGCTCGTTATATAGCAAGTAAACCAGTTTAAGAATAAAATTGGAAGTCCGAACCGTACATATTTCGTTACCAATGTAAATTTTTATGGTTAAATGCCGACTTTTCGTACAAAACAATCGTTTTCTTCTTAAGTTAACTAAAACTTAACAACTTTCACCTATTTACCGTTTTTACTCTATTTTGTAAATAGTTGATTCCGCAAATTCCCATATTGGCAAAATAGCATTACTATCTAAGTGTCTCTTTTTTCGAGTAATCAATGTGGAAAAGCTCTACCATTTTTTAACTTTGGCTTCTGTTGCTTTGTACTGGATCCTCGTAGCCGGTGTGACTTTCCGTGTCGTACTAAAACGACGCTCTGTGAGTGTTTCTCTCGCGTGGCTGATGGTTATCTACATTATCCCGATTGTCGGCGTGGCTTGTTACTTCCTTTTCGGTGAGCTAAACCTAGGTAAGAAGCGGGCTGAGCGCGCGCACCGCATGTTTACTCCCTTCGGTGATTGGTTCCGACAACTAAATGATTGTCAGCTCCACCTTCCAGGTAAAGTTGGCTCCCCTATCCACAAGATCGATGAGCTTTGTAACAACCGAATGGGCATTCCTGCGCTCAGTGGAAACACACTTTCTCTGCAATCTTCACCCAATGAGATCCTACACGCAATTATCGAAGATATAGAAAACGCCCAGACCAGCATCAAAATGGTTTTCTATATTTGGCACCCCGGCGGCCTAACCGACTCCGTCGCTTCAGCACTCATTCGAGCAGCGAAACGCGGCGTTGATGTTAAAGTTTTGCTCGATTCTGCAGGTAGCCCTCGCTTCTTCAAAAGCCATTGGCATTCAATGATGAAAGACGCTGGCGTTCACGTTGTGCAAGCATTAGAAGTTAGCCCTTGGCGTATTTTTTTACGACGTCTCGATTTGAGGCAACATCGTAAAATCATTGTCATCGATGAAACCATTGCCTACACAGGCTCAATGAATATGGTTGACCCTGCTCATTTCAAACAGAGCTCAGGTGTTGGTCAATGGATCGACGTCATGGTGCGCGTGACTGGGCCAACAGTTAATGTTTTATCTGCGATTCATGGTTGGGATTGGGAAGTTGAAACGGGCGTACGCATTCTTCCAGATCTACCGGAGTGTGCTGTCGAAGAAATAAAGACTCATCACCCAGTACAAGTGGTTCCGTCTGGTCCAGGTATGCCGGAATATTTGATCCTCCAAGTTTTAACCATTGCGATTAATCAGGCGAATCACTCAGTTCGTATCACTACGCCCTACTTCGTACCCAGTGCCGACTTATTAGAGACACTAAAAATGACAGCGCAGCGTGGTGTGAACGTTGAACTGATCATTCCACACAACAATGACTCTTTGATGGTCAAATGGGCTTCTCGCGCGTTTTATACCGAACTGCTTGAAGCTGGCGTCAAGATCTATGAGTTTTACGGTGGCCTTCTTCATACCAAGTCAGTAGTCATCGATGAAGAGTTCTGCTTGATCGGAACGGTCAATATCGACATGCGCAGCTTGTGGCTGAACTTTGAAGTGACGCTTGCCGTTGATGATGTGCACTTCACTCAGCAACTATCTGAATTACAGCAATCCTATATTGATTCTTCTCATCCCGTCGAATTGGAAGAATGGGAAAAAAGGAATCTGAGAAACCGTTTCTTTGAAAGGCTTTTCTACTTATTTAATCCGCTCCTCTAATGTAAACAAAGTCGTGAATACATCGAAACATCAAGATCTATCACGACTTTTATATCCATCGCTTTTTAGCCTTTCATAGAAAAACCAACTGAAAAGTTAAAAAGCGAAAGAAAACCGTAAAAACTCCGCCTCTCCTCTTGCTTTGATGCGTCTTCGCGTGTTTTAAATAGAACATAACCGTTCGATAAGGAATTCACAGCATGTCCGAAAGCAAAACCACCAAACTCATCACTGCAGGCCGTGATAAGAAGTGGACCAATGGCGTCGTAAACCCACCCGTGCAACGCGCTTCAACTGTTGTTTTCAACACAGTAGAAGAGAAACGCAAAGCGACCGTTAATCGCGCTAACAAGACACTTTTCTACGGACGCCGTGGCACCACGACTCATTTCGCATTTCAAGATGCAATGGTTGAAGTTGAAGGCGGTGCAGGCTGTGCTCTTTACCCTTGTGGTACTGCAGCCATCTCAAACGCAATCTTATCGTTTGTTGAAACAGGTGATCACATCTTAATGGTCGATACCTGTTACGAGCCGACCCGTGATTTCTGTGACACCATCATGAAAAAGATGGGCGTAGAAACGACTTACTACGAGCCAACGATTGGCGAAGGCATCCAAGACCTTATCAAGCCAAATACCAAGGTACTGTTTACCGAGTCTCCAGGTTCAGTGACCATGGAAGTTCAAGATGTTCCAACTCTAGCTCGTATTGCTCACGAACATGACATCATCGTTATGCTTGATAATACTTGGGCGGCTGGTGTGAACTTCTCACCGTTTGATTTCGGCGTTGATATCTCGATTCAAGCCGCGACTAAATACATCGTGGGTCACTCTGATGTAATGCTAGGTACCGCGGTTGCCAATGAGAAGTGCTGGGATCAGCTGCGAGAGCAAAGCTACTTGATGGGACAGTGCGTATCTCCAGATGACGCTTATCTTGGTCTTCGTGGTATTCGAACTCTTGACGTTCGACTTCGCCAACACGCTGAAAGCAGCTTGAAAGTCGCGAAATGGTTAGAAACACGCCCTGAGGTTGACCATGTTCGTCACCCTGCCCTTGAGTCTTGCCCCGGTCATGAATTCTTCAAACGAGATTTCACTGGCGGTAATGGCCTGTTTTCATTCGTTCTGAAAAATTCAAACCCACAAGCGACGACAGCTCTACTTGATGGTATGACACACTTCAGCATGGGTTACTCATGGGGTGGATTTGAGAGTTTGATTCTTGCTAATGAACCAAGCAGCTTTAATAGCCTAAGAACCGTCGCCAATCCTAATTTCGAAGGAACACTAATCCGTGTACATATCGGATTAGAGGATGTCGATGATTTGATTGCAGATCTCGAGGCTGGCTTAGAGCGTTACAACGCTTTGGTTTAAGTTAAATAATAAACAAGCTTCTACAAAAAAGGCAGGATTCATCCTGCCTTTTTTATTTCAGTAAATTCTTAGCGTAAACGTTATATAACTACTTCTGGACCTTGAAACATACCCAATTAAAAATTTCGAAGCGGTTTTTATTAAATAGATAAAGTGAGTCCTCGGTAACAATAGCAGAGTAGTCAACATTCAAACCCTCATACGAACTATACTCTTGATTAATAACAGGATCACTAGTTTCAGTTGTTGGCGAATAATCAACAATAGAGATAGACAACTCTCCATCTTTTAACGAATAACGACCAGAAGAATGGTGCTCCAATTTACTCACTTGACCATCCTTTCCTTCGATCTTCACCGACTCGGTAATCATAAACGTATCATCGGATTGGAAAGTAAAAGTCATACGTTCATACAAGGATTGATAAGGTTGAAATGCTTGCGTCATGAATCCTGTTTTAATGGTTTTACAATGCCAACGAGTGCCCGCTAATTCGTTCCTATCAATCATGAAACTTGCCGCTGTCAGTACTAACACCACCAGTAAACCAATTATTCGCAAAAGTAACTCCTTTGAGCCATGTAGGTTACAAGCGAATCAAAAGCTGACTCAACTTCGAAAATTGATGAAATATAGTTAAAAGCTTCACCATTTTCCCTCTGAACTAACATATACATAGCATCATTTTCTGGTTGGTTAACCGACGGATAGATACGGACAAAGACATCGACATTACAATGACTAGGAATCACTTGTATCAGCTTCTCAGTGATGGCGGGCAACGAGTAGGCTTCATTGCGCACAATGTGGAAAAAGTAATGATTGGTTTTGTGTACAAAGCTGTCGCGATAATCACTTTTATCAACAAAGTATGGCACTGGTTGATAATAAGTCTGGAGAACATTAAATAAACTAACTAACACACAGACAAAGGCTAAAAAGTAGCCTGCACTGACTAAATGGCGATGTACAAAAAGCTTGAAGATCGACGAAGTAGCCTTAGCTGAACCATTCGTAACATCTGACGACAACGAAGTTTCCCTACCCTCTTCAACGTTTCGTATTGCAGGTGTAGAGATAACATGGTTTTGCTCATCTAACGGCTTTTTATCCGGTGACTTATTTGATGTTTGTATTTGATTTGTCATCGCTGACAGTGGCTTAAGATCTGCTTGAGAGGATGCTATCGGAGACGTTTCTGGCAAGAAGCCCGCATCTGGGGTTAGCGCTTTGGGCTCTGCAATTATAGGTTTAAATGATCCTTCGATCTCCAGAGAATAACCCGTTTTACTGACGGTACGAATCGTCGCACAACCGCAGGTAACTCTGTTAAGTGTTTTTCTAAGCTTAGAGATCACGTTGGTCAACGCTTGCTCAGAGACAATCACATCCCCCCAACACTTCTTGAATATCAGACCTCGTTCAATGCATTCGCCGACGTTTTCTAACAAGAACAGGAAAACCTTCCCTTCTAACGGCGCGATAGTTTCTACGCGGCCATCCTCACGCACAAACTGCCTAAGTAAAGGATCATAGCTAGCATCACATATTTGGTAGTTTTGTTGATTCACTATCGTTGTCTACATTAGAATCCGGCCGCATATGATATTGAATAGTTTATAAATGGCCAGTGAAATTTCCAGTTTTCACTCAATTATTTCGCGACGATAAATAACAATTTTATTTATATGGGCAATCAATCATATGATCGTTAACCATTCCTGTAGCTTGCATAAACGCATAACAGATTGTTTCCCCTACAAACTTGAAGCCTCTTTTTTTCAAAAACTTGCTCATCGCTTTTGATTGCTCGGTAGAAGCTGGAACTTGAGACATCTCTGTCCATTGATTATCAACCACCTTGTTATCAACAAACTGCCACAACGCATTAGACAGAGAACCGAACTCCTTTTGAAGCTCAAGTGTCGCTCGGGCATTATTATAGACGGAGGCGATCTTGCCCTTGTGCCTAACCACATCAAAGTTCTCAATGATTTTTGGCACATTGTCTTCATTGAGTACAGCTAGCTTATTGAGGTCGTAGTTTTCAAATGCAGCACGATAGCCTTCGCGTTTTTTGAGTATCGTAATCCAGCTAAGACCTGCTTGTGCCCCTTCTAAGGTAATGAACTCAAACAAAACTTGGTCATCATAAACCGGTACACCCCATTCCTTATCGTGATACTCCCTTTCAAGCTCGTGCTTAAGCGCCCATGCACATGTTCGATCCGATGCAGCTATTTCCATTTTAAGCCTCTCTATTTAGGGTCTGTTGACCGTTAGCCATTAGCCGTTAGCCATTAGCCGTTAGCCATTAGCCATTAGCCATTAGCCAAAAATAATGCCCCATTAAGGGGCATTCATTCTTAGGGTAACTGATATTACCTTACTTCAATTTTATGAAATAAACGGTAAAGCACAGGAACAACAATTAGTGTCAGTACTGTAGCAAAGCCCAAACCAAACATAATGGTTACCGCCATTGGCTTGAAGAAGATATCAGGCAGTAGTGGGATCATACCAAGAATGGTCGTAATCGCCGCCATACATACCGGACGTACACGACTCAATGCCGCATCCACTACCGCTACATACGGATCTTTACCTGATTTCATCTCAATCCCAATCTGATCAAGCAATACAATACCGTTCTTGAGTAGCATTCCCGATAGACTTAAGAAGCCTAGCAGCGCCATGAACCCAAAAGGTGTGTTTAAGGCCAGTAGACCCGTCGTCACCCCTATCAAGGCAAGTGGTACGGTTAGCCAAACAATCAGCGGCTCTTTCACTGAGTTGAACAGGAACACAGTGATCAAAAACATGAACAAGTAACCCAAAGGCATCGTCGTAAACAATGATGCTTGCGCATCTGCCGACGATTCATATTCACCACCCCATTCAAGTGAATAACCCGGTGGCATCTTGATCGCTTCAATTTGTGGCTGCAAACGCTTTTGAAGCGTTGATGCTGTTTCTTCACCCAATAAGTCAGGGTCAGCCATAACCGTTAGCATACGCTTACGGTTCTTACGAATGATCAACGGGTCTTCCCACTCTAGCTCATAACCTAACGTCACTTGCTGTAGCGGAATGTACTCACTTAATGCAGGGCTCCAAATCTTCATTCCTTCGATGTTACGAATATCAATACGCTCATCTTCCGGCAATCGCGCCACGATAGGCATCAGCGTCGTACCATCACGGTACACACCAATCGACTTGCCTGAAAATGACATTGCTAGGAAATCATCAACGTCAGACTTCGTGATACCGTAACGACGCGCTTGGCTTTCATTGAACTGAGGCTCTAACACCTTAGTTCTTTCACGCCAGTCATGACGAACGTTAAAAGCACCTGAATCCGCACGCATCACATCCATCACTTGAGACGCAATAGAACGAAGAATCGTTGGATCGGAACCGACAATACGAGCTTCAATTTTTGCGCCGCCGCCTGGACCTAATTCAATCTGTTTGAGTTTGTAATCAATCTCAGGGAATTGCGTATCAACATGCTCACGGAAACGAAGCATAAGCGCTTCAAGTACTTCATAGCTCTTTACACGAACCGTTATTTCACCGTACGCGCTATAACTTTTCTCCGGTGAATAGGTCAACATAAAACGCTGTAAACCTTTACCCGCTGTGGTTGTGATGTGCTCGGATTCCTCTTGCTCCGATAACCAGTTTTCCAGCACTTTAAGTTTGGTGTTGGTCGCTCGGATATCCGTCCCTTCAGGCATCCATACATCAACTTGGAACATTGGTGTTGTAGAAGATGGGAAGAAAGCTTGTTTTACAAAACCAAAGCCGTAAACGCTCGCACCCAAGCCGATAACCAAAACAAACATGGTTAACCAAGCTCGTTTCATACAAAACTCTAGGAAGTTTTTGTAGATAACGAAAACCATCCCGTTGTATGGGTCTTTACCTTCACTCTCAGGATCAACCTTCTGACCTTTGAAGAAAATATCTGCGAAAAACGGGGTAATCGAGATCGCAGTAAACCAACTCAACATTAACGAGATCAGTAGAACCGTAAACAAGGTGCCACAGTATTCGCCCGTCGAGTCTTCAGATAGACCGATTGGAGCAAAAGCCGTAACCGCAATAACGGTAGCACCGAGCAGTGGCCATTTTGTTTGAGTGACGATATCAGTAGCGGCCTGCATCCGGGATCGTCCCTTTTGCGTGCCGATCAATATCCCTTCTACCACCACAATGGCGTTGTCCACCAGCATCCCCAAGGCAATAACCAATGCGCCTAGTGAGATACGCTGAAGATCGATTTTGAAGTACTGCATGAAAATGAAGGTACCGAAAACGGTCAATAGCAGTATCAAACCAATCAACAAGCCGGAGCGAAGCCCCATGAAAAACAGTAGTACGATAATTACGATGGCAACCGCTTGTCCAAGGCTGACAACAAAACCACTGACCGACTTATCCACTTCTTTTGGTTGGTTATAGACCTCAGAAATATCTATTCCAACGGGCTGTTGATACTTAAGCTCAGCCAAACGTCGGTCAAAGGCTTCACCTACCGCCACTACGTTCACACCTTGAGCAAAAGACACCCCGAGGTTTAGAGCCAGTTTTCCGTTGTAACCAATGATATTGGTAGGCACTTCAACATAACCGCGCGTTACGTCAGCGACATCTTTTAAGTAGATAAGCCCTTGCGCGCCACCTTCAGTCAGAATCAAATCGCCGAGTTGTTCAACGTTTTGGAATTCTCCCGTTGGGTGGATACGTATATATTCATCGCCTATCCGGACTGCGCCAGCACTGGATACAATGTTTTGGGTCGATAGTAGATTGAAGACGGTGCTTGGAGAGATCCCTAGTGAGCTTATCCGTTTCATCGATATCTCAATGAAAACCTGCTCTTGCTGTTGACCGGAAACAGAGACTTTACTGACTCCATCAACCAGTTCCAGCTCGCGCCTTAGGTAATCAATATAATCGAGAAGCTCTTTATAACTGTAACCATCACCTGTCACAGCAAGCAAAATACCGTAAACGTCACCGAAGTCATCAATGACCTGAGGATCATTCACCCCGGGCGGTAATTCCACCTTGAGATCGTTCACCTTACGACGTAATTCATCCCAAATTTGCGGAAGATCGTCGGGGCCATAGTTGTTTTTCATGGTGACCGTAACCTGTGACAGGCCACGACTTGAAATAGAGTTAACTTCATCCACATAAGTCAGCTGTTGTATCGCCTTCTCTAGTGGGTAAGTCACTTCCTCTTCCACTTGTTGCGGAGTTGCACCAGGATACGAGGTAACAACCATTGCATCTTTAATAGTGAAGGCTGGATCTTCTAAACGACCCAAGCCAAAAAATGCAGAAACACCACCAATCAAAAAGATCAGCGATAGCATCCAGCTAATGACTTTATTACGTATAAAGTAAGACGCGACACCTGTGATCTGGTCATCACCTTGCGGAGCGTCATTTTGAGGCTTGTTATTCACTTCACTCATCGTTCGTCTCCTGAGGCAATACTTCCACTGTCATTCCATCACGCAATCGTGATACGCCCGCAACAACGACATGCTGCCCCATTTCTAATCCTTTAATAATTTGTAATGTAGTCTGGTTTGCTTTGCCTAACACGACTTGCTGCTTAGAGACAGTATCGTCATCGTTAAGAACCCATACGTAAGAATTTGTACGAGTGAGGTCATCCCCATCGGCGTTGAACACCGCTTCAATTGGGATAAGCACGCCAGCCTTCAGCTCAAGGCCGATATCTCTGCCGTGCGAAGTTACTTCAACCGCCATACCATCAAGAATCAAATCATCTTTAGGCATCGGTAATGCTAGCGTTACGGTGAACGTTCCAGTGCTTGGATCGGGCTCAGTCGTAAACTCTTTTATTCCAGCCGAGTACTCATTGCCGCTTGGCACCCTCACTAAAGCTTCAACGTTTGACAAGATCGTCTCGTTGGGTTGGTTTACGTAGATTTGATCCGGAAGTTGTATAATCACTTCCACATCTTCAACACTGTGAATGTTCACGATCTGTTGGCCAACTTGAATATTTTCATATTGATCAACACTGACACGCGAAATAATCCCATCAACAGGAGCACGAAGTTTAGTAAACGACAAACGCAGTTTTGCCAATTCAAGTTCGGCGTAAGCAATTTGGCGTTGGGCTGCAATTTCATCAAACTGAGACTTAGCTAGTAAGCCTTTTTTAACCAAAGGGCTAGAACGTCTGTATTGACTATCAATTACGGTGTATCTCGCTTGAGCATTGTCCACATCTAACTGGTAATCAGTCGGATCAAGCTCAGCAAGAATGTCGCCCTCTTTTACGCGCTCGCCTTCTTTAACATCCAGCTGAAATATCTCACCTGCCACTCGAAAGCTAAGGTGGGCTTTTTCAGCTGCGTTTGCGACGGCAGGGAAATAGAGTTTGTCATTAAAGTCGAGAACCGAAATTTCGATTGCTTTGACGAGAGGAAGCTTGTCAGATTCAGTGCTGGCCTTGTCTTTACAAGCCGTCAGCAAAGCTAGACAGGATAGGCTGAGAGCCATTTGAATTGTCTTCATGCTACAGCCCCCTTTCCTTGATCCACTCGCGAACCTTAACGCCAGATTCAAGTCCGTTAACACCAGAAGTCACCACACGGTCACCATCATTTAAACCCGAAACAATATGACGCTTTTCGTCGATCACAATCGCAACTTCTTCAACAATGCCGTCGTTATTCACGCGCCATACAGAGACATCGTCCCCGTCAGTCATCATCGCAGAGGTTGGAATCTTGGTTGCCGCTGCTTGTGCAGACACCAGTTTCACAGTCCCAGACATGCCCGGCAGTATGCCAATATCAGTAGGTCTCTCCATTATCATGGTGACTTTGTAAGAGCCTGTTTTTGGATCCGCTTCGGTATCGACCTCTTGAAAAGTCAGTTCGTAAAAATGTTCTGGAAAAGCATCGAATACCATGGTCGCGTCTGTTTCAAAACCTGAAGAAAAGCGAGTAATTAATTGGTCAGGTAATAGGAAGACGACTTTGAGAATTTGATTGGTTTGAATATTCATTACCCCTTGCTTTGCCGCAATATACTCGTGGTTTTCAGCAGGAATAATAGAAATAGTGCCCTCATAAGGCGCAATCAATGTGGTATAGCGTAAGTTAGCTTTCGCTTGATTCAATACAGCTCGAGCAGAATTGTGGTTGGCTTTCGCTTGATCAAAATCTTGCTCTGAGACCACTCTATCTTTACGCAGTTTAATCGCACGCTGATACTGCACATCGGCAAGTTTGAAGTTAGCTCTGGCTTGTTTCTCTAGTAGCTGATACTCATCAGGATTGAGCATCGCCAGTTTTTCGCCTTTTGATACCTGTTGCCCAGCAGTAACATCGAGCGTTTGTAATAAACCTGGAACACGAAAGGCCAAGACAGCTTTATCGCCCGCTTCAGTGGTGGCGGGGAAATTTCGTTCAAAGGCATTATTACCAACGGAGACAGTGAAAAGTTTAGCAGGTCTTGATTCGGGCTCAGGAACAGGAGGCAGCTCCTTACCACACCCAGATAACCCGGACAGGGTTACCAACAGGACTAGGGAGGCTTTGTACATGGTGATCATCCATATCTATAAGTATCTTATTAACATAGATTAATCACATGTAAGTTACCAGTTATGACAATATTTATTTAGACAAAATTATTAAAAAAAATAACGGCTTGGGATAAATTTTCCTAAACCGTTCTCTATTATTTTTAGGGTAACACGCTACATGTTCTTAAATGCACGATCGACTTTAAATGTGTCGGAAGTAACATAAGCTTCCATATTGCGTACACTGGTCTCTAACGTCTGGAAATCACCCTCTAAAGTGCCCAATAAAGACTCTGCAGTTTGCCCCTTTTCCCAAGGCTTTTGCTTCAGCGTGTGTTCTTGCTTGGCTTTCATTTGGTCGACATACTGAGGTGGTTGTTTTTCCAGCATAAATGTTAAAGCTAAATACGCTAACAAGACCAGAAAGCTACCACCAAGCAGTGCCGCAGAGATAACCAAGATACGAACCAACCAAACTTCAAGGCCAAAGTAGTTCGCTAACCCTGCACACACACCCGATAATTTGCCGTTAATGGGATCGCGATACAATTCTCTACTCATAGTTTCGTCTCCAGTTTGGCGACTCCGCATCCAGTATTTTTTCCAAAGTTTTCACACGATCTTGCATGGATTCTGCTTGCTCAGAAAGCTTGTGCAGGCGTTGAAGATCGGTTTCTGAAAGACCATTACTGGATTTCTTCTTGCTGCGGTAATGTAAGAATAACCATAGCGGTGCCACGAAGATTAAAAAGACAATCAGTGGACCTGCAATTAGAAATGTTGACATAGACAACTCCTAAAATTATTTATCGCGGTTTTCAACTTGTTGCTTCAGTTTCGCCAGCTCTTTTTCGATTTCATCTTGAGCTTGTAGATCTGCAAACTCTTGGTCTAACGATTTTGCGTTACCCGTTTTGGCGTAAACGTCCGCTTCAGCTTCTAATTCGTCCACTTTACGCGAGAATTGCTCAAACTTCGCCATTGCTTCGTGGGTTTTGCTTGAATGCAGATGCTTTTGAACATCACGACGATTGCTTGCCGCATTATTACGAATCATTAGTGCTTGCTGCTTTGCACGTGTTTCTGCGATTTTGGTTTCAAGCTTGCCAATCTCACTTGTCAGCTTTTCGATGGTTTCATGAACCAAAGTTTGCTCGGTATGAAGGCTTTTGATGATGTCTTCTAGCTTTTGCTTTTCGATTAAAGCGGCTCTTGCCAGATCTTCACGTTGCTTAGTTAGCGCGAGTGTTGCTTTATTTTGCCAATCTAGAATCTGAGTTTCGATAGCTTCAACTTTACGCGCTAGCTCTTTCTTATCTGCGATTGCTTTTGCTGAGTTCGTGCGAACCTCAACCAGCGTGTCTTCCATTTCTTGGATAATAAGGCGAATCATCTTTTCAGGATCTTCAGCCTTATCTAATAATGCACTGATGTTTGAATTTACAATGTCTGCAAAGCGAGAAAAAATACCCATGAGGAACTCCTTAATTACAATGATGGCAAATGTGCTTTAAACCGATGTTCGATTTCTCAATCCACTTGCTCACAAATTTACGTTTGTTGTTAAACCTACCATAAGTAATCCAAGTAGCGTGCCAACTTTTAAGCTATTTACTTTCAATCACTTACAATAAAATGGTGATTAACGCGAACCATGCTATGATGAATTTAACCAAGTATTGGTATTTTTCACCACTACTCTCTTACTTAAGCGATTTAAATAAAGCTCTCTGACTCACATCAACCAGTGTTCAAACCTCACAAGGACCCGCTATGCAGCAGAATCTTATTGGTGAATCCCCAAGCTTTCTCTCTGTTTTAGATAAAGTTTCTCAATTAGCACCAATCGAAAGACCGATTCTGATCATCGGGGAGCGTGGTACAGGTAAAGAGCTGATCGCGCAAAGGTTGCATTACCTTTCAAGACGCTGGGATCAACCTTTGATTTCGCTGAACTGCTCAACACTCAGTGAAGGTTTGATTGATTCTGAGTTGTTTGGTCATGAATCGGGCTCTTTTACCGGTTCAAAAGGCCGTCATCAGGGGCGCTTTGAAAGAGCAGAAGGTGGGACGCTGTTCTTAGATGAGTTGGCAACAACCCCTCTTTCGGTTCAAGAAAAACTGTTGCGCGTTATCGAATACGGCCAGTACGAACGTGTAGGTGGGCAAAAGGCATTAAGTGCCAATGTCAGGCTAGTCTGCGCAACCAATGCCGACTTACCCGCAATGGCACTCAAAGGTGAATTCAGACCAGACCTTTTAGACAGACTCGCCTTTGATGTCATTACCATTCCTCCTCTTCGCGAAAGAAAAGAGGACATCACGTTGCTCGCCGAATATTACGCCATCAAGATGTGTCGAGAGCTCGAATTGGAGCTTTTTGTCGGCTTTGCGCCATCGGCTGTTGAGGCGTTGTTGGATTATTCTTGGCCTGGGAATGTGAGAGAACTCAAAAACGTCGTTGAACGTGCTATCTACCAGCACGGTAGAAATCCATATCCTATTGAATCTTTGGTGTTTAATCCGTTTCAACCTGCATGGATAACTGAGCAAAATTCTGCTGAAGAAACTGGCAATGAGCCAACCAACAGCCATACTTCATCTGAAGGCGCTTTTTCTTTGCCTCTCGATTACAAAGCATGGCAAGAACAACAAGATATCAAACTACTCAATCAAGCCTTAAAGCAAAGTAAATACAACCAGAAACAAGCCGCCGAATTACTTGGGTTAACCTACAACCAATTACGTGGAATGGTGAGGAAGTACGCGATTGTCGGACAAGCGAACGATAAATAGCTGTCCACGCTTGATTATTATTTGGAGCCGAATAAATAAAATGTTAAATTGTCCGGATCTTGAGGCTCCTCTAACGCCTCGTTTCGAAAAGTATTTCTTTTTATGAAAGCACTAATAAGACTATCACTTAGCATCTGCACGCTTGGCTTTTTAGCTGGATGTGGTGAAAGTGTCGATCACGCGCAAATCCGTGAAAAAGGCTTCACTTATTGTGGCCAAGGTAACCCTAGTACGTTCAATCCGCAGCTGGTTGATAGTGGCATTACCTCTGAATCGTTGAGTCCTCAAATCTTCGATACGCTGCTCACTCTTGATCCCATGACATATCGACCAAAACAGAACCTAGCAACCAGCTGGTCTGTCGACAAATCAGGTACAGAATACACCTTCACATTGCGACCAAACGTTTCATTCCAAACCACCGATTGGTTTACACCGACTCGTAGCTTGAACGCACAAGATGTGGTCTTTAGTTTCGAACGTATTGTTGATAGCTCCAACCCATTCCATTATGTGGGTGGCGGTTTATATCCATGGTTCGCTGGCATCGATTTTCAGAATCTGATTGTTGATATCACAGCGGTCGATGACCTAACCGTAAAATTCCAATTAAGTCGCCCAGACAATTCATTTCTCAACAATATCGCCACCAGCTATGCCGTCATTCACTCCAAAGAATACGCCAACAAGCTTGTCGCCTCTGACGAGAAAAACGAACTCGACTCTAAGCCTGTTGGTACGGGGCCCTTTTACCTAGACGAATACCAAATCAATGACCTAGTGCGCTTGAAAAAGAACAAGCACTACTGGAAGGGTGAGGTACAAATGGACCAAGTTGTGTTCGACACTTCCCAACGTGGTACCGGAACACTGGCCAAACTGCTTCGCAGTGAATGTGACGTGTTGAATTCACCGATCTCTAGCCAAATCCCAATTATTCAAGCTCATGAAGAGTTAAAGATTTCCGCCACGCCTGCGGTGAATGTCTCTTTCATCGCGCTCAACACTGAGCACCCTGCACTGCGTGACTCTCGTGTAAGAAAGGCGTTGAATTTGGCCATCAACCGCCAAAACATTCTCGACTCGGTTTATTACGGTACGGGCACGAAAGCTTACACGCTGTTGCCACCTACTTCGTGGGCTTACCAAAAAGACAGTGTTCAAGTTCGCTATGACCGCAACTACGCTGTTGCGCTTCTTAAAGAAGCCGGCGTAGAACCCGGGCTAGAGCTGTCAATGTGGGTGCCTCTAGAGCCAAGAGCTTACAATCCGAGCCCAAGAAAAACCGCAGAATTAATCCAAGCTAACTTGGCCGATATAGGCATCGAACTTAAGCTCTATACTGATGACCGATTCGACCGCACACAGCTGTCTTCTATCGCTTCTACCGATCTGCTGCTTACTGGCTGGATTGGTAATACGGGTGACCCAGATAACTTCTTACGTCCCCTGCTCTCTTGCAGCTCTGAACGTGCCGGATTAAACGTTTCTATGTGGTGTAACTCAGACTTTGATTTCCTTCTGGATCTCGCTTTGGAAATCAATCAACAAAGGCACCGTGTGAACTTGTATCGCCAAGCCCAAAACATTCTCAATGAAGAAGTTCCAGTGATCCCTCTGGCTCACGGTGTGCAATTTCGCGTGCACGACCGCTCACTGACCGGCTTTAAACAAAGTCCGTTCAATGCCCAACCTTTTGATCAAGTCAGAAGAGAGGTGCGCTGATGTTTTGGTACACACTGAGACGCGTTAACTTATTCGTCATTACACTCGCTATTCTTACGTTAGTGGGTTTTTCCCTGCTTCGACTAGACCAGACTTCACCTTGGGCGATTCAAGATTTTTGGCCAGGCTGGATTAGCTATATCACAGAGTTATCGACGCTTAACTTTGGTTTGAGCAAACATGGTGTCCCTATCATTGATGAGCTGGTTGTGGTTTTTCCTGCCACTCTAGAGCTGTGTTTCTTTGCCTTTATTCTAGCGCTGTTTATCGGTATTCCTTTTGGTACGATAGCGGGTATGAGACAAGGCAAGTTTGTCGATACCACCATATCATTTACCTCGATGGCAGGTTACTCGGCACCAATCTTTTGGGTCGCGTTGCTGATGATCATGGTGTTCTCCTTGCACTTCGAGATGTTCCCTGTTGGCGGTCGTTACGATCTTCTTTATGAAATTGAACATGTGACTGGATTTGCAATGATCGATGCGTTCTTTGCCGAAGGTAAATATCGCGCGCACGCTCTGCAAAGCGTTATTGAGCATATGGCATTGCCTTGTCTGGTTTTAGCATTAGCGCCAACCACTCAGGTTATTCGATTGATGCGTGCATCCGTGGCAGAAGTGATGACACAAAACTACATCCGAGCGGCTCGAATTAAAGGTCTTTCAACGCGAGAGATCGTCACTCAGCACGTACTAAGAAATGCGATTCCACCGATCATTCCAAAAGTCGGAGTTCAACTATCGAGTATGTTAACGCTGGCTATTATCACCGAGTCTATCTTCAACTGGCCGGGCATTGGCCGCTGGCTACTCGATGCTCTGTCTAATCAAGATTACGTTTCAATTCAAGCGGGTGTGATTGTGGTCGCGACGTTGGTTTTGACTGCGAATATTTTGTCAGACCTGTTGGGCGCAATGGTCAATCCACTGGTAAGGAAGGAATGGTATGCTAACAAATAACGTCTACCAGGAAGAACAAATTCCAACCCAGTTTGAGCGTTTCTGGCGAAGCTTTCGTGCCAACAACCTAGCGATGTTTGGGTTGTGGTGTTTGGGGCTGATCATTTTAGTGACGATAACTTCACCTTGGTTGGCTCCTCACGATTCTCAAGAACAAACGGGGCATTTGTTAACACCGCCCTCTTGGGATCCGGCTGGTACGGTTGAGTATTTCCTTGGTACTGATGACTTGGGCCGAGACATTCTTTCTCGTCTGATCATTGGTTCGCAGCTGACCTTTGGCGCAGCGGTTATCATTACCTTCATTGCAGCGGTCATCGGCTGCCTGATTGGCGTTCTCGCGGGCATGACTCGTGGGTTGCTATCAAGCACGTTAAACCACCTGCTTGATACCGTAATGTCTATTCCGTCTTTGCTGCTCGCGATCATCTTCGTGGCTTTTCTAGGCTTTGGTGAGTTTAATATCTTACTGGCGCTGTGTTTGGCATTGATCCCGCGCTTTATACGCTCGGTGTACATTGCCGTGCATGCTGAGGTAGAGAAAGACTATATTCTGGCTTCGCGTCTTGATGGTGCGAATGACTTCTATTTGTTATGGAACTCAATTGTTCCTAATATTCTGACCGTTGTTGCGCTTGAGATTACACTGGCGCTGTCTGTCGCTATTCTCGACATTACTGCTTTAGGCTTCTTAGGCTTAGGCGCGCAAGCACCGAGTACTGAGTGGGGCTCAATCTTGGGTGACTCAGTCGAACTAATTTACCTTGCACCATGGACAGTAACCTTACCCGGCTTAGCTATTATGTTTACCGTTATCGTTGTTAACCTCGTGGGTGAAGGTGTTCGCCAAGCGCTAAATGCAGGAATCGAATAATGCCGTTACTTGATATTCGACACCTAACCATCGAAATTGAAACCCCACAAGGGATGGTTAAAGCCGTTGACCGAATGAGTCTGACCCTAAATGAAGGGGAAATCCGTGGTCTGGTGGGTGAATCAGGCTCGGGGAAAAGCTTGGTTGCGAAAGCGATCGTCGGGGTTTGTAAAGAAAACTGGAAAGTGTCTGCTGACCGAATGCGCCTTGGCAATATCGATTTGCTTCAGTTGACGCCCAAAGAACGACGTCGTGTGATTGCTCGCGATATCGCGATGATCTTCCAAGAACCATCCTCCTGTCTTGATCCCTCTGAAAAAGTGGGTCATCAACTTATTGAATCGATTCCTTCATATTCTTTCGAAGGTCGATGGTGGCAACGATTCAAATGGCGTAAGAAGCAAGCCGTTGCTCTACTGCATAAAGTCGGTATTAAAGATCACTCTCGCCTGATGGACAGCTATTCGTATGAGCTGACTGACGGTGAATGTCAAAAAGTCATGATTGCGATGGCGATTGCAGCCAAACCAAAGATCTTAATTGCCGATGAGCCGACTAACGATCTCGATCCAATCACTCAATCGCAGATCCTGCGCTTATTGAGCCGAATGAATCAACTTCACAACACGACGATTCTCCTCATCGGACACGATTTAACGACCATTACTCAATGGGCAACACGAATCACCGTGATGTATTGTGGCCAGTCAGTAGAATCAGCGGATACAGCCAAACTGTTGGATGTGCCAAAGCACCCCTATACCGTCGCGCTGCTCAAAGCGATGCCCGACTTCAACGATTGGATTCCACACAAAGAAAAATTGCAGTCGCTGCCAGGGTCAATCCCTCCATTGCAGCATCTACCGATTGGTTGCCGATTAGGGCCACGCTGTCCTTACGCACAAAGACAGTGTGTTGAGATCCCTCATACCAAACGTATTAAAAGCCACAAATTTAATTGTCACTTCCCTCTCAATATGGAGAAGAAAAAGAAATCATGAGTGCATTATTAGAAGTCAGCGAGTTATCAAAAGACTTTACGACACGCTCTGGTCTTTTCCGTAAGAAGATTCATCAGGCAGTGAAACCTGTGAGCTTTAGTCTGGAAGCCGGTCAAACTATTGGTTTTATTGGTCAAAATGGCTCTGGAAAATCGACATTGGCTCGAATGCTTGCAGGTATGGTTGAACCCACCTCAGGCGAGATTCGTGTTAACGGTGAAAGGCTAGAGCACAAAGACTATTCAACGCGCTGTAAACTGATTCGTATGATCTTCCAAGATCCCAACACCTCGCTTAACCCGCGCATACAGATCGGTCGAATCCTCGAAGGCCCTTTAAAGCGAAACACGGGCATGCCTCCAGAAGCCCGTATGAAGCGTGTGAAGGAAACTTTGTTGCGTGTTGGACTCTTACCAGAGCACGCTTACTTTTACCCGCAAATGCTGGCTGCAGGTCAAAAACAAAGAGTATGTTTGGCGCGTGCCTTAATCCTTCAACCATCAATCATTGTTGCAGACGAAGCATTGAATGGTTTAGACATGGCGATGCGTTCTCAGATCATCAACCTCTTCTTAGAGCTCCAAGAAGAGATGGGCGTATCATTTGTTTATGTGTCTCAGCATATCGGTATCGTTAAGCACATCACCGATAAGATCATTGTCATGCACGAAGGAAACGTCGTTGAGTCTGGGGAAACACATGAGGTTCTCACCAACCCAACCCACCAGATCACTCAAAGACTGGTAGAAAGCCATTTCTTCAAAGCGCCGAACCACTAGCTCACAAACTCACTCCCATCGCTAATAAGAACGTAGAGGTGGGAGATTTCGATGTGGTTCTCAAGGAGGAGAAACACTTGTTGATACGAATTCCAAACCTCAAACCAATTCTCTTACTAGCATTTCCTTTATTAATATTTCCCTTATTAACAATGCTTTCTTTCAACGTTGCCAGCACTCCACTCACTTGGCTTGATAAAACGTTTGTCGAAAATGCCTTTTATGATGTCGCGTTACGCCACGAATACGCTCAAGGCAACAAGCCCCTCGCCAAGTGGAAACAACCTATTAAAATATGGATCGATCACCGAGTCGGAGACGAAGAGCTTCATCAAGAACTCACCGAATTGCACATCCAGCACCTATCACAAGTCACGCAACATCCGATTAAAATCGTCACTCGAGAATCGGATGCAAACGTTAAATGGATATACACAAGGCAGAGTCAGTGGATAGCTGAAGCCAAAACTGTACTCAAACTGAAATCGACACAGCATCTAAACAGCGCCATCTGTACAGCAGGCTATCGAACTAATTCCAAAGGGGAGATTGTATATGCTGGGATTGTGATCCCAGTGGATCAAGCGAGAGCAAGAGGAAAGCTGGTCGCCTGTATTGTTGAAGAGATCACACAGGTACTTGGGTTACCCAATGACTCAGACAAAGCCTACCCTTCTATCTTCAACGACTACACGCCTGAAGACTTATTATCGCCACTAGATGTGCTACTACTAAAGCTGTTGTATGAACCAGAATTGAAGGTTGGAATGACTGAAGCAGAAGCAAAACCCATTGTCCGAAAGATACTGAAGAGATACAGCGAAACAGATGTGCTTCAACAAGCGTCCACAGAAGCGCAGCAGGCACCTTTGTATCAACTTATTGGGTATTAACGAAATAATCGGGTATTGACGAAGTGATCGAGTGTTAACGGAATAACTGGTTACTAACGGAAGAATCGGTTACTAACGGATATCAGTTGAGTATTGCTTTGTTTTTTGGAAACAGTTTATAAGGGAAGAATAGAACCACAGCGTTGTCAAAGATAAGACAACGCTGGCTTACAATTTGACGAGAGAATTAGCGCTTAGCAGCCTGCTTCTTCAGTTCGAAATCGAATTCGTCAGGGAACAAGATAACGCCTTCTTCTTGCTCGTTCGGGAATACCACAACGGCAAGTTCATCGTCTTCTAGACCGTTCGTCCAGCGACTGTGCCACTTGTTTAAAGAGATAGACTCAGCTTTACACTCAGACCAATCACCCGTCGCCCACGATTCTGCGAACTCTTGGTTTGGCCATACTGGAACACAATCTTCGTCTTCGGTGTTCAGCATCACACAACCGTGCTCATCGGTTAAGATCCATACTTCACGGTTTGCTACGATTTCTTTCACACAGTATTTCAGGCGTTGCTCACCCGTATACTTATTAATTTCAGCGATTTTTTTATCGTCTAGCTGTGTAGTCATCTTAATTTCCTACGTTAGTCAGTAACTTTGTTCATTTTATGCTGAGTAGCATTAACTTCAAATATTTCTATTGAGAAGAAAGTCTACTTCAAAGAAAAACGCCTGCTAAATTAGCAGGCGTTTATAATTAAGCGACTTGGTTAAACAAGCTCGCCTTGAAGCCAAGGCCAACCTTGCTTCTTACGGCTCAATGTATTTTCCATCATCAATACACCGTCTTTCTCGAATTTAACCAGCTTATCAGCCCACTCACCTTTGTATAGAAGACGAGTTTGAGCTGTAGTGATATCTGTCAGCATTACTGCAGCGAACGCTAGACCATCTTTCTCACAACGCTCTTCAAGATCAGCTTCTAGCGCTTCGATCATGCCGTCTACTTGCTCAAGAGTAGCAAGCTCAACTTGACCAACAACAACATCACGACCGTTGAATGGGTAGCCTTTAAGGTCTTTTTCTACTAACTGTGCAGCAGATAGGCCTTCGATGTTTGTTTTAGCAATTAGAAGTGCTTTGATGAAAGCATCAACGTCTGTTACGCCAGCGATTTCAGCAAGCTCAGCAACAGCGTCTTTGTCTTTTTGAGTACATGTTGGAGAAGCAAAACCAACCGTGTCTGAAAGAATTGCAGACATCATCAATTTAGCGATCTGTTGAGAGATAGCGTGACCTTCAATCTTGAACATGTTGAAAAGTACAGTGTTTGTACAACCAACAGGCCAGATCCAAGCTTCCATAGGGTTAACTGTCATCACGTCACCTAGACGGTGGTGATCGACAATGCCTACGATCTCAGCTTCAGCAACATCGTCTGGTGCTTGTGCTAGATCTGAGTAGTCTACTAGCCAGATTTTCTCACCAGCAACAGAAGTACGAAGCTCTGGCTTTTCAGCACCAGCGACTTCTAGAATGTGTTGAGTTTCGCGGTTGATCTCGCCTTGGCGAATTGGTGTCGCTTCCTCGCCACGAGCTTTAAGAAGCTCCGTTGCAACTAACGCACTACAAATACTGTCACTATCAGGGTTTTTGTGACCAACAACTAAAATCATGTTTCTTCCTATTACACTAACAATTATGACTCTACCTTTAGAGCCTCTCTTTATTAGCCATACTTTACCTCATTTTTTTAGATTGGTCATGTTTCCTAGGTTTAGCCAATGGTAACAATAGATAAAAAAACAACAAATGCAATTGATAATTATTATCATTCGTATATATTTATCTTAAGCCACTAATTTTGAGTAACACCTATGGATCGACTAATCTCTTTTTTGCCAAGCAGTAGCGCTGCGAAAACAACTCAGTTTTCATTGTCTTTTAAGCGCTTGCTATTGCCGATTTCACTTGCAGCATTGGTTGCAGCCCCTGCTACACGAGAGCTGACGGTAACGACCTTGTCAGACGCATTCTGGGCTGTATCTTGTTATGTCGCTTTAACGTTAGCTATTTACCACTGGTTAAGCTTGTACATCAACAAAGACAACGTCTTCAATAAGCTCGTGCATCAGTCTCGCTCTAACCAAGTGGTGTTTGCTGCGCTGATGGGGGCATTGCCTGGTTGTGGCGGTGCGATCGTCGTTACAACACAATTTATTTCCGGGAAGCTGGGATTTGGAGCCGTCGTTGCTGTACTGGTCTCCACCATGGGTGACGCAGCCTTTTTGTTGATTGCGAGCGAACCTAAAACAGGCTTAGCCATGATGGCAATGGGCGTGATTGTGGGCACAGCGTCAGGTCGCATCATCAACCTATTTCACGCTGATGATTTCTTACGTCCGAAACAGTCAGAGAAAAATGAAGCGGCGCGCAGCTGCTCATCTCAATCTCAAGAGGAAGACAAAGAGGCCGTTTCTAAAAAGGCGATCAACCTACAGGGCTACTTATGGTCTGTCCTGATTATTCCGGGCGCTGCGGTTGCCCTACTTGGCTCTTTTCAAGTTGATGTCAACGAGTTGCTTGCGTTACCTGAAATGTCGATGGAGTGGACAGGAACGATCTTGTTGATTAGCTCGATGTTCCTATGGGGTCTGACTCGTGAAATTGAAGATTATAAATCGGCCGTCAGTGAAGATGAGAAGTGTGTAGGCTCTCACCCATTACAAAAAACGGCTCAAGATACTAACTTCGTGACAGCGTGGGTTGTGGTGGCCTTTCTGTTCTTTGAATTTGGTTCTGTGATAGCAAATGTGGATTTTGCGACGCTATTCTCAAGTTGGGGCATCATGCTCCCCCTGGCTGGCGTGTTGATGGGGCTATTACCAGGCTGTGGTCCTCAGCTGTTGGTGACCAGTCTTTATCTTTCAGGTGCACTGCCACTCTCGGCTCAAGTCGGTAATGCTATTTCAAATGATGGTGACGCGCTATTCCCTGCGATTGCAATGGCACCGAAAGCAGCGCTCGTCGCGACCTTGTACTCGAGTGTACCCGCTTTGATTTGTGCATACGGTTATTGGTTTATGTTCGAACTGTAGCTTTACGTTCAAAGCTTAGGTTTTTAATCGAGGCTTAGGTTTCTACCCAAGGCTCCGGTTTGTATCCAGGTTCAAGCTTAACTCCATAGGTTTCTACTAGGTCGGTACTTTGTATCGGCCTTTTTGTTTCCAGTAGCCTAATTGTTTTCAGTGACCTAAGCTTCTCACAAGAGATTCTTTTGACTCACCCTCTCGGCTCAATTGCTTCAATAGTAGTACGTTATAGTGCTTCTCAAAGACGCCTCCATAAGCTTCACCATAATGCGTAAGTAGAAATCCCAACACAGACACTAGAAAAACAAAAAGCCCCTGTAAGAATCCTTACAGGGGCTTTAATTCAAGCTTTAATCTTGGTTCTCAAGCACAAGTCTTAAGAAACTTCGATTGGACCACCGAATGACGTTACTGGAGGCAGTTTGCCTTGGAACTTCTCGAAGTTAACCAAACATGTGTTTGCTGACGTTGCTTGAGCAAGTTCAGACGTACCGATGTCTTGAGTTAGTGTGTTTGGATCGCCGTATGTATCTAGCGCGCCCACTTTCTCGTTGATCGGGCCGTACCAAGCACCTTCTTCGATACGAACAACACCAGGAGCATAGCTATCCATTAGAACAGCACCTGCTAGTAGTTGACCACGGTCATTGAACACACGTACTACATCGCCGTCTTTGATGCCTTTCTTCTTAGCATCCGTCGGGTTGATATAGATTGGCTCACGGCCTTGTACCGCGTAAGTCGCACGCCACTCTTCAGATTCACACATCTGAGAGTGAAGACGCTTGTCCGGGTGACAAGATTGTAGCCAGTACGGGTGTTTATCAGAGCCTGGACCACCGTGTGAACGTTCAGATTTCTCGAACCACATTGGGTGTTCTTGACAGTGCTCGTAACCCATATTGCCAACAGTACGGCTTGTGATTTCGATGAAACCAGAAGGCGTACCCAGTGCGTTGATCTCTGGGTCTTCACGGAATGAAGCGTGACGAGTCCATGGCTTACCTTTACCGAAGTCTAGGAAACCTTTCTCCCAGAACTCAGCAAACTCAGGCATTTCAATCGTGCCTTCATTCGAAGCGCGGCAATCGTCATACAGAGATTTAACCCACTGCATTTCATCCATACCACGCGTGTAATCGTCGTAACGACCCCAACGCTTAGTCAGGCTAGACATGATCTCGAAGTCAGTCTTAGACTGGAACAGAGGATCCACTAGCTTGTGCATTGCGATCAAACCACGACCAGAGTACGCACCGTAACCATCGATATCGTTACGTTCCCACTGAGTACAAGCTGGAAGAACAATATCAGAGTGACGACAAGTTGCAGTCCAAGCGAAATCAACAGCCACTACAGTTTGTAGGCTCTTGAATGCTTTACGCATCTTGTTGCGATCTTGGTGGTGATGCCACGGGTTGTTACCACTGAAGACCATCATCTTGATATCTGGCAGCGTCACAGTAGAACCGTTCGCTTTGATCTTCTTACCAGGTTCAAGCAGGCTATCTACCCAACGAGCAACTGGAATTACGCGGCTGTAACCGTTGTAATCTGTATTGGTGTACTTAGGTGATTGACCTTGGTCGATGTTCAGCGGGAAAGAACCCGGAGCAGCGAAACCAGTTGAAGATACACCGATACCAGAGTAGTGGTGACCGTAAGAGATACCGCCGCCAGGTAAACCAATTTGGCCAACCATTGCTGCGATAACTGCACACATCCAGTAAGGCTGCTCACCGTGTTGTTGACGTTGAATACTCCAACCAACAAGAATCTGTGTACGGCCGTTAACCAACATCTTAGCGAAATCACGGATAGAGTCCGCGCTTGCGCCACAGATAGCTGAAGCCCATTCTGGCGTCTTCTCAACTTTGTCTTTCGTTTCACCTTGAACGTACTTGATGAAATCTTCAAAACCTAGACAGTAAGTTTCGATGAACTTCTTGTCGTATAGGCCTTCGTTGTAAAGAACATGAGCAACACCCAACATGAACGCCACATCAGTTTGTGGGTTGATGTACATCTGCTCGTTTTCTAAGTAACGACCTGTTTTGTTCTTCACAGGGTCAACAGAAACAACGTTGATCTCTTTCTTAGCAACTTTTTCTTTCAGCTGTTCTAGGTATGCGAATGATTCGTGAGTCTCACACGTCCAACCTACTTGCAGGTTCTTAACTGGATCGTTACCCCAAAGAACAATGTTGTCACTGTTTTCTAGGATAAGTTCCCAAGATGTACCTTGAGCATATACTTCAGTAGAACCTAGCACGTAAGGCATGATCGTTTGACCAGCACCTGTTGAGTAGTCACCGATTTTCTTCACAGAGTAACCGTGAAGTGCCATTGCTCGTTGCATGTGGTTAGTACAGCTGTGGAACTGACCCGTTTGTCTCCAACCAGTTTGACCTGTGTGAAGCGCCCATGGACCGTAATCTTTCTGTACACGTTCTAGTTCGCGGTAAACAAGGTCTAATGCCTCATCCCAAGTCACACGAACAAAACGGTTGTTACCACGCGTGTCTGCGCTGTATTTGTGCTTCTTCAACCAATCTAGGCGAACCATAGGGTAACGCACACGTGATGGGCTGTAGATAATACCCTTGATACCTTTCAACATCTCAGTTGGATGCTGATCGATTTCTAGAGGCTTAATTTCTTGTACTTTACCCGCATAAACGCGAGCTCGGAATGCACCCCAGTGAGAACCAGAGACTTTCCACGTACCATCAGTTTCTGCAGCTGAAGCCGATGCCGACGCCAATAAGCTAGGACCGATAACCGATGCCGCACTTGTTGTAGCGACACCTTTCAGAAAACTTCTTCTTGTAATTGCCATTGTGTTACTCCAATTGACGTCTTATTAGTGGCCTTCAGAAAAATCTGATGAGTGCTTCTGTAGATACTTAAGAACAAGTGCTTCTGTATCTGTATCGAAGTTCACGAATGCGATCATACCATCTAGCATGCCTACCCAACCGTTAGCGCTGAAGTGGCCTTCATCTGGTTGTGAGTGACAAGTAGAACAGTTTGACTGGTAAGCCTGACCTGCTGCGTTCCAAATTGGATCGAAGTTATCAACCATAGACTCTTTCTTCATCCAAAGTGCTAGGTCAACTTTTTCCCATGGAAGGCCCGTTAGCTCATCTTCTTTCTTCTCGCCAACAGTGATCACGTCACTTTGAGAGACTTCTTTCGTCAAGATTGCAGTCGAGATGTTCATACCGAAGTCTTCTTGGATTACACGTCCGAAGCCTTTCGCTTTACGCCAACCGTCGATTTGAATCTTGATCATGTCGCCTTTTTCGTCGATAACCGCAACTTTACTTGCAGGGCTTAATAGACCCGCTTCAACTGTTGCTGTCTCATCCGTGTACATTGGAAGATGACGAATAGAGATCACGTCAGAACCATTTGCATAAGATGTGTTGCTTGCTACATTTTCTAGCTCGCCAACAATACCGCTCGCTGATGCCATATCTAATGGAAGGTTGTGAGCAATACCTTTATGACAGTCAACACAGCTTTGATCACGCTCTGCCGCGTTCTTCATCTGGATACGCGCTGTTGGGCGCATGTTTTCGAAATCCATTGAATCGTAGTTGTGGCAGTTCTTACACTCTAGAGATTTGTTCGAAGAGAAACGATCCCATTCGTGTTTAGCCAGTTCGATACGACGAGCTTCAAATTTCTCAGGTGTGTCTAGGTCACCAAATACTTGAGCGAATACTTCTTTAGATGCTTGCATCTTACGAGCAATTTTTGCTGTCCATTCATGTGGAACGTGACAGTCAGGACAAGTTGCGCGTACACCAGATGTATTTTTCCAGTGAACCGTTTCTTGTAGTTCTACGTAAACATTGTCACGCATGGTGTGACAGCTTACACAGAACTCTTCTGTATTCGTGTGTTCTAACGCAGTGTTAAAACCACCCCAGAAAATAACACCGGCGATAAAGCCACCCATGGTAAGTACACCAAGACTGATGTGTACTGCTGGGCGAGTCATTGTGCGCCATAATTTAACTAAAAATGATTTCATGTTTAGCTCTCTTAAAAATTAGTTCTAATAAAAATGTGATAGCAAGAGGGCATTACATGCCGCCGTGTGCACCTGGAGGACCTAATACAAACACTTGCAGTGCCCAAACTAGAAAGCCGTAGCCTCCTACAAAAGCCACACTTAATATTGGAAAGAGAACCACCGCAATGAAGAGGAATGACTTCCACTCCAACGAGCGTTTTTCGCCAGTTTCAATTTTCTTAACATCACTCATACATTTTGCCTATTTTGTATTTAGTAATTTCGAGTAACCCATTCTAAGGGGCTAAAGTTCTTGAGTATCTAACGATGAATTTTAGACCATACACAAAGTAGGGTTCAATCAAATCTCCCGTTATAACCCTTGCTAATCAATACTTTTTTGAGCTCATCCAAAGTTGTTTTTAGTTAAACAAAGTTATTAAAAAGTATTAACAAATGTGAAGAATTAAGTATATTTCACAAATGTTAAAAGCCAACATTTGCGCAACTATATTGTAACTAATTTTAACGTTTTACCTACTAAGTAGTAGCCAAAAAACCCTCAAACAACCATTATTTTGTACTTTGAATGTTAAATAATTGAGCCTTTTTTGAGTTCGACAGGTATGAAGCTGAAATGCATCATTTGGCACTTTCAGATATGATGGAGACCTACTTAAAAGGAAGCATTATGCAAGACGTTATTGATATATCTTGGTGGCAATTGCTGTTATTTAGCTCACTTCTCATACTGCCCATCGCCATTAACCACAAACTAAAGCTCGGCTTAGGTAAAGAGGCCTCTATTAGTATTTCTCGTATGGTGGTACAGCTATTCTTGGTCGGTCTTTATCTCGAATACCTTTTTACTTTGAATAGCTTATGGATCAATTTATTGTGGTTATTCGCTATGATTGTAGTGGGTGCAAGTTCGATTGTTGAAAAATCAAAGCTCCCGAAACAACTACTATTAGCACCTGTAGCGTTCAGCCTTGCGGTTACCTGTGTACCCATCGTCTTATTTATTTGTTTCTTTATTATCAAGCCGACCCCACTCTTCAACGCACAGTACTTAATTCCTATTGCGGGGATGCTGTTGGGTAATAGCTTGAGCAGCAATATAGTGGCTCTACAGAACTTGTTCGGTGCTTTTGAAACCCAGAAGTCAGAGTACGAAGCGGCTATCGCTTTAGGCGCTTCTCCAACCTACGCAGCTGCACCTTTTGTACGTAATGCGATACAGAAGGCGATGTCTCCTATCATGGCTTCTATGGCGACCACTGGCTTAGTCACACTTCCAGGGATGATGACAGGTCAAATTCTAGGGGGAGCTTCACCAATGATTGCGATTAAGTATCAACTGATGATCATGTTGGCTATTTTCGTGATGATGAGCAGTTCATTGGCGCTCGCACTTCACCTTTCTTTGAAGACATCTCTGACGAAAGAAGGTCGAGTCCTCGCCCGAATTAAGCCCACAGACTAACCTCTTTCTTCCTTTACGATCTGGTTACACACTGACTTTGAGACAGGTTATCCACAGAAACTGTGGATAACCAAAACAGTATTGATCCTTTTTTAGTCACTTTGACTCGACTAAGGATCATTTACATTGATCCTTACTTAATTTCAAAGGCCTATGTTGCCCTACTCGATCCTGCTATTGAGTGTTTTAATGATTATTTAAAAGAGAAACTAAAAGGTTTTCCACAATAAAAAACGGCCTGCAATGCAGACCGTCTTTTAATCGTAATCATTCAAATCGATACGATGACCGAATCATGGTTAATCTCGTAGATAAATCAACCAATACCACATGCCGACAAAGATACCGCCGCCAATGATGTTGCCTAAAGTCACAGGCAATAGGTTGTTCGTTAAGAAATCCATCATGTTTAGGTCAATATAGTCGGCAGGGTTAGCACCTGTCATTGTCCAAAACTCAGCAGGAGCAAATGTTTTAATGCCGATAGCGAGTGGTACTTGGAACATGTTCGCAATACAGTGCTCAAAACCCGACGATACAAACATCGCTACAGGTAAGATCATAACCGTAATTTTATCCGTTAAGGTACGCCCACTGAATGTCATCCACACCGCAATACACACCAACACGTTACACATGATGCCAAGCGCAATCGCTTGAATAAAGTCATGATGCATTTTGTGCTGAGAGATAGCCATAGCATTGAGCCCGACTTGGCCATTGTCAAACATGTATTGTTTAGTCGCGAGCATGCATGCCACTAGCAATAAAGCGCCAATAAGGTTGCCCACATAAACCGTCGCCCAGTTTTTAAACAAGGTCACCCAAGTGATCTTGCCGCTCGCTCTCGCCACTAACGTTAAAACAGAGCTGGTAAACAACTCGCCGCCAGTAACCACCACAAGGATCAAGCCTAAGCTAAATGCCAAACCACCGAGTACGCGAGTAATGCCCCACGGTAAATCACCAGCACCTGTCGTCACGATGGTGTAAAACACGAACGCAATGCCGATATGTATGCCCGCTGAAATAGCGAGAAGAAAGGATTTGATTGGATCTTTTGTTGCTTTACCTACGCCAATATCTGCAGCGCGCTCAGCCATTTGTGGCGGTAATAATGAGTCAAATTGGTTTAGATTCATAATTTACATTTTGAAACATGTCGTTGGGGAGCGCGATAATCCTCTCTTTCATTTCTGAATTCAAGAGCTATTTCGCGCTCAAATAACCTTCAACAATCGAGAAAACACCAAACCTATAATGATATTGAAAATTCATACGACTTTAGTAGTAAAAACAAAACCCTGATGAATGAAAACTTATCAACAATAAAAACAACACATCTATAAATATCAACAAGTTACGTTAAGTAAAAGGAATGACGTACACTATCCAGATCCTTTCATCTCTAGATTTTGATATAGATCAACAGAACGTAAAAAAGCGCCCTGAGGCGCTTTTAAGTCAATCACAAATAAAGAAATTAGTTATGCTAAACCGAAGGTTCAATCACTTGTTCTGATGATTGCTCTAAAGCGGCATCTTCAAGGTTGGACTCAACGTTAGTCGGTGTCACGTCGGAGTGACTTTCGGTAGCAACTTTACCACCTAAGCTTTTCAAACTGTCCACCAGCTCTTCCAAGCTTTTTATGTGTGCATCACTCTTAGTAACCTGCTCATCCAAAAACTCGTTATGTTTGTTTGTCTCAGCAAGCTGTTGGGCTTGTTTCTGATTTTCGAGTTCTAAATCGGCAAGTTGTTCTGAAAGTGCTTCAACCTCAGACTTCAGTTGCGTGGTCATATCAGAGCTTTTAAGCGCTTTAATACTCTCTACGATTTTTTGAGCTTGAAGACGCAACACCACATCACGGTAGTCTTGATCATTCAGGATCTGAGAAATACTCAGAAACTGGTTCTCAGCATTCAATACCGATTGCTCAAATCGATCACCCTTCACGTTAGCAAGCAACTTAACTTCATGCGCAACACTTCTCACATGATTCAATTCGAATTCAGCAGCTCTAACGGCGTCTTCGATAATCGATTTTTCACGAGGACTTGCCTTAACTTGATTTTCCGCCAATGCGATTTGAGAACTTGCTTTAGCAAAGGTAAGCGGCACAACATCATCAAAGTCTTCATCTTCTAAGAACTCTAATTCGTTCTTTAGCGGTTCAATGTATTTCTTATGGGCGACTTTGACTTCTAATGAGCGAGCATGGTTAAGAAACTCAACCTGCGCTTCCTGAGCATCTTCAAGCTCATCAACCAATACGTATTCAAATAACTCACTGTATTCAGCGTAAAGCCTCTTATAGTTCGACGCGAACATCGTATCGGCACCCAAATATTTCAGATAATCCATCTGAACAATCGAATCCGCTAGTACTCTATCAGCCTTTTTCTTTAACACTAGAATCGAATCATAGTTTGATTTAACCAAAGCGATTTTTTCATCAAAAGCTTCAGCGTACGTTAGGCTCGAAAAAATTGAATAGCTTTTCGTTAGACGAGTTTCGTCTTTCAGTAAATCGGCATAAATGCTTTCAGCATCATCCCAAGCATCTAATAGTTCATTGTAATTTTCTGGCGCATAAAGAGACAATTGAACATGGCTTTCAAGCTTACTTTCCCATTCGAGATGAACACTTTGCACAGAATCAAACGTGCGGGCATTTGATGAAGACTCACTGCCATTCGTGCTTTGGTTCGCTTCTGTCTGTTCAGAGGGAGTGCTCTGACACCCTGCAATTGCAAATAGCATACTGATCATTAATGCTACTTTGTTGGCTCTCACTGATGCATTTCCTTTTTTTAAACAATATTTGCTCGATGCATTATATTTCTAGTCTCACAATATATTACAACCACTTAGCAATAAACATCATTCATTAATGAAGCGTGTGAAATTCGCCCAATTAAACAAAAAACAACCGCTCATGCGCTGATTAATCATTCAATTTGGTATCACTTATCAATTCTCTTTATTTGCTATTGCCTGAGTTGTGAATGCGCACTAAGGTGAAGGTAGAGAACGTTATGAATATATAGGTTAATTATGAAGTACAACGCTGAAAACATTGCTGATTTAAACCTCCTTCTTCAATTTGATGTAAGTAGCGCAGCTACTGGAATTAAAGTTCATCAAGAGGCAGCTCAAGAAACTCAAGACGCTGTTAAGCGCCTATTCGAAAAGAACCTTTGTACTCAGCCAGACGGCGGTTACCTAACAGATGAAGGTATACAGATGGCAGAGCGCGCAGACAAACTACTTCGCGTACTAAACTAAAGCTCCATTGTTCTAGTAAAAACTCCACTTGCCTCGGCCGTGGAGTTTTTTCATTTTTGGGCAAAGGTTTGTTAGGCTTGTTGTAAATTCGTCATTTGCAGTTGTGAGGAACACATGGCTTCTATATTTATTGTTGGTGCAGGCTGGGTTGGAGCGCCCTTATCGGAACATCTCGTCAAACATGATAACCAAGTCGTCGTGACGAAGACCACCCAAGAAGGCGCTGACGCTATTGGCAACGAACGCATTCCTTGTGAAGTATTCAGTTTTGATGCAATACAACCTGAACGCTCTATTGGCCAACTCTACTCACTCCTATTGGAAAACAATACTGAGATAGTTATTGGTAGCTTTCCTCCCGGCTTTAGAAAAGGCGCTGGTGTCGAGTACGCCGACTATTGGCAACAACTGACCAGTGCTTGCCAGAAGGCTAACGTGAAAAAGCTCATTATGGTCAGTTCGACGACGGTATACCCAACCAAGCCCGGAGTTCTGTACGAGCAAGACGCCTCACTCACTCTTTCTACCTCAGAAAACGAGCAAGCATCCGCATTTTCGGACAATGCACGCGTGATGCTGAAGGCTGAACAACTGGTGATGGATTCCGGCATTGATTACACCATTCTTCGTTTCAGTGGGTTAATCGGCCCTAGCCGTCACCCATCTCGATTCGCAAGCAAGCTAAAGCAGGTCAGCTCTCAAGCACCAGCCAACATGCTTCACCTTGATGATGCGATTGGTGCGGTCGATTTCGCCATCAATCAACTGCACAATGAAGTCGTAAATGTCACCACACCAAATACAGTAAGCAAGGCGGAGTTCTACGCAGCAGCATTAAAAAGCGCCAATAGCAGCGAGCCACTCCCTCCTATTGTCGACACCCCAGACAAGCTGATCTCTTCTAAAAAGATCCTCGGTTTAGGTTACTCGTTTAAATTCGATTCCACATTGGACGCTCTTTATGACTAAGCAATCCATAGCTAACCAATCCATAGCTAAGCAAGCCGTAACAAAGAACTCAAAGGGTAAGCTATATCACTCGATCGACACCCTTTGGAACTTCATGTCGATGGATCATGACATCACGCCTTCAGATTGTATATTTGTGTTGTGCAGTAACGACACTCGCGTTGCTGAATACGCAGCTGAGCTCTATCACCAAGGTGTGGCTCCTTATATCGTATTTTCTGGCGGTGTGGGACGCTTTACTGAAGGCAGTTTTGAACGCTCAGAGGCTGAAACATTCGCGGCTATCGCTCGAGATGCCGGCGTGCCTGACTCCGACATTATCGTTGAGAAGCACGCAACCAATACTGGGGAGAACGTACGATTCACCCACAAATTGCTGACTGAGCGTGGACTATCACCGAAACGCCTGACATTAGTACAAAAACCCTTTATGGAGAAACGTACTTACGCCACGTTTTCTAAACAGTGGCCTGACGAAGTTACCGAGATTCAAGTCACTTCACAATGGCAAGACTGGGTTGATTACTTTAACGAAGAGTTACCACTAGACATGGTGTTGGGTGCTCTCATTGCTGATTTCGAACGAATCAAGTCTTATCCAGCGCAAGGATTTCAGATTGAGATGCCGATTCCTGATGACGTTGATCATGCCTACCAAGCATTGAAGAAGCTGGGTTTCGAATAAAACTTTAAGTCACGCAATACACTTTTTCAGAAAACAAAAACGGTGGCACTTGGCCACCGTTTCTTATTCTTAGCTATTCCTTGAGCTTGTTGATTTCAGCTTTATTCACTTAAGAAAAACCAACCAAAGAGCCGCTTATTTACCTAACGCTTCTTTGTAGTGCAAACGGCAAGCTGAAACATATTGGTCATTACCACCAATAGCCACTTGGTCACCTTCAGCAATCGCAACACCGTGTTCATCAGTACGAATCACCATATTCGCTTTACGACCACAGTGACAAATCGTTTTTAGCTCAACCAGTTTGTCAGCCCAAGATAATAAATAACGGCTACCTTCAAACAGTTCACCCAAGAAGTCAGTGCGCAAACCGTAACAAAGTACAGGGATGTGCAGCTTATCAACCACTTCTGTTAGTTGGTAAACCTGCTCTTTCGATAAGAACTGACACTCATCGATCAAAACACAATGACGCTTTTCTTCTTCATTGAGTTTTTGTATCGCGTCAAACATATTGGTGTCGTTTTTAAACAGTTGAGCTTCAGATTGAAGACCAATTCGCGAGCTAACTTTACCGATACCATAGCGATCATCTAGCGCTGCAGTAAAGATCACTGGCGTCATGCCACGCTCTTGGTAGTTAAATGAAGATTGAAGAAGCGTTGTCGATTTACCCGCATTCATTGCCGAGTAATAAAAATACATCTGAGCCACAGAAATATTCCTGTTATTTAAAAGTTGAAGATAAAAGCAAAGGTGAAATTAAAGAATTTTTGCTAGAAAAAAGGGCTGAAAATCAGCCCTTTTTATAAGATTTACTTACGACGCCAAGTCGTGCCTTCTGGGCCATCTTCCAGAACAATGCCCAACTCGTTTAGCTTATCACGTGCAAGGTCGGCGTTAGCCCAATCCTTCGAAGCGCGAGAGTCATTACGTAGCTTAATTAGGCCTTCGATTTCTGCTACTTCGTCATCATTACCAGCAGTATCACCTTTAAGGAAAGCTTCAGGGTCTTGATGAAGAATACCGATGATGTCGGCAAGTTCACGCATCAATGCACCTAGAGCACTTGCTTTTTCAATGCTTTCAGTCTTAATGCGGTTGATTTCACGAGCCATTTCAAACAGCACTGAATAAGCTTCAGGTGTGTTGAAATCATCGTTCATTGCCGTAGAGAAACGAGTTACATACTCTTGACCACCAGCAGGAGCTGCGGTTAGGTCTAGGCCACGAAGTGATGTGTATAAACGTTCAAGCGATGCACGTGCTTGGTTTAGGTTATCTTCGCTGTAGTTCAGCTGGCTACGGTAGTGACCAGACATTAGGAAGTAACGTACTGTTTCTGCGTCGTAATGCTGAAGTACGTCACGGATAGTGAAGAAGTTACCCAGTGATTTAGACATCTTTTCTCTGTCTACCATCACCATGCCGCTGTGCATCCAAGTATTCACATATTGAGTACCGTGTGCGCAGCAAGATTGTGCAATTTCGTTCTCGTGATGTGGGAACTGTAGATCTGAACCACCACCGTGGATATCGAAATGGTTACCAAGGATAGACGAGTTCATTGCTGAACATTCAATGTGCCAACCTGGACGACCTGGACCCCATGGAGATTCCCACGTAGGTTCACCTGGCTTAGACATCTTCCAAAGAACGAAATCTAACGGGCTGCGTTTTGCAGAATCAATATCAACACGAGCACCAGCTTGAAGCTGATCAAGGTCTTGCTTAGAAAGCTTACCGTATTCGTCGAATTTCTTAACTTCAAACATCACGTCGCCGTTGCTTGCAACGTAAGCAAAGCCACGGTCAATCAGCTTTTGAACCAGTTCAATGATTTCAGTGATGAATTCAGTTGCACGAGGTTCAACATCTGGACGCTTCATGTTCAATGCATCGAAGTCTGCGTGCATTTCACCAATCAAACGCTCAGTCAGAGAATCACAAGATTCGCCGTTTTCGTTAGCACGCTTGATGATTTTGTCATCGATATCTGTGATGTTACGAACGAAGTTCAAATCGTAACCAAGGTAACGAAGGTAGCGAGTTACTACGTCGAAAGAAACGAACGTACGGCCATGACCAATGTGACAGAGATCGTAAATGGTTACCCCACAGACATACATGCCGACTTTGCCAGCTGTAATTGGTTTGAATTCCTCTTTCTGTCTTGTGAGTGTGTTATAAATTTTTAGCATGATCTCTATCTATATTTGTGTATTAATCAAAATAAGAGGGCAAGTATATCAATTCATGCGTTATTAGGTAATCCCCCAAAGCAGTAATTACCTCAAACAACCAAGTTAAGTTAATGATTTGGTGATTTGAAAGTCCGCCAACATGCGCTAGAATTCGAACTTCATATTAAAAAGACAGTAAGGTAACAATCATGATCATCCTTCACACAAATTTTGGTGACATCAAAGTTCAACTTAACGAAGAAAAAGCACCAGAAACAAGCGCAAACTTCCTACAGTATTGCCGTGACGGTTTTTACGACAACACGCTATTCCACCGTGTTATCGATGGTTTCATGGTTCAAGGCGGCGGCATGACTTCTGGCCTTAAAGAAAAAACAACTCGTGCGACTATCAAGAACGAAGCGAACAACGGCCTAGCGAACAAAGTGGGTACACTAGCAATGGCTCGTACTATGGAACCGCATTCAGCGAGCTCTCAGTTCTTCATCAACGTTAACGACAACTCTTTCCTAAACTTCCGTAGCGAAAGCCTAGACGGTTGGGGCTACTGTGTATTCGCAGAAGTAGTTGAAGGCATGGACATCGTAAACAAGATCAAAGGTGTTAGCACTGGTTCTATGGGTATGCACCAAGATGTACCTCTAGAAGAAGTGATCATCACTGGTACTACAATCGAAGCTTAATCACTTGCTTTCGATTAGGGCGTATTGACCTTTTGAGCTGATTTTTGCAGCGAGTTGCTGGGGATTTATACAAGGCAGAGGCTTTGATGTGTAGCTAGCCTACATAAGAAGCCGATAACGCAGTAGAAATACCAGCAAACGCTGCCCAAAGGGTTCGGCTAAAAGCGTTTTACTCTTTGTTGAGGGAAATTTGCTTAGAATGACTAGGCTTCCTACCCCTCGCCTCGATTAAATCGCTTTTATCTCGAACAAAATTTAACCGCCAAAGGTCAACACGACCTAGTATTAATAATTGATGAGCCTATAAAATCAGGATATAGGGAGCGAATCGCTCCCTTTTTTTAGACCTATGAAAACATATTTTATATCAGACCTGCACCTTGCTCCGTCACGACAAGACATCACCGACTGCTTCCTCACTTTCATGAAGAACGAAGCGGTAGAAGCGGATGCACTCTATGTATTAGGTGACCTTTTCGAATTCTGGATTGGTGACGACGACAAAAGTGAGTTTGCGACCTCTATTCGCCAAGCGTTTATTGATTTGGTGAAAACTGGCGTGCCTTGCTACTTCACACAAGGTAACCGTGACTTCCTAGTCGGTAAGAAATTTGCCAAACAAACGGGCGTGCAACTTCTTGACGAAGTATCAACGATCGATATCTACGGACAAAAAGCGGTCGTACTGCATGGTGATACCCTATGTACCGAAGATGTAAAATATCTCGCCTTCCGCGAAAAAGTGCATCAACCATGGCTGCAATGGGTCTTCAACAGAATTCCATTTTTCATCAAGAAGAAAATTGTCTCTAAGGTTCAATCTGATATCAAAGATGACAAGCAAACTAAATCTCTCGACATCATGGATGTGACACAACAAGAAGTCGAAGATGTGATGGCGCGAAACAACGTCGATCTGATGATTCACGGCCATACTCATCGCCCTGACATTCACACTTTCAATGCTAATAATTGCACTAAAACCCGTATCGTATTGGGCGATTGGTATACTCAAGGTTCAGTGCTGGTGTTCACTCCGCAAAGTTTTGAACTACAGAATCGAGAGTTTAGCAATAGCTTTCAACATCCGTCTTAAACTTTCACTTTGATTATTATTGTCGGTCAGACTTTCTTTGATTGTGTATGGTAATTTCCACTGAATTAGCTATTATCTCTCTATCAGAACTAAACCGAACACAGTACCAAGTTGAAATATTCATACGTAGCGCGTCAACCAATACTCGATACAGACAAAAAAACCATAGGTTACGAGTTGCTATTCAGGGACGGTCCTAAGAACACTTTCCCTGAAGTAGAGCCGGAGCTCGCTACTAGCCGTTTGCTTTCCGACCACTTTTTATCAACTCACTATAATACGTTGGGTGATAAGCTGGGGTTCGTTAACTTTCCTTATACAAGTCTGATTAACTTGGTCCCGACGCTGTTTCCAAAAGAAAGCCTCGTTGTTGAGGTTCTTGAAGACTGCGAACCAACCGACGAACTACTTGAAGCAATCAAAGCCATCTATGATGCGGGGTATACCATCGCATTGGACGACTTTGTGCCAAGCAAAGCGTGGAAGCGCTTCTTACCGTACGTTTCAATTATCAAGTTTGATATCCGTTTGATCTCAATTGCGAAAGCTTCGATGTTCATGAACTCTCTCAAAGGGTTAGACATTAAGTTCCTCGCTGAAAAAGTCGAGACTTACGACGAATATCAAGAAGCAAACCAAGCAGGCTTCACCTACTTCCAAGGTTACTTCTTCAGTAAGCCGGAAATGATCCAAACTCGTGCTCTCAACCCTGCGTTTTTGACGATTGTTCAGCTGTTGAAAGAGATCGCTAACGACCCTATCGACTTCGGTGAAGTTGAACGTCTGATCACATTAGACGTCACGCTGTCTTACAAGTTACTTGCCTATGTGAACTCTGCAGGCGGCTCAGCAACAACCATTCGTTCGTTTCGCCAAGCGCTAATCTTCCTTGGCGAACAAAAACTACGCAAGTTCGTTTCACTTGTGGCGATTGCATCCGCGAAAGAAGACAAGCCAGATTCACTCTATGGTTTAGCGGTATTACGTGCACGTGAGTGTGAACTATTAGTCGAGAAGATGAATGTGAAAGTTGAACCCGGACAAGCCTTTTTGACCGGTATGTTCTCCCTACTCGATTCTCTGTTTGACCAACCGTTGAAGCAAGTACTGGATTCAGTGCCAATTGATGAAGAGATTAAGCAAGCTCTGATACAACGCAAAGGCGTATTAGGTGCAATCTTGGCGATGGTTATCGCTTATGAACAAGCTCGATGGGATGAAGCAACGCGCATTCGTAAACTACTCAAACTAAGCGAAGCAGAGCTCGGGCAAGCTTATGACGAAGCGACGACTTGGGCTCAAGAGCTGTTATCACCGTCGTTGAAATAGTCCACTCACATAAGCGTACCAATGGAAACTAAGCTTTGGCGAGCAATCGTTTCTTGGTAAACTCCAACGCATTCATTTATGGCCTCTTAATAGAGGCCATTTTTACAGGATTTGACTATGTCTTCATGCCCATGCGGTAGCAAAAATACTTACCAACAATGCTGTGAATCAGCACACCTTAACCACAGTGCCGTTGAAACACCCGAGCAATTGATGCGCTCACGTTATTCTGCACATGTACTTGGTTTAGTGGATTATGTGGTTGCTACTTATCATCCAAGCTGCAATGCAGAAGCGCAGAGAGAAGGTATTGCCGAATCTATCGATAGTGATTGGGCAGGACTAGAAGTCATTGATACTGCGGCAGGCTCGCACCAAGACGAAGGCTTTGTTGAGTTTAAAGCTTACTTCAATGAAGAAGGCGCACAATACTGCATGCAAGAACGCTCTCGCTTTATACGTGAAGAAGGTCTTTGGTACTACATTGATGGTACCTTCCCAGAGCAGGAAGAAACTACACAACCAGAAATTGACCCACGCTTAAATCAAACCGTTGAGAGCTTTAAAATCGGCCGTAATGATCCGTGTATTTGTGGCAGTGGTAAGAAATACAAGAAGTGCTGCGGGTAAGTCAAACAATTAGGATGTTTGACTAAGTAAAGAGATTCCTAAAGTCGCTTAGACTCCTCGGAATGACGTAAAGTCAGAGGTGAGAAAGTAGCGTAGGGCTTAGAAAGCTTGAAAATTAAACAATTAAAAAGCCCCGTAAACATGGTTGTTTACGGGGCTTTTTTCTGTCTTTTGCGTGGTTCGATTAATCCAAAGAGAGCTTACTTATGACGCTCTTTTAGCTTGTTCACCACATCGTTCATCGATAAGCCTTGGTCTTGAAGAAGAACCATCAAGTGGTAAATCAAATCTGCTGATTCGCATACTAACTCCGCCTTATCGCCCGACGTCGCCGCAAGCGCGACTTCAACGCCTTCTTCGCCCACTTTTTGCGAAATACGCTTGGTGCCACGGGCATATAGGCTGGCAGTATAAGAAGATTCAGGATCGGCGTCCTTGCGGGCAGCCAGTAGCTGCTCAAGCTGATGAAGCCACACCATCTGAGACTCTTCTTGCTTGTCTCCATCCCAGCACGTTGTTGTACCAGTGTGGCATGTTGGGCCAATGGGATTAACTTTAACCAGTAAGGTGTCGCTGTCACAGTCCAAGGCAATGTTTTGCAGTTGCAATACGTTGCCCGACGTTTCACCTTTCGTCCAAAGACGCTCTTTGGTGCGAGAGAAAAACGTCACTTGGCCAGTCTCGCCTGTTTTCTCGAGTGCTGCAGGGTTCATGTATCCCATCATCAGCACTTGGCTTGACTGGTAATCTTGAACAATAGCTGGCACTAAGCCACCCACTTTTTCCCAATCAATACGCTCTGACAATGCGCCTACTTCTGTTTTTGATAAGCTTACGGGTTCAAAACTCATAGTCGCACCTCTACATCTTGTTGTTTTAAATACTGTTTAAGTTCACCAATATTGATGACTTGTTTGTGGAATACCGAAGCCGCAAGTGCTCCATCCACGTTGGTCTTTTTATAAGCTTCAGCAAAGTGCTCCATCGCACCTGCGCCACCAGAAGCAATCAATGGAACGTTACATACTGAGCGAACCATGTTGAGTTGCTCGATGTCGTAACCATTACGAACGCCATCTTGGTTCATCATGTTTAACACAATCTCACCTGCACCACGCTTCTGTACTTCTTGCACCCAATCTTTGGTTTCCCATTTGGTCGCTTTAGTACGCGCCTCATCGCCAGTGAATTGGTAAACCTGATATTTACCGGTTTCTTTATCGAAGTATGAATCGATGCCGACAACGATACACTGCACGCCGAACTTATCAGCAAGGTCAGTGATCAATTGTGGATTAGCCAGTGCCGGTGAATTGATTGATACTTTATCCGCACCAAACTCAAGAATGCGCGCTGCATCTTCTGCTGATTTAATACCACCAGCTACACAGAAAGGGATATCAATTACTTTTGCTACGCGTTTTACCCAGCTCTTATCAACCACACGGCCATCACTTGATGCGGTGATGTCATAAAATACGAGTTCATCAGCGCCCTCTTCCGCATAACGTTGCGCTAGCGGAACGATGTCACCAATAATTTCGTGGTTACGGAACTGAACGCCCTTAACCACCTGTCCGTCACGGACATCCAAACAAGGGATTATTCGCTTTGCCAACATGCAAATGCCTCCTCTGCGGTAAACTTACCATCAAGTAGCGCACGACCCACAATCACACCAGCAACACCGCTGCCTTTAAGCGCTTCGATATCAGCTAGGCTGCCAATGCCGCCCGATGATTGGAATTGTACTTGTGGGTACTGCTTACAAAGATCAACGTAAAGCTCTACGTTTGATCCTGCTAGCGTGCCATCACGTGAAATATCGGTACACAGAACGTGTTTAAGGCCAACCGTGAGGTAGTCTTCAATCAGCGCTTCAATAGTCACGCCAGAATCTTCTTGCCAACCTGAAATCGCGACTTTACGTGTGCCGCTTTCGTCAATATTGATGTCCAGAGCCAGCACGATTTTTTCCGCACCGTACTTCTCCATCCAACCTTTAACCAAATCAGGTTGCTTAACTGCCGTAGAACCAACCACAACGCGCTGCGCGCCAGCTTCTAGCAGATCAACGACATCTTGTTCGTTACGCACACCACCACCGATTTGGATGTTTGCAGGCGTGCTAGCAAGTAGCTTAGCGATCAAGTCTAACTGACGAGCGGTTGTGTCTTTTGCGCCGGTTAAATCAACAAGGTGAAGCCAACCTGCGCCAGCTTGGTGATACAGGTTGAACTGCTCTGCTGGGTCTACTTTGTATTCTGTTACTTGCCCGTAGTCCCCTTGGAATAAGCGAACTACTTGGCCTTCAATTAAATCTAACGCGGGAATAATCATTTACATTCCTTATAGGGCAACGTTAGCCGCTGCCAAATCCTTATTACAATTCCAAGAAGTTCTGAATCAGCTTAGAGCCAGCTTTTGACGAACGCTCCGGGTGGAACTGAACACCATAATAGTTGCCACTTTGCACCGCTGCTGTGAACGGATTACCGTAATCACATTGTGCGATAGTGTAATCACCCACCGGCATTGCGAAGCTATGTACAAAGTAGAAGTACTCGCCTTCTTCAATGTCTTTGAATAAAGGGTGGTTAGGTGTCGCGGTAACTGTGTTCCAGCCCATGTGTGGTAAAGGCAAGTCGCCCGTTTCAAGTAAACGAACTTCACCATCACACAAACCTAGGCATTCAACTAACTCGTCAGCCTTTTGGCCTTTCTCTTGAGACAATTTGCCTAACAGCTGCATACCTAAACAAATACCTAGCAGAGGCTTCTCTACTTGCTTCACAAGAGAAACAAGGTCGCGCTCTTGCAAGTTCTTCATTGCCTCACTTGCTGTGCCTACACCCGGTAGGAATAGCTTGTCAGCTGCAAGAACCACTTCTGGCTCTTTTGAAATCTCAACCGCATAACCCAGACGTTCAATCGCAAATTTCACCGATGAAACGTTGGCACAACCGGTATCAATGATGACTACTTTCTGATCTTTCATTGTCTTTCCTTGCTAACGTTAGCCTTACAGGACGCCTTTGCTGCTTGGTAACTCGTTACCTTCAACTTTGATTGCTTGGCGAAGAGTACGGCCAAACGCTTTAAACAAGCTCTCAATGATGTGGTGATCATTATTGCCAGCAGAAGAAAGGTGTAGCGTACAAGCCAGTGTGTCGGTTAGAGAACGGAAGAAGTGAACCACCATCTCAGTCGAAAGATCACCCACTTGTTCACGGCTGAACTTAGCATCGAACTTCAGATATGGGCGACCAGAAAGATCAAGCGCACACTGAGCTAAACACTCATCCATTGGCAAGCTGAAACCAAAACGGCCAATGCCACGTTTGTCTCCTAGCGCATCTTTCAGTGCTTGGCCTAGTGCAAGCGCCGTGTCTTCTACTGTGTGGTGATCATCAATGTGTAGAT